>NZ_JBEOYR010000029.1:0-117793 GCF_040297165.1 Streptomyces sp. NPDC001851 | reverse complement strand
CCGGCCGTCCTCGCCTTCCTGCGCGAGTACGAGGACGACCTGGTCCTGTGCGTCCACAACTTCTCCCGCTTCGCGCAGCCCACCGAGCTCGACCTGAGCCGGTTCGGTGGACGGCACCCCGTCGAGCTGTTCGGCGGGGTCCGCTTCCCGGCGGTCGGCGAGCTGCCCTACCTGCTCACCCTCGCGGGGCACGGCTTCTACTGGTTCCGGCTGCGCCGGAACGCGGCATAGAACCCTGGTGGTGGGGCGGTTTCCCCCGCCCCGCCCGGGGCACGCAGAAGTGATACCCCCTCGCGCTCCGGGAAAAGGACGTGACGCCCATGGCGGAAACGGTCACCTCATCCGGCACCACCACCCCGCTTCTCGCCTCCCTGGACCCCTTGTTGCGCGCGTGGCTGCCGAGGCAGCGCTGGTTCGCGGGCAAGGGCCGCCCGGTCACCGGGTTCACCCCCGTGGCCGCCACCGAACTGCTGCCGCCCGACGGCCGGCTGGGCCTCTACCACCTGCTCCTGCGCGTCCACCAGCCGTCCGCCCTGGGCGCCGAGCCCCATCCGGGCGACTGCTACCAGCTCCTCATAGGCGTGCGCGAGGCGCTGCCCCCGCGGCTGGCGCCCGCGCTGATCGGACACGTGGAAGACGGCCCGCTCGCCGGACGCACGGTGTACGAGGCCCTGTACGACCCCCGGCCCGCCGAAGTGCTGCTGGAGGCCCTGCGCACCCGGGCCCGCATCGGGGGCCTGCGTTTCGAGCGGGAGCCGGGGCGGGAGATCCGCGCCGGGCTGGTGGCCCGGCTGATGACCGCCGAGCAGTCCAACTCGTCGGTGGTCTACGGCGATACGTTCATCCTGAAGCTGCTGCGCCGCGTGGTGCCCGGCGTCAACCCCGACCTGGAGATACCCCTGGCGCTGGCCCGCGAGGGCTGCCCCCGGGTGCCCGCGCCGACGGCCTGGCTGCAGGCGGAGGTGGACGGGGAGTCGTACGTCCTGGCGGTGCTCCAGCCCTTCGTCAGCGGGGCGAGCGACGGCTGGGAGCTGGCGCTGCGCGAGCTGGCCAAGGGCGAGGACTTCGCCGCCGAGTCCCGGGCGCTGGGCCGCGCCACCGCCGAGGTGCACACCGCGCTCGCCCGTGCCCTGCCGACCGTCACCCTCGGCCGCGCCCAGCTGCAGTCGCTGGTCGAGGGGATGACCGAGCGGCTGGCGGCGGCCGTCCAGGCGGTGCCGGCACTGCGCCCGTACGAGAGCGGGCTGCGCTCGGCCTACCTGGCGCTGGCCGGCCTCGCCGCCGAGAACCGCACCTGGACGGCCCAGCGGATCCACGGTGATCTGCACCTCGGCCAGTGTCTGCGCTCGGCTTCCGGAGACTGGTCGCTGATCGACTTCGAGGGCGAGCCGGCCCGGCCGCCGGCCGAACGGCGGATGCCGCAGCCGCCGGTGCGGGACATCGCGGGGATGCTGCGCTCCTTCGACTACGCGGCCCACTCGGTGAGCCCGCCCGCGCCGGACTGGGCGCGCGTCTGCCGGGCCGCCTACTGCTCCGGGTACGCGGAGGTGGCCGGCCGCGACCCGCGCACCGATCCGGTGCTGCTGAATGCTTTCGAGACCGACAAGGCGGTCTACGAGGTCGTCTACGAGGCCCGGCACCGCCCCGACTGGCTCCCCGTACCGCTCTCGGCGATCCGTCGCCTCGCCGCGTCCGCCCAGGAGGCTCGTCCGTGACGACCAAGAAGCCGGCTCCCCCGAAGCACACCCCGGATGCCGCCGTCCCTCCCGCCGACCGCGAGCGGCTGCTGCACGGCACCCACCACGACCCGCACTCCGTGCTGGGCGCCCACCCGGTGCGGGGAGGCGTCGCCGTCCGGGTCTTCCGGCCGTACGCGCGGTCCGTCACCGTCGTCGCCGGCGACCTGCGCGCCGGGCTGCACGACGACGGCGACGGGTTCTTCTCGGGTGTGCTGCCCCTCGCCGACGTACCGGACTACCGGCTGCTGGTGGCGTACGGGGGGAACGTCCTGGACACCGAGGACCCCTACCGCTTCCTGCCCACCCTCGGCGAGCTGGACCTGTACCTGATCGGCGAGGGCCGGCACGAGCAGCTGTGGCGGGCGCTCGGCGCGCACGTCACCACCCGGCAGGGGGTGACCGGCACCCGGTTCGCGGTGTGGGCGCCGAACGCGCGGGGCGTACGGATCGCGGGGGGCTTCAACTTCTGGGACGGCACCGGGTTCCCGATGCGCTCGCTGGGCTCCTCCGGGGTGTGGGAGCTGTTCGTACCGGGGATCGGCGAGGGCGAGGTGTACAAGTTCGAGATCACCCGCCCGGACGGCTCGCGCACCCTGCGCGCCGATCCGCTGGCCCGCCGTACCGAGGCGCCGCCCGCCACCGCGTCGATCGTGCACGTCTCGCACCACGAGTGGGCCGACGCGGAGTGGATGGCGCACCGCGCCGACACCCCCGTGCACGAGGCGCCGTTCTCCGTCTACGAGGTGCACCTGCCGTCCTGGCGCCCCGGCCTCACCTACCGCCAGCTGGCCGACCAGCTTCCGGCCTACGTCCGGGAGACGGGGTTCACCCATGTGGAGCTGATGCCGGTCGCCGAGCATCCCTTCGGCGGCTCCTGGGGCTACCAGGTCACCGGCTTCTACGCCCCGACGGCCCGGCTCGGCACCCCGGACGACTTCAGGTACCTGGTGGACCGGCTGCACCAGGCGGGCATCGGGGTGCTGATGGACTGGGTGCCTGCGCACTTCCCGCGCGACGACTGGGCGCTGGCCGAGTTCGACGGGCGCCCGCTGTACGAGCACCACGACCCGCGGCGGGCCGCACATCCCGACTGGGGCACGCTGGAGTTCGACTTCGGCCGCCGCGAGGTGCGGAACTTCCTCGTCGCCAACGCCGTGTACTGGTGCGAGGAGTTCCACATCGACGGCCTGCGGGTGGACGCCGTCGCCTCGATGCTCTACCTGGACTACTCGCGCGAGCCGGGCCAGTGGACCCCGAACGAGCACGGCGGCCGGGAGAACCTGGACGCGGTCGCCTTCCTGCAGGAGATGAACGCCACCGTGTACCGGCGCTGCCCGGGTGTGGTGACCATCGCCGAGGAGTCCACGGCCTGGGACGGCGTCACCCGGCCCACCCACCACAAGGGCCCGAGCGGCTTCGGCGGGCTCGGCTTCGGCCTGAAGTGGAACATGGGCTGGATGCACGACTCGCTGCAGTACATGGCCCACGAACCGGTCCACCGCAGGTACCACCACCACGAGATGACCTTCTCGATGGTGTACGCGTACAGCGAGAACTACGTCCTGCCGATCTCCCACGACGAGGTCGTGCACGGCAAGCGGTCCCTGGTGTCGAAGATGCCCGGCGACTGGTGGCAGCAGCGCGCCAACCACCGCGCCTACCTGGGCTTCATGTGGGCCCATCCGGGCAAGCAGCTGTTGTTCATGGGGCAGGAGTTCGCCCAGGGCGCCGAGTGGTCCGAGGCGCAGGGCCCCGACTGGTGGCTGCTCGACCCGGCCTACGGCGCCGGGGCCGACCACCGGGGCGTACGGGATCTCGTCCGGGACCTGAACGCGCTGTACCGGGCCACCCCGGCCCTGTGGCAGCGGGACACCGACCCGGCGGGCTTCCAGTGGATCACCGGGGACGCGGCGGACGACAACGTCTTCGCGTTCCTGCGCCTCGACGCGGACGGTTCCCCCCTGCTGGCGGTGTCGCACTTCTCCCCGGTCGTCCGGCACGACTACCGGCTCGGCGTCCCGGACGACGTACCGGCCTGGCACGAGTCCCTGAACACGGACGATGCGCGGTACGGCGGCGGGGGCGTGGGCCACCCCGACCCGGTCAAGCCGGAGCCGCAGGGCGCACACGGCCGCCCCGCGAGCATCCGGCTGACCCTGCCGCCGCTGGCTACGGTGTGGCTGCGGCCGGCCTGAGCGCGTCGGGCAGCATTCCGGTGTGCAGCACCCCCAGCCGCTGCGTCGCCCGGGTCAGGGCCACGTACAGGTCACTCGTGCCGTAGCGGGCCGGCTCGACGACCAGCACCGAGTCGAACTCCAGGCCCTTCGACTGGCGGGGGTCGAGCAGGACCACGGTCTGTGTCAGGTCCGGCTCGGCGCCCGCCGTCACCCCGTCCAGCCGTGCGGCCAGCTTGCGGTGCAGGTGGCGCGGTGCGATGACCGCGAGCCGGCCCTCGGCGGGCGTCAGCTCCCGCACTGCTTCGGCGACGGCGCCGGGCAGGTCGTCGGTGGCGCGCACCCAGGGCCGTTCCCCGGTCGAACGGACCGAGCTCGGCGGTTCGAAGCCGGGGTTCTCGGCACGGACGACGGCCGCCGCCAGTTCCATGATCTCCGCCGGTGTCCGGTAGTTGACACCGAGGCGGGTGTGCTCCCAGCGGTCCTCCACGTACGGCTGGAGGATCTCCGACCAGGAGCCGACGCCCGCCGCCTCCGCCGTCTGGGCCGGATCGCCGACCAGGGTCATCGAGCGGGTCGGGCAGCGCCGCATCAGCAGCCGCCAGGCCATCGGCGACAGCTCCTGCGCCTCGTCGACGATGATGTGCCCGAACGCCCAGGTCCGGTCGGCCGCCGCCCGCTCGGCGGCGCTGCGGTGGTCGGCCTCCTCGTGCCGCTCGGCGAACCGCTCGGCGTCGATGATGTCGTGGGCGGACAGGACTTCGCTGGCCTCGTCGTCCTTGTCCTCGAACTCGTAGGTCCGGGACGCGTACGAGACGTCCAGCACGCCCTGCGCGTAGGCCACCTGCGTCTCCCGCTCCCGCTCCGCCCGCGCCCGCGCCACCCGCTCGTCCACGCCAAGCAGTTCGGCCGCCTCGTCCAGGAGCGGTACGTCCGCCACGGTCCACGCCCGGGTCACCGGGCGGCGGATGGCCGCCGCGTCCTCGTCGGGGAGATAGCCGACGGGGTCGGCGAGGAAGTCCGCGACCAGGCGCTGCGGCGTCAGGCGCGGCCACAACTGGTCGATGGCGGCCCAGACCTCGGGGTTCTCGGCCAGTTCGTCGCGGATCTGGGTGATGTCGGAGGCGTCCAGCAGGCTGCTGCCGTCGTACGGGTCGGTCCCCACGCGCTCGGCGTACAGCTCGGTGAGGGTGTTGAGGATGTGGCCCTCGAAGTGCTCGCGGGCCACGTTGTGCGGCAGTCCGGCGGCGCGGGTGCGCTCGCGGGCGACCTTCACCAGGCCGTCGTCGAGCATCAGGACCTCGCGGTCGTGCTCGATCGCGATCACCGGATCGGGCAGCGACTGCCAGTCGCGTACGACTTCGGCGAGTACGTCCGCCATGTCGGCGCGGCCCTTCACCGCGGCCGCCTCCCTGCTGTCGGTCGCCGTCGCCTTCACCCCGGGGAACAGCTCGCCGACCGTGGCCAGCAGCACGCCGGTCTCACCGAGGGAGGGCAGCACCTCGCCGATGTAGCCGAGGAAGGCCGGGTTGGGGCCGACGATCAGCACGGCGCGGCGGGCCAGCAGGTCCCGGTGCTCGTACAGCAGGTACGCGGCCCGGTGCAGGGCAACGGCCGTCTTGCCGGTGCCGGGGCCGCCCTCGACCACCAGCACGCCGCGGTGGGGCGCCCGGATGATCTCGTCCTGCTCGGCCTGGATGGTCTGCACGATGTCGCTCATCCGGCCGGTGCGCGCCGAGTTCAGCGCGGCCAGCAGCACGGCGTCGCCGCTCGGGTCCTCGTACCCGGTGCGGGTGGCGTCCCCGAGGTCGAGGATCTCGTCGTGCAGGGAGGTCACGGTCCGGCCCTGGGTGGTGATGTGCCGGCGGCGGCGCAGGCCCATCGGGGTGTGGCCGGTGGCGAGGTAGAAGGGGCGGGCGACGTCGGCCCGCCAGTCGATGAGCACCGGGGTGCGCTCGGCGTCGTCCTCGCGCAGCCCGATCCGGCCGATGTGGTGGACGGCGCCGTCGGCCAGGTCGAGCCGGCCGAAGCAGAGCGAACCGTCGACGGCGTTCAGCGCGGCGAGCAGCCCCGAGCGCTCGGCGACCAGGATGTCCCGCTCCAGCCGGGCCTGCATGGGCTTGTCGCCCTGGGCGAGCGCGTCCGTGACCGATGTCTCGGCCTCGCCGCGCAGCACGTCCACGCGCGCGTACAGTCCGTCGATGAATTCCTGCTCGTGCCGCAATTCATCGCCTGGAAATTCGGTGTTTGACAATTCCGCTCCCGCCCGGATATACTGTGCTCACTGAACTTCTCCGCGACCCCGTGAATGCAAGTCGCGAACCACCGAATATACGCAGAGAAATCCCCCGAGCGCAATTGCCCGGGGGATTTTTTGCAGGCGGGGCGGGATTTACAGCACGTCGGCCAGCTCCTCCAGCAGCCGCCGCTTGGGGCGCGCCCCCACCATCGACCGCACCGGTTCACCGTCCCGGAAGACCATCAGGGTCGGCGTGGACAGGACGCCGTAGGCAATGGTCGTCTGCGGATTGCGGTCCACGTCCAGCTGTACGACCTTCAGCCGGTCGCGCTCCGCGGAGGCGATGTCCCTCAGTGCCGGCGCGAGCTGCCGGCAGGGCCCGCACCAGTCGGCCGTGAACTGCACCAGTACCGGCAGCCCCGAGCCCTTCACCTCCGCCTCGAAATCCGCGTCCGTCACCTCGGCCAGTGCGCTCACCAGACTCATCGCGAAAACCCTCCCAGCTCGCACCCGGGTTCCGGGCCCCCCGGAACCAGCGCCTCGGCGGCCAGCGCGTCCCGGGCCAGCTCGGCCCGCCGCAGCTGCCCGGCGACCGTCTCCCGCACCGCCGACAACTGACCGATGAGCCCGTCCAGCTCCGCCAGCTTGCGCCGGTAGACCGCGAGCGAGGCCGGACAGGAGTCGCCCTCGGGATGCCCGGAGCGCAGGCACTCCACGAAGGGCCGCGTCTCCTCCAGCTCGAACCCGAAGTCCTGCAGCGTCCGGATCTGCTCCAGCAGCCTCAGGTCGCCCTCGTCGTACGTGCGGTGTCCGTTGCCGTCGCGCCGGGCCGGCAGCAGCCCGCGTGCCTCGTAGTAGCGCAGGGTGCGGGTGGTGGTCCCGGTCCGTGCGGCCAGCTCGCCGATTCGCATGCCTACGACCGTAGGTGTTGACGTCGGCGTCAAGGCAAGCGGTGCTGTCCCTTCAGTCCCGGGCCGGGGGCAGCAGCGGCTTGTGGCGCACGGGTGAGGACAGCACGATCGACGTCGTCGTCCGGCCCAGCACCGAGGTCTGCTCCAGGATCTCCTCCAGGTGGACGGTGTCGGTGACGGCGACCTTGAGGATCCAGCAGTCCTGGCCGACCACGTGGTGCACCTCGGTGATCTCCGGGCGGTCGATCAGTTCGAGGGTCCTGGGGTGCTTGAGGTTGTAGCCGCCGTGCGGGTTCACCCGGATGAAGGCCTGGATGCCGTAGCCGAGTCGCGCGGGCGCGACCTGGGCGCCGTACCCCTCGACCACACCGGCCGTCTCCAGCCGGCGCACCCGCTCGGCCACCGCCGCCGGGCTCAGACTGACCCGCCGGCCCAGCTCGCTCAGCTTGATCCGCCCGTCGGTCTGCAGCAGCTGCAGGATCTGCCGGTCCACCGCGTCGAAGGCCACCTGCGTTTCGTCGGCGACGGCCCGCAGATGCCGTGGTTCTTTCGGCGTGATGGCCCGATCTCCCATGTCTCCCCCTTCAGAGCTCCCTGCTCGGTCCGGAGAATTATGGTCATGGCAAAAGCACGCGAGGTACTGGTCATCGGGGGCAGCCGCTATTTCGGCAAGCGGCTGATCACCCGGCTGCTGGCGGCGGGTGACCAGGTCACGGTCCTGAACCGGGGATCGTCGGCCCCGCCCCCGGAAGCGGTCCACCTGGTGGCCGACCGCGACGACGAGAAGGCACTGACCGAGGCGATCGGCAGCCGCACCTTCGACGTCGTGATCGACCAGGTCTGTTACACCCCGCGCCAGGCGGAGATCGCCCACCGGGTCTTCACGGGCCGCACCGGACGCTACGTCATGACGTCGACGGTGGAGGTGTACGAGCACCAGGACACTGCGGTGCCGGTGCCGGAGAGCGCGGTCGATCCGCGTGATGTCACCGTGGACCTGGAACTCCCCTGGGACGACGCGGAGTTCGCCCCGGCACACTACGGCGAGGGCAAGCGGCAGGCCGAGGCGGTGTTCACGGGCTCCGGCCTCCCGTTCGCGTCCGTACGCGTCGCCCATGTGCTGGGCGGCGACGACGACTTCACCGGCCGGCTGGAGCATTACGCCCGGCGCATCCGCACCGGCACGCCCATCGCCGTACCGCCGGCCCCGCACCCGGCGACGTACATCCACGTCGAGGAGATCGCCGGCTTCCTCTTCTGGGCGGCGGGCGCGGACTTCACGGGCCCGGTGAACGCCGCCTCCCACGGTCTGCTGGCCCTGGACGAGCTGTGCGCCGCGGTGGCGGCCCACTTCCCCGAGGGCGAGGTGCGGTTCGAGGTGACCGAGTCCGCCGAGCTCTCCCCCTTCGCCTTCCGCCGCCGTTACGCCATGGACAACTCCCGGGCCGCCGGGCTCGGTTTCTCCTTCGGTGACGTACGGCAGTGGCTGCCGAAGGCCGTCGCCGAGACCCTGGGAAAGGACAGCTGACATGCGCTACCGCACGGTTGGCGATCTGAAGGTGAGCGCGATCGGCCTCGGTGCCATGCCGCTGTCGATCGAGGGCCGCCCGGACGAGGCCCGGGCCCTCGCCACCGTCCACGCGGCGCTGGACGCGGGTGTGACCCTGCTGGACACGGCCGACTCCTACCACCTGCCGGGCCAGGAGCCCGGCCACAACGAACTCCTCCTCGCCCGTGCCCTCGCGACCTACGGCGGCGACACCGACGGCGTCCTGCTGGCCACCAAGGGCGGCCGGGGCCGCCCGGCCGACGGCACCTGGACGACGACGGGCACGCCCCGGCACCTCAAGACGGCCGCGGAGGCCTCCCTGAAGCGGCTCGGTGTCGAGGCGATCGGCCTCTACCAGCTCCACCGGCCCGACCCCGCCGTCCCGTTCGAGGAGTCGGCCGGCGCGCTGCGCGAACTCCTCGACGAGGGCAAGATCCGCCTGGCCGGCCTGTCGAACGTGACCACCGACCAGATCGTCCTGGCCCGCACGATCCTCGGCGACCGCCTGGTGTCCGTACAGAACCGCTTCTCCCCCGAGGTCCGCGACAGCGATCCGGAACTGCGGCTCTGCGCGGAGCTGGGCCTGGCGTTCCTGCCGTGGAGTCCGCTCGGCGGGATCTCGCGCAGCTCGCTGGACGGGTCGTCGGACCTGGCGGCGGCCCCGCGGTTCGCCGCGTTCCACGAGGTGGCCCGGGAGCGCGGGGTCAGCCCCCAGCAGGTGTGCCTGGCCTGGCTGCTGTCCCTCTCCCCCACCGTGATCCCGATCCCGGGTGCGAGCCGTCCGGAGACGGTCCGCGACTCGGCGGCGGCTGCGGAGCTCACCCTGACGGAGACGGAACTGACGCGCCTCACCGACGCCGCACGGGCGTCCTAGCTCGAACGCCGCTCAGCGGCAGAGGGCGTCGAGGTGGGCGGCGAAGGAGGGGAACCGCGCCCCGGCCGCCGACACGATCTCCGGGGCCGGGCGGCGCGGGGTGGTGGCGTGCCGGGCGGCGATCTCCGCGAGGGCTGCATTCGGGCGGGCGGTCCAGCCCGGCTCGGGCCAGAGCGCCTCCCTGGGGCCGTAGCCGTCGGCCAGCACCCACAGAAAGTCGCAGAGGCTGGCGGCAACCACGCCGGTCTCCCCCTCCGAGCCCAGGAACACCACCGGCTGCTCCGTCACCGCCCGCCCCGGCCGTGCGCACCACAGGGCGGCGCGGCCACCGGTGCCGTGCCTGCCGAACACCCGGTAGGCGCTGCCGTCGGCTTCCGGATTGCCGGTCCACCGCCGCAGCCAGTCGGTGGTGTCCTCGGCCGGGTCGAGGGCGTCGTGCACCTCGAAGTCGACGCCCTCGCCGTGGTCGTAGTCGAACCCGACGGCCGCCACCTCGGCCAGTGCGGGCGGGAGGCGGCGGCCGTCCTCCGTCCCGGCGGGCATCAGACGGTCACCCCCGCCGACTCCTCCACCTCCATCAGGGAGGCGCTGTGCCGTTCCTCCTCGAAGGCCCTGCGGCCGCCCCGGAGGCCGAAGAGGCGCTTGGCCATGGCGATGTAGAGGACCGCGAGGATGTTGAGGACGAGCGTGGCGATCTTCAGATAGCTGACCTTCTCGGTGATCTCGTAGATCTCCAGCGGCAGGAAGGCGGCCGTCGCCACCACCGTCAGATACTCCGCCCAGCGCTTGGCGTACCAGAGGCCGACGGCCTCGATCAGCTCGATCAGCGCGTAGGCGAGCAGCAGGGCGGCGACCAGCAGCAGCGTGGAGTGCTTGTAGCCGAACGCCTTCTGGATGGAGCCGACGACGGGTGAGTGGTCGAGGTCGTAGTGGAAGTGCCGGAAGACCGGCCGGAAGACGTCGAGGTACTCGTTGAACAGGCTGCGGACCGCGTCCTGGCTGTTGCTGAACTTCCAGACCGCGACCGCGACCAGCACGATGAACACCCCGCGCACGGCCCGCTCGATCGCCAGGAAGCGCAGGATGAACAGGTCCCGCAGCACCTTCCCGCGCGGCACGAGCGGGGCGTCCGCGGCCGGCCCCGAGCCGTGCGGCTCACCCAGCACGAAGTCACCGCAGCGCAGGCAGCGCCACACCTCGCCGAGCGCGGTGTCGGCGTGCAGCCGCAGACGCAGGCGGGGGTCGTCGGGCGCGTAGGTGACATGCCCCTTCCGCGCGCAGGTCCGCCGGTCCCAGTCGATCTTCATATCCCCCGTGCCTCCATACACGTACTGACTCACAGATACGGACGCCACGCACGAACGTGCCGTTCCGATTGGCCCGGAGCGGCACGTTAGTGGATGGGAGCGGGAAGCTGTCAGCCGGCCGTGCTGTCCGCCAGTTCCTTCTCCTCGGTCTTCACGTCCGGCGCGGGGGCTTCACGGCGTGGGAGCAGGAAGCCCACGAGGATCGTGCCGAGGCCGAGGACCACCGCGCCGACCAGGCTGGTGTGGGCGACCGCGGAGGAGAAGGAGGAACCGACCGCGTCGGCCATCTGGCGGGCGCCCGCGGCGAGTTCGGCGGCCTGCTGCTTGAGCTGTGCGGCCTGCTGCGGGTTCGAGGTCTTCGCCGCCTGGGCGGCCAGCGCGTGCGCCTTGTCGCCGATGCCCTGCGCGACGGCGTATCCGGCGCCGACCGAGTCCTGCGCGGTGTCCAGGGCGCTCGCCGGGAGCTTGCTGCCCGCGGTGGCGTCGGAGAGGTGGTTGGCGTACGACGTGGCGAGCAGCGAGCCGAGGATGGCGATGCCGAGCGAGCCGCCCAGTTCCAGCGAGGTGTCGTTGACCGCGCCGCCGACGCCCAGCTCGGACTCGGGGAAGGCGCCCATGATCGCGTCGGTGCAGGGCGAGAGGGCGAGGCCGATGGCCAGGCCGAGGATGATCAGGGGGGCCAGGAAGTCGGTGTACGTCGAGCCCGCGTCCACCCGGGTCAGCAGGGCGAGCGCGCTCGTGCCGCCGACCATGCCCGCCGTGACGGTCCACTTCATCCCCACGCGCGGGGTCAGCAGGCCGGTCAGGGCGGAGCCGACGAAGACCGCGCCGGCCAGCGGGAGCATCCGTACGCCGGTCTGCAGGGCGTCGTAGCCGAGGACGAACTGCAGGTGCTGGGTGAGGTAGTAGAAGGCGCCGAAGACGGCGAGGAAGAACAGGGCGACGGCGAGGTTGGAGCCGGCGAAACGGCGGTGTGCGAAGCGGCGGACGTCCAGGATCGGGCGGGGGTGGCGCAGCTCCCAGACGACGAAGGCGAGCAGGCCGGCGCCCGCGACCACGGCCGCCGTGACCGCCTTGGCACCCCAGCCGAAGTGCGGACCCTCGATGATCATGTAGACGAGGGAGCCGGTCCAGATGACCGACAGCAGGCCGCCGACGTAGTCGATGCGGTCGTGGTGGCCCGCCTTGGAGGGCGGGATCAGGACGAAGGCGGCGACGATCGCCACGGCCGCGATGGGCACGTTGATCAGGAAGGTCGAGGACCAGCCGTGGTCGCGCAGGAGGGCGCCGGCGACGACCGGTCCCGCGGCGATGGCGAGGCCCGCGGTGGCGGTCCACAGGACGATCGCCTTGGCGCGTTCGGCGCGCGGGAAGGTCGCGGCCAGCAGGGAGAGCGTGGCGGGCATGATCAGCGCGGCGCCGACGCCCATGACGGCGCGGGCCGCGATGACGGTGGCCGCGCTGTCGGCGAGGTAGCCGGCGACCGCGCCGCCGCCGAAGACGACCAGGCCGAGGACGAGTGCCCCGCGCCGGCTGTACTTGTCGCCGATCGCGCCGAGCAGCAGCATCAGCGCGGCGTAGGGGACGGTGTAGCCGTCGATCACCCACTGCAGGTCGGCGCTGGTCAGCCCGAGGTCCTTCGTCATGTCGGGCGCGGCCACCGTGAGGGCGGTGTTCGCCATCACGATGATCAGCAGGCTCAGGCAGAGCACGAGCAGTGCCCACCAGCGCCGGGCGTAGGGGCGCTCCATTTTCTCGACCGGTTCGGTCATGACGAGTCGCATGGCAGGGGTCGCCTTCCTCGGATACGCGACGGGACGTGAAGTCCAGGTTTTGCACAGCGGCGTGCAATTGCACAACCATGTGCAATGTACGTTGTTGCACAGTGCTGTGCAAGTCGAGCCGGTGCGGGCACAATGACTGGCATGACCACGGGTAACCCCAGCCGCGCCGACGCCAACCGGCGCCGCATCCTCGACGTCGCCCTCGCCGAGCTGCTGCGCGATCCGGACGCCTCCATGGACCAGATCGCGCGCGCGGCGGGTGTCGTACGACGGACCGTGTACGGCCACTTCCCCAGCCGTGAGGCACTGATCAGCACCCTCGTCGACGAGGCGGTGCAGGCGCTGACGGACGCGGACGCGGCGGTGCGCGAGGGGGTGGAGGACCCGGCGGAGGCGGCGGCCCGGTCGCTCCTCGCGATCTGGGCGGCCGCGGACCGCTACCGCCTGCTGATCGCGCTCGCCCAGCGCACGGTCACCGTCCAGGGCATCCGCGAACGCCTCGCCCCGCTGCGCGCCAGCAAGATCCGGCTGCTCCAGCAGGGCCTGGACGAGGGCGTGTTCAGCTCACCGCTGCCGGCCCCGGCCCTGGCGTACGTACAGGAGCAGATGGTGTTCGCGGTGATGGAGGCGGTGAACGACGGCCTGGTGACAGCCGAGGAGGCGGGCCGCTCGGCCACGGTCACGGTGCTGACCGCGGCGGGCGTGCCCGCCTCGGCGGCCACCGCGCTGGTGGCCAAGGTGAGTGCGTAGAGGGAGGAGTGAGAAGCCGGGCGGTCGAGGTACGGAGGACACTCGACCACCCGGCGGTGGGTCCCGGACGCCCGGCCCGGGTTCAGGCGGGGCCGGACATCCGGAGTTCTTTCGGCAGGGTCAGGCCTTGGCCAGCTCCTTCTCCCCGCCCCCCTGCGGCTCGGGCACCCCGGTGACCGCCGGCCGGTTCTCGTCCGGCAGCGTCGTCTCGTCGAACGGCAGCTCGCCGGCCAGCACCTGCCGCACGCGCACCTTGTCGATCTCCTTGGTCCACGTGCCGATCAGCACGGTGGCGACCGCGTTGCCCGCGAAGTTCGTCAGCGCACGCGCCTCGCTCATGAACCGGTCGATACCGACGATCAGACCGACCCCGTCGACCAGCGCCGGCTTGTGCGACTGCAGACCGCCGGCCAGGGTGGCGAGCCCCGCACCGCTGACGCCCGCCGCCCCCTTGGACGCCAGCAGCAGGAACAGCAGCAGCGGGATCTGCTCGCCCACCGACATCGGCGTACCCAGCGCGTCCGCGATGTACAGCGACGCCATGGTCATGTAGATCATCGTGCCGTCGAGGTTGAAGGAGTAGCCGGTCGGCACGGTGATGCCGACGACCGGCTTGCTGACGCCCAGGTGCTCCATCTTCGCGATCAGCCGCGGCAGCGCGGACTCGGAGGACGAGGTGGACAGGATCAGCAGGAACTCCCGCGCCAGGTACCTGCACAGCGAGAAGATGTTCAGCCCCGCGACGATCCGCAGAACCGTGCCGAGCACCACGAAGACGAACAGCACGCAGGTGACGTAGAAGCCGAGCATCAGCACGACGAGGCTCTTCAGCGCGTCGAGACCGGCCGAGCCGACCACCGCCGCGATGGCGCCGAAGGCACCGACCGGCGCCGCCCACATGACCATCGACAGGATGCGGAAGACGAGCCGCTGGAGGTGCTCGACACCGCGCAGGACCGGCTGCCCGACCGGCCCCAGGGACTGCAGCGCGAACCCGGCGAGCAGGGCGACCAGCAGGGTCTGCAGGACCTGTTCCTGGGTGAAGGCGGACACGAAGGTCGTCGGAATGATCGACAGGACGAACTGGACCGGCGGCAGCGCCTCCTTGGACACCTGGTCGTGTCCGGACGCCTTCATGGCATCGGTGAGGTGCAGCCCCTCACCCGGATGCAGCACGTTGCCGACGACCAGCCCGATGGCGAGCGCGACCAGCGACATCACCAGGAAGTACCCGAGCGCGATACCGCCGACCGTACCGACCTTCGCGGCCTTCCGTACGGACCCGATCCCGAGCACGATCGTGCAGAAGATGATCGGCGAGATCATCATCTTGATCAGGTTCACAAAGCCGGCGCCCAGGGGCTTCAGCTGGACCGCCGCGTCGGGCCAGACGAGTCCCACGGCGATGCCGAGCGCGACCGCCACGATGACGGCGATGTACAGGTAATGGGTCCGGTCCCGCTTCGCGCGGGGCGCGGCAGGTGCCGTGTCGGGGGTTGTGGCGGCCACGACTGCCCTCCTTGACGTCTTCGTCGGTGAACTACCGGCGTGCGGCTCACGTCCGGGCGTTGTTCCAGGAATGCCGTGACTATCTCCCGCCCTGTGAGGGCGGTCACCCTTCCGTTCATTGAGTTCACGACGGCCGGACCGGCACACCGCACGGAGCGGAGAGGCACACTGCTGACATGCGCTTTCCCCGTCTCCCCCGACCCCGCAGCCTGGCGGGCCAGCTGTTCGCGATGCAGGCCGTGCTGATAGCGCTGGTCGTGGCCGGGTACGCGCTGTTCACCTACGTCAGCGACCAGCGGCAGGCCGAGGACGCGGCGGTCCGCCAGGTCACCGCGGTGGCCCGCTCCCTCGCGGACGCCCCCTCGGTCCGCTCGGCGATCCACACCTCCCACCCCACGGCCGCGCTGGAGCCGTACGCGCTGCAGGTCACGCGGGACGCGGACGTCGACTTCGTCACGATCATGAACCCGGACGGGATCCGCTGGACCCACCCCGACCGGAACCAGATCGGCAAACGCTTCCTCGGCCGGATCGACCCCGCCCTGCACGGCCACACCTTCACCGAGACCTACACCGGCACCCTCGGCCCCTCCGTCCGCGCGGTGACCCCGGTCGAGGAGAACGGCCACGTCATCGGCCTGGTCAGCGCCGGCATCAGGGTGGAGGAGATCAGCGCGCGGGTCCAGGACCAGGTCACGACCCTGCTCGGGGTCGCCGGCGGCACGCTGCTGCTGGGCGCGGTCGGCACCTACGTCGTCAACGCCCGGCTGCGCCGGCACACCCACGGCATGAACGCCACCGAGCTGAGCCGGATGCACGACTACCACCAGGCGGCGCTGCACGCGGTCCGCGAGGGCCTGCTGATGCTGGACGGGCAGTACCGGGTGGCGCTGATCAACGACGGCGGCCGGGAGCTGCTGGGCCTGGGCGCCCCGGACACGGAGCTGATCGGCCGCTCGGTGGCCGGCCTGGGCCTGCCGGCCCCGCTGACCGGCGCGCTGCTGTCCTCGGAGCCCCGGGTGGACGAGGTGCACCTGACGGCGGCCGGCGTCCTGGTGGTGAACACCTCCCCGGTGTCGGGCGGAGAGCGCCGGGGCACGGTGGTCACCCTGCGGGACGTCACCGAACTCCAGTCCCTGATGGGCGAGTTGGACTCGGAGCGGGGCTTCACCCAGGCCCTGCGCTCACAGGCGCACGAGGCCGCGAACCGCCTGCACACGGTGGTGTCGCTGATCGAGCTGGGCCGGTCCGAGGAGGCGGTGGAGTTCGCCACCGCGGAGCTGGAGCTGGCCCAGGCCCTGACCGACCAGGTGGTCGCGGCGGTACGGGAACCGGTGCTCGCCGCCCTGCTGCTGGGCAAGACGGCCCAGGCCAACGAGCGGGGCGTGGAGCTGGTGGTGTCGCGGGACAGCCGTCTGGACGACGGCCTGCTCCCCGACAGCCTGCCCGCCCGTGACCTGGTCACCATCCTCGGCAACCTGATCGACAACGCGGTGGACGCGGCGCAGGGCAGCGTCGGGGCGCGGGTGACGGTGACGGCGTACGCCTCGGACGGCGAGGTGGTCCTCAGGGTGTCCGACACGGGCCCCGGTGTCGACCCGGTCAATGCCGACCTGGTATTCCAGCGGGGGTTCTCGACGAAGCCGGCCGGGCCGGGCGGCCGGGGCCTCGGGCTGGCCCTGGTCCGGCAGGCGGTGACCCGCCACGAGGGCACGTTGACGGTGGCGGAGTCCGACGAGGATGGCGAGGGCGGAGCGGTGTTCGAGGTGCGGTTGCCGCTGCGGTCGGCGGTGGGGGGCGGCAGATGACGCAGGACCAGCATCCGATCCGCGTCCTCGTGGTCGAGGACGACCCGGTCGCCGCCGACGCCCATGTGATGTACGTCGGCCGGGTGCCGGGATTCGTCGCGGTCGGCAAGGCCCACACGGGGGCGGAGGCGCGCCGCGTCCTGGACCGCACGCCCGTGGACCTGCTCCTCCTCGACCTGCACCTCCCGGACGGACACGGCCTGCAGTTCGCCCGCTCCCTGCGCGCGGCGGGCCATCACGCGGACGTGATAGCGGTGACGTCGGCGCGGGACCTGGCGGTGGTGCGCGAGGGCGTCTCCCTGGGCGTCGTCCAGTACGTCCTGAAGCCCTTCACCTTCGGCACGCTGCGGGACCGGCTGATCCGCTACGCCGAGTTCCACGCCGCGGTCGGCGAGGCGAGCGGCCAGGACGAGGTCGACCGCGCGCTGGCGGTCCTGCGGGCCCCGTCGCCCGCGGCGCTGCCGAAGGGGCTGAGCGGGCCGACGCTGGAGCGGGTGACGGGGGTGCTGCGGGAGGCTCCGCAGGGCCTGACGGCGGCGGGGGTGGCCGAGGCCGTGGGGATCTCGCGGATCACTGCACGGCGCTATCTGGAACACCTGGTGGAGGCGGGCCGGGCCGCGCGGAGTCCGTTGTACGGGCAGGTGGGGAGGCCGGAGCTGGAGTACCGGTGGGTTCCTCAGGGGCGCTGAGCCCGGCTGCCCGGGCGCGGGCCCAACGGCACGGCGCGGAACGCGAGGAGATCCGACCGCCAATCCCGCGCAGACGCATTGACCTGACTAGACCAGCGCTCTTACCTTCACACGGCAACCACCTGGCCACGCAGCAGTGCGCCCTCAGGAGGTCATGCCCGTGCGCCCCACCGCCGCTCTCTCCGCCCTCCTCACCGCCGCTCTCGCCGCCGCGACCCTCACCGCCTGCGGCAACGGTTCCGGAAGCGGGCCGAACACGATCAAGGTGTCCTACAAGCAGTCGATGGACAACTCCGTCAAGGTGATGGACACCTATCTCGCCGGGATCAAGAAGGAGTTCGAGAAGAAGTACCCGGGGAAGAAGGTCGAGCTCGTTCCCGTCAAGGCCCCGGACTCCGAGTACTACACCAAGCTCCAGCAGATGCTCCGCTCCCCGAGGACCGCCCCCGACCTCGTCTACGAGGACACCTTCCTCATCAACTCCGACATCACCAGCGGCTATCTGAGGCCGCTGGACCCCTACCTCGCCAAGTGGCCGGACTGGAGACAGTTCGTCGGCACCGCGAAGGCGGCCGCGAAGGGGCAGGACGGGAAGACGTACGGCGTCCCGGACGGGACCGACACCCGTGGACTCTGGTTCGACAAGCGGGTGTTCAGGAAGGCCGGGCTGCCGCTGAACTGGCAGCCGAGGAACTGGGACGACATCCTCGCCGCCGCCCGGACCATCAAGCGGAAGGTCCCCGGCGTCACCCCGCTCAACGTCTACACCGGCAAGCCGGCGGGTGAGCGCTCCACCATGCAGACCATGGAGATGCTGCTCTACGGCACGGGCGACGGCAGCACCGATCCCCTGTACGACGGCGGCAGCAGGAAGTGGATCGCCGGGGGCCGGGGTTTCACGGACTCGCTGAGGTTCGTCGAGACCGTCTACCGGGAGAAGCTCGGCCCCGACGTCTCCGACGCCCTCGATCCCAACTTCGCCACCACCGTCATGGGCGAACTCCTCCCCCAGGGCAGGATCGGCATCGACCTGGACGGCTCCTGGCTGCCGCAGACCTGGCTCCCGGGCAGCGGGCACGAGTGGCCCGACTGGTCCCGGCAGTTGGGACTCGCCTACATGCCCACCCAGCACGGGCAGGCGCCCGGAAAGGTGAGCATGTCGGGTGGGTGGACCTGGGCCGTCCCGGCCAAGGCCGGCAACCCGGACCTCGCCTTCGACTTCATCAGGACGATGCAGACCGAGGCGAACGCCAAGAAGTGGTACATCGCCAACTCGGGCATCTCGGTGCGCAGGGACGTCGCCGCCGACCCGGGGTACGCCACCGCCCAGCCCGGCATCAGGTTCTTCACCGACCTGGTGTCCAGCACGCACTACCGGCCCGCGTACCCGGCGTACCCCAAGGTGTCGACCGCCATCCAGGAGGCCATGGAGAGTGTGACGACCGGCGACCGGTCCGCGGCGGAGGCAGCGAGCGGGTACGCCGACACGCTCAGGGATGTGACCGGCGGCCAAGTGGTCGAGAGGTGAGACTCCGCCGCCGGATCACCCGGGCCCTCCCCCTCACCCCCGCCGTCGCCCTGCTCCTGCTCTTCCTCGCCGGGCCGATCGCCTACTGCGTCTCCATCGCCTTCACCGACCTGCAGCTGACCGGTCAGGCGCACGCGTCGTTCGTCGGGTTCGCCAACTTCCGGCGCGCCTTCCGCGACGACGCGTTCCTGAACGCCGTCCGGCTCACCCTGGTGTTCACGGTGCTGTCCTCGCTCCTCGGGCAGAACACCCTGGGTCTCGCCCTGGCGGCGCTGATGAAGCGGGCCTCGAAACCGGTGCGCACGCTCACCGGTGGGGTCGTCGTCACGGCGTGGGTGCTGCCGGAGGTCGTCGCCGGGTTTCTGCTGTACGCCTTCTTCCGGCGCGAGGGCACGCTCAACGCCATCCTGGACTGGCTGCACCTGCCGCGCCAGAACTGGCTGTTCACCCTCCCCATCCTCGCCGTGTCCTTCGCCAACGTCTGGCGCGGTACGGCGTTCTCGATGCTCGTGTACTCCGCCGCGCTGGACGGGATACCCGCCGAGATCACCGAGGCCGCCGAGGTGGACGGAGCCGGCGGGTGGCGGCGGATGTGGCACATCACCCTGCCGATGATCCGCCGGTCCATCGGCACCAACCTGATGCTCAACACGCTGCAGACGCTCTCCGTCTTCGGGCTGATCTGGGTGATGACTCGCGGCGGCCCCGGGAACAGGAGCCAGACGCTGCCGCTGTTCATGTACGAACAGGCCTTCCAGAACAGCATGATCGGGTACGGCACCGCGGTCGCCCTGCTCCTGCTGCTCGTCGGCTCGCTGTTCTCCGTCGTCTATCTGCGGCTGCTGCGGACGGAGGTGTGACGCACATGGCCCGCGAGCGCACCTCCCGGCGGCTCGCCGCCGACGTCTGCCTGCTGGTCGTGGCCGTCGCCTTCGCGCTGCCCCTCGCCTGGGTGGTGCTGTCCTCCGTGGATCCGCACGCCGACCTCAGGGTGAAGACCCCCGACGGGTTCACCCTCGGCAACTTCGACGCGATTCTCACTCCGGACATCACCTACACCCCGCTGCTCAACAGCCTGCTGCTGTGCGGGGGTGCCACCGCGCTGACCGTCGTCTGCGCCGCCCTCGCCGCCTATCCGCTCTCCCGGTTCCGCTCCCGGCTGAGCCGGCCGTTCCTGCTGACGATCCTGTTCGCGGCGAGCCTGCCGATCACCGCGATCATGGTGCCGGTGTACGCGCTGTTCGTGCGGGTGAACCTGATCGACACCCTGCAGGGCACGATCCTCTTCTTCGCCGCCTCCCAGCTCCCGTTCGCCGTCTGGCTGATGAAGAACTTCATGGACGGGGTGCCGAGGGAACTGGAGGAGGCGGCCTGGACGGACGGGGCGAGCGCACTGCAGTCCCTGGTCCGGATCGTGCTGCCGCTGATGGGGCCGGGGCTCGCCGTGGTCACGGTGTTCTCGTTCGTGATGATGTGGGGGAACTTCTTCGTCCCGTTCATGCTGCTGCTCACCCCGGACCAGATGCCGGCCTCGGTCAGCATCAACGACTTCTTCGGCAACCGGGGCATGGTGGCGTACGGGCAGCTCGCCGCGTTCTCCGTCATCTATTCGACCCCGGTGATCCTGCTGTACGTGCTGGTGGCGCGGCGGCTGGGGGGCGGCTTCGCGCTGGGCGGGGCGGTCAAGGGATGAGCCGGAAGGGTGTCCCCTCCGTTACATCCGTCCGGTTGCATACCGAACGGACGGAACTGTGCATTCGCACAACCGGTGATCCTGTCGGAACGGACCGTAGCCATGGTGCCGGCGGGCCCCTAGCTTGTGCGGGGTGCGCCAACCCTCAGCTCCCCCCTTCAACGCCCCGGCGGCCCGCCGGCTGCGCGCCGCGCTCGGCATGGGCCCCGAGCACGTCGCGTACGGCATGCGGGCCTCGTACGGGCTGCCGTACGTCACACCCGATCTCGTGATCGCCTGGGAACGCGGCATCGCCGCCCCGGGCCCCGCCGAACTCACCGCGCTCGCGGGCGTGCTGTGGTGTTCACCGGGCGAGCTGCTGGGCCGGCCGCAGAGCCTGCGCGAGCACCGCATCGCCCGCGCCGTCGCACCCGAGGACGTCGCCCACGCCGTCGGCATGGACCTGCGCGGCTATCTGCGCATGGAGGAGAGCGGGCAGTGGCGGGGCAACGAGCGGCAGTCGGCCGCGCTCGCCGAGGTGCTGGGCCTGGCCCTGCCCGACTTCGTCGCCGTCACCGGCCGCGAGGCCAAGCTCGCCGACCTGCTGCACAGCGCGGTCACCACCCGCTGGCAGGCCTATGTGCGACCGGTGATGAAGCTGGCCCCCCTGGACAAGGGGGTCGTGGAGGACGTGCTGCAGGAGCTGTACGACGACTACCAGGGGCACATGGCCGCCACCCTCAGCTGGGGTGGCGGCAGCCGGGACGCCAGTGACTCCGGAAAGGAGTTCATCGAGCGGATCGTCGCGAACTTCTGGGCGGCCGCCGAGGGCAGGACCGCCTAGAAGACCGACTCGGCCTCGTCCATCCGGTCCTTCGGCACCGTCTTCAGCTCGGTGACCGCCTCCGCGAGCGGCACCATCACGATGTCCGTGCCGCGCAGCGCGGTCATCCGGCCGAACTGGCCGCGGTGCGCGGCCTCGACGGCGTGCCAGCCGAAGCGGGTGGCGAGGACACGGTCGTAGGCGGTGGGGACGCCGCCGCGCTGGACGTGGCCGAGGATGACCGGCTTGGCCTCCTTGCCGAGGCGCCGCTCCAGCTCGTACGCCAGCGCGGTGCCGATGCCCTGGAAGCGCTCGTGGCCGTACTGGTCGATCTCGCCCTTGCCGTAGTCCATGGTGCCGTCGATGGGGTGGGCACCCTCGGCGACGCAGATCACGGCGAACTTCTTGCCGCGAGAGAACCGCTCCTCGACCATCTTGACCAGGTCGGCGGGGTCGAAGGGGCGCTCGGGCAGGCAGATGCCGTGGGCGCCGGCGGCCATGCCGGACTCCAGGGCGATCCAGCCGGCGTGCCGGCCCATGACCTCGACGACCATCACCCGCTGGTGGGACTCGGCCGTGGTCTTCAGGCGGTCCATGGCCTCGGTCGCCACGCCCACGGCGGTGTCGAAGCCGAAGGTGCGGTCGGTGGAGGAGATGTCGTTGTCGATGGTCTTGGGGACGCCGACGACCGGCAGGCCCGCGTCGGAGAGCATGCGGGCCGCGGTCAGCGTGCCCTCGCCGCCGATCGGGATCAGCGCGTCGATGCCGAACTCCTCGACCATGTCGGCGGCGCCCTCGCAGGCCTCGCGCAGCCGGTCGCGCTCCAGCCGGGAGGAGCCGAGGATGGTGCCGCCGCGGGCCAGGATGCCGCTGACCGCGTCCAGGTCGAGGGTGCGGTAGTGCCGGTCGAGCAGGCCCCGGTAGCCGTCCTCGAAGCCGATGACCTCGTCGCCGTACTGCGCCACCGCCCGGTGCACGACCGACCGGATCACGGCGTTCAGGCCGGGGCAGTCGCCGCCTGCGGTGAGAACTCCGATGCGCATCGTGCTGTGTCTCCTGCTCGCTGTCGGTGCCGGTGAGCCACTGTCGATTGTTCCACGTCCACCGGGGCGGTGAGCCACTTGACGGGCGCCTTATCCGGGGCCGGGGGTATTGTCAAGAGGGTTCTGCTCACCTTGGTGGGCGATTTTTATGCCGAAGACGCGACATACATGACATGAGGAACGGAGTGGACACGTGACGCGCAGCGTGTACGTGACCGGGATCGACCGCGGTGACGGCCGCCAGGTCGTGGAGCTGGGAGTCATGGAACTCCTGACCCGGCAGGTCGACCGGGTGGGCGTCTTCCGTCCGCTCGTGCACGACGGCCCGGACCGGCTGTTCGAGCTGCTGCGGGCGCGGTACCGCCTCTCGCAGGACCCGGCGACCGTCTACGGCATGGACTACCACGAGGCGTCCGCGCTCCAGGCCGAGCAGGGCACCGACGAGCTGGTCTCCGCGCTGGTCGACCGCTTCCACCTGGTGGCCCGCGACTACGACGTGGTCCTCGTCCTCGGTACCGACTTCGCCGACACGCAGCTCCCGGACGAGCTGTCCCTGAACGCCCGGCTGGCCAACGAGTTCGGCGCCTCCGTGATCCCGGTGGTCGGCGGCCGCAAGCAGCCGGCCGAGTCGGTGCTGGCCGAGACGCGCAACGCCTACCGGGCGTACGACGGCCTGGGCTGCGACGTGCTGGCGATGGTCGCCAACCGGGTGGCCCGCGAGGACCGCGACGAGATCGCCGAGCGGCTCGCCACCCGGCTGCCGGTCCCCTGCTACGTCGTTCCCGACGAGCCCGCGCTGTCCGCGCCGACCGTCTCCCAGATCGCCCACGCCCTCGGCGCCAGGGTGCTGCTCGGCGACGACTCCGGGCTCGCCCGGGACGCGATGGACTTCGTCTTCGGCGGCGCCATGCTGCCCAACCTCCTCGGCGCCCTGACGCCGGGCTGTCTGGTGGTCACCCCGGGCGACCGCGCCGACCTGGTCGTCGGCTCGCTGGCCGCGCACAGCGCCGGCACCCCGCCGATAGCCGGCGTGCTGCTCACCCTGAACGAGGTGCCGCGCGAGGAGGTCCTCACCCTCGCCGCCCGGCTCGCCCCCGGCACTCCGGTGCTGTCCGTGAGCGGCACCAGCTTCCCGACCGCCGAGCAGCTGTTCTCCCTGGAGGGCAAGCTGAACGCGGCCACCCCGCGCAAGGCGGAGCGGGCGCTCGGCCTGTTCGAGCGGTACGCCGACACCGCCGACCTGGCGCGCCGGGTCTCGGCGCCGAGCAGCGACCGGGTCACCCCGATGATGTTCGAGCACAAGCTGCTGGAGCAGGCCCGATCCGACAAGCGGCGGGTCGTGCTTCCCGAGGGCACCGAGGAGCGGGTGCTGCACGCGGCCGAGGTGCTGCTGCGCCGGGGTGTGTGCGACCTGACCCTGCTCGGCCCCGTCGACCAGATCCGCAAGAAGGCCGCCGACCTCGGCGTCGACCTCGGCGACACCCAGCTGATCGACCCGGCCACCAGCGAGCTGCGTGACGCCTTCGCCGAGCAGTACGCCCAGCTGCGGGCGCACAAGGGGATGACCGTCGAGCTGGCCTACGACGTCGTCTCGGACGTCAACTACTTCGGCACCCTGATGGTCCAGGGGGGCCTGGCCGACGGCATGGTGTCCGGCTCGGTGCACTCCACGGCGGCCACCATCCGCCCGGCCTTCGAGATCATCAAGACCAGGCCGGACTCCTCGATCGTCTCGTCGGTCTTCTTCATGTGCCTGGCCGACAAGGTGCTGGTCTACGGCGACTGCGCGGTCAACCCGGACCCGAACGCCGAGCAGCTCGCGGACATCGCCATCCAGTCGGCCGGTACGGCCGCGCAGTTCGGCGTGGAACCCAGGATCGCGATGCTGTCGTACTCCACGGGTACGTCCGGCTCGGGCGCCGACGTCGACAAGGTGCGCGAGGCCACCGAGCTGGCCCGCACCCGGCGGCCCGACCTGAAGATCGAGGGGCCGATCCAGTACGACGCGGCGGTGGAGCCGTCGATCGCCGCGACCAAGCTGCCCGGGTCCGATGTCGCCGGGCAGGCAACGGTTCTGATCTTCCCGGACCTCAATACAGGCAACAACACCTACAAGGCCGTGCAGCGTTCGGCCGGCGCGATCGCCGTCGGACCGGTCCTGCAGGGTCTGCGCAAGCCGGTCAACGACCTGTCCCGGGGCGCCCTCGTCCAGGACATCGTCAGCACCGTCGCCATCACGGCGATCCAGGCCCAGACGCCCGCCACCTGAGTACAGAGAGTTTTCGAATCACCGTGACCGCGACCCGTGTCCTCGTCCTCAACTCCGGCTCCTCGTCGGTGAAGTACCAGCTGCTCGACATGCGCGACCGGAGCCGGCTCGCCGTCGGGCTGGTGGAGCGCATCGGCGAGCAGACCTCCCGGCTCAAGCACACCTGCGTCCCCTCCGGCGACACCCGCGAGCACACCGGGCCGATAGCCGACCACGACGCCGCGCTCAAGGCCGTCTCCGAGGAGCTGAGCCGGGACGGCCTGGGCCTCGACTCGCCGGAACTGGCCGCGATCGGGCACCGGGTGGTGCACGGCGGCATGTTCTTCACCGAGCCGACCGTCATCGACGACGAGGTGCTCACCGAGATCGAGCGGCTGATCCCGGTCGCCCCGCTGCACAACCCGGCCAACCTCACCGGCATCCGCACCGCCCAGGGGCTGCGCCCCGACCTGCCCCAGGTCGCCGTGTTCGACACCGCGTTCCACACGACGATGCCGGAGTCGGCGGCGCGCTACGCGATCGACCCGAAGATCGCCGACCGCCACCGCATCCGCCGTTACGGCTTCCACGGCACCTCGCACGCGTATGTCGCGCGGGAGACGGCGCGGCTGCTGGGCAAGGACCCGTCCGAGGCCAACGTGATCGTGCTGCACCTGGGCAACGGCGCCTCCGCGTCGGCGGTGGAGCGGGGCCGGTGCGTGGACACCTCCATGGGGCTCACGCCTTTGGAGGGGCTGGTGATGGGTACGCGATCCGGTGATCTGGATCCGGCCGTCATCTTCCATTTGGCCCGGGTTGGCGGAATGTCCATGGACGAGATCGACACTCTTCTCAACAAGAGGAGCGGTCTGTTCGGCCTGTGCGGGGACAACGACATGCGGGAGATCCGCCGCCGGATCGACGAGGGCGACGAAGAGGCCGCTCTCGCGTTCGACATTTACATTCACCGGCTCAAGAAGTACATCGGCGCCTATTACGCCGTGCTCGGCACGGTGGACGCGGTCGCGTTCACGGCCGGGGTCGGCGAGAACGCGGCACCGGTGCGGGAGGCGGCGATCACGGGCCTGGAGGGCCTTGGCCTGGCGGTCGACCCGGAGCTGAACGCGGTACGAGCGGACCGGGCCAGGCTGGTCTCGCCGAAGGACGCGCGTGTCGCCGTCGCGGTGGTGCCGACGGATGAAGAACTGGAGATCGCGACGCAGACCTACGCACTGGTCGGAAAGAACAACTGAATAGCAGCACCTGAGCGGTGCGGCACTCATTTGTATCTTCCGCCAGACGGAATATTCCGTAGCGAAACAAACCGATAGGATCGCCCCATGCGCCGTTCGAAAATCGTCTGTACTCTCGGCCCCGCGGTCGACTCCCACGAGATGCTCGTCGCCATGATCGAGGCGGGCATGAATGTGGCCCGGTTCAACTTCAGCCACGGCTCCCACGCCGAGCACCAGGCGCGGTACGACCGCGTCCGGGCCGCGTCCAAGGAGACCGGCCGCCCCATCGGCGTCCTCGCCGACCTGCAGGGCCCGAAGATCCGCCTGGAGACCTTCGCCGAGGGTCCGGTCGAGCTGGAGCGCGGTGACGAGTTCGTCATCACGACCGAGGACGTGCCGGGTGACCGGCACATCTGCGGCACGACGTACAAGGGGCTGCCCGGCGATGTCTCGCGCGGTGACCAGGTCCTGATCAACGACGGCAACGTCGAGCTGAAGGTCCTGGACGTCGAGGGCCCGCGGGTGAAGACGATCGTCATCGAGGGCGGCGTCGTCTCCGACCACAAGGGCATCAACCTGCCCGGCGCGGCCGTCAACGTGCCCGCGCTGAGCGAGAAGGACGTCGAGGACCTGCGCTTCGCCCTCCGCATGGGCTGCGACATGGTCGCGCTGTCCTTCGTCCGGGACGCCAAGGACGTGCACGACGTCCACCGGGTGATGGACGAGGAGGGCCGCCGGGTCCCGGTCATCGCCAAGGTGGAGAAGCCGCAGGCGGTGCAGAACATGGAGGACGTCGTCGCGGCGTTCGACGCCGTGATGGTGGCCCGTGGTGACCTGGCCGTCGAGTACCCGCTCGAAAAGGTCCCCATGGTGCAGAAGCGCCTGATCGAGCTGTGCCGGCGCAACGCCAAGCCGGTGATCGTGGCGACCCAGATGATGGAGTCGATGATCACCAACTCCCGTCCGACCCGCGCCGAGGCCTCCGACGTGGCCAACGCGATCCTGGACGGCGCCGACGCGGTCATGCTGAGCGCCGAGTCGTCGGTGGGCGCCTATCCGGTCGAGACGGTCAAGACCATGTCGAAGATCGTCGCCGCGGCCGAGCAGGAGCTGCTCTCCAAGGGCCTGCAGCCGCTGGTGCCGGGCAAGAAGCCGCGCACCCAGGGCGGCTCGGTGGCCCGCGCGGCCTGCGAGATCGCCGACTTCCTCGGCGGCCGCGGCCTGATCGCCTTCACCCAGTCCGGTGACACCGCGCGCCGCCTGTCCCGCTACCGCGCGACCCAGCCGATCATCGCGTTCACCACGGACGAGGCCACCCGCAACCAGCTCACCCTGAGCTGGGGCGTGGAGTCACACATCGTGCCCTTCGTGAACACCACCGACGAGATGGTCGACCTGGTGGACCAGGAGATCGCCCGGCTGGGCCGCTTCGACGCGGGCGACACGGTCATCATCACGGCCGGCTCGCCCCCCGGCGTCCCCGGCACCACCAACATGCTCCGCGTCCACCACCTGGGCACGCAGACCAACTGACAAGCCCGTCAAGGGCCTTGTACGGCGCTGAGGGCGCCCCCTGGGACCAGGGGGCGCCCTCAGCTGTGTGCGGCTCCCGAACGGGCTTGCAGGACCGGTCAGTCGGTCGTGTACACGTGCATGCCGGGCACGTGCAGGTTGCCGCCGAACTGGGCGGCCTGGACCACCTTCACATGGGTGAAGTAGATCAGCGGGATGTTCAGCGGGGGCGGACTGTCGGGGCTGAACGTGACCGGGATCAGACCGAGCAGGTTGCCCGAGATCTTCTCCGTGTACATCACGGTGGTGCCGCCCGTGATGGTGGACGTCGAACCCTTGGCCGCCTGCACGTGGTAGGTCTTGCCGGACAGCTTGTCCGCCACCGTCTGGTGCAGGTCGCCGATGTCCGTGCCGCCGGAGATGACGTACTTCAGCACCTTCTTGGTGGCGCCGGACGCCGTCTTCACCTCGACGATGCCCTGGTAGTCGGCGCCCTTGAGCAGCAGCGAGCTGGCGTCCAGGTGCCAGGGCTCGTCGGCCACCGGCACCTTGTTGTCCACGCCGCTGACGTCGTCCGTGGCCTTCGGGCAGTTCTCCGCCGGGGCGGAGTCGCTCGCGGACGGGCTCGGCGTGGCCGAACCGGCCGCGTCCTTGACCGTCTTGGTGGCGTCCCCGGCCGTCTCGGCGGCCGTGTCGGTGGTCTTCTTCACCGTGTCCCCGACCGTCTTGGTGGCCTTGGAGACGGTGTCCTTGACGGTGCCGGTGGCCTTGGCACCGGGCGACGAGTCCGACGCGGCCGGATCCGACGCGGACGGGTCCGAGGACGCGCTCGCCGACGGGGTCGCGGACGGCGTCGGGCTCGCGGACGCGCTGCCGGAGTGCGTGCCGCCGGTGAGGACGCCGCCGATACCACCGAGCGTGTCGCCGATGGTGTCCAGCAGGCCGCCGCCGCTCTTCGAGGCCGACGGGGTGGGCGTGGGCGTGGCATCGCCGGAGGACGACGAGCCGGAGCCCGAGTCCGAGCCGGAGGAGCCGGAGGTCGCTGCGGGCTTGGGCGTGGCCTTGTCGCCGGAACCTGAATCCGGCGAAGAGGACGTGCCCGGGTCGCCGGACTTGGTGTCCTTCGAGTCCTTGGCGTCGGAGCTCGCCGAGGGCGACGGGGTGGCCTTGTCACCGGACGCGCTCTCCGAGGCGGAGGGCGAGGGCGACGACGAGGCGTCCTTGGAGTCGCCCAGCGCCTTGACGCAGTCCTTGTACTCGTCGGCCGTCAGACTCTTGGACGTGGTCGACGGGGACGGGCCGCTGCCGGCCGCGAGGGCCAGCGAGGACGTGAAGCCCAGGCCCACCAGCACCGCCGTCGGCATCGCCACGGAGGCGATCGCCTTCCCGGCCGGCATGTGGAACCTGATGAACAGCGGCTTCCTGGGAGCCGCGTGGCGGGGCCCGGTTCTCGCGCGGGACCCGTCCGCATCGGTCCCGCGGGTCACCTCGTCAGCCGGCACTGTGCCTCCCGTTCGCCCCGTTGGCCGGGCTCGTTCCTGACAGGTCGTTCTCCCCGGGCGCGGTGAAGCCCTGGTAGGGGTCACCGCCCAGCCCGTCCGTGCGCTGCTCGGGCAGCGGCGCGGTCTGCGGGGCACCGCCCTCGCCCGGGGCGGCCTCGGCCGGCGGCTCCTCCTGCGGAGGCGCGCCCGGCGCCCAGGCGATGGCCAGCGCCCCGCCGATCAGCGAGAGCAGGAAGCCGACGATGAAGCCGCCGATGTTGGACAGCGGGATGGACACCAGCCCCAGCAGAATCGCCGCGACGCCCGCGAAGACCCGGATGTGCCGCTGGAACCAGAGGGTGACGCCGAGGACGATGAGCAGCACACCGATGATCAGGGAACTGGAGCCGCCGGGTGTCCCCATCGTCATGGTGAGGTGGCCCAGCTGCAGATGTGCGTACGGGAAGTACAGGATGCAGAAACCGCCGAGCATGACGAACAGTCCGGCCCAGAACGGACGCGAGCCCCGCCAGGCGCGGAACTGCAGCCTCCGGCGGGTGAACTGGCCGGGTACGGCGGCAGGAGTCTCGGCGCTCATGGAAAACAGCTCCCTGGTGCGGCGTTGCTGTGGTGGTGATGTGCGCCGCGTGTGGAAACGCGGCCGTCGGTGGAACGGGCGGGGGTGCCGTCGGCTCCCCCGCCCGTCAGCGAGCGCCTAGTAGCACTCGATACCCTCGCCCTTGCCCCGGTGCAGCGACATGTGCAGACCGCTGAGCTTGAACGTGCCGGCGGTGGTCGCCCACGCCGTCTGGTGCACGTTGGTCAGGTCGGCCGACTCGGCCTGCTGGGCGAAGCCGAACGGGTTGGCGGCCTCGCCGCCGCCCTTCATGCCCGGGCCCTTGCCGCCCTTGTCCTTGCCCGTGTCACCGGCGGCCACACCGATGTCGATGTTGTTGAACGTCGCGTCGGCGTCGAGCGTGTCGACGTCGATGTACAGGCGCTCCGCCTGGACCTGGTGGTCCTTGTCGGGGCTGTCCCCCGCCTCCAGCCGCAGGGTGATGTCACCGAGCAGCGGGATGTCCGGGGTGACGACCGACTGGCACATCTTCCGGATCGTGGCGCTCTGGAACGACGAGACCGCGACCGGGTGGGCCGCCTTCCCGCCGGTGAGGGTGTACCCCTGGTCGACGGCTCCGTACTGCGCGAAGCCCTGGCCGTGGAGCGACTGCGCCGTCACCTTGAATTCCTGGCCAGACACGCTGAACGAGGCGGCCAGAGCACCCTGCGCGAGGGCGACACCTATACACGCCGTGGCGGCGACGCTGGGCACCATGACCACAGCGAACCGCTTCCATCTGGTCCCGCCACGCACCTGGGACTCCATATTTCCTCCTTCTCGGACGTACATCTCCTGGCCCGGACTCGCCGCGGTCGGCGGCTCAGCCGGGCAGGGATGGGAGAAGTGCTACGTCCTCGGGAAGGAGAGCGCCCGTACTCGGAGGCGCGAACCGCGCACCGATCACCGGCGATCACCCCCGAGCGACAACCACTGGTCGCGCCTGACACGCATCACGCACAACCCTGCTGGACAGGCTTCGCCGGCCGGCGAAGACCCCCCTGCCCCAGACCCGGCGCCACTGCCGCCGGCTCTGCTCGGTGGGGACCCAGATTCCCCCGTGACCCGACCGGATGCCGGGGTGCGGGAATGGACCGAGCGTCGCCGATCGTGGTGCATTCTCGCGCCGGGCACAAGGGGGTTCGTTACTGGCTAGTAACGGGCGGATAACCGGAGGACGACCGACCGGTCTCGAACTGCGACGCTCGGTGGCAGTCGAGGGCAGAGCAAAGCCGTTGATCCCTGGACGAAACCAGACAGATCAACGGCCTCGACTTACTCGGAGTAACAGATTGCGCGATTACCAAGTTTTGGTAAAGCGCAGCTGCCCTGACGCCTCGTCGGCAAATCTTTCACCCCGGCATCACAAGCCGGGGCGTTTAGCGACTGGTCAGAACAGGGCGCGCGCGAGCGCCCTGCGTGCGCCCACGACGCGCGCGTCCTCGGGCCCCACGACCTCGAACAGCTCCAGCAGCCGGCGCCGTACCGTGTCCCGGTCGTCGCCGAACGTGCGCTGCACCGTCTCGATCAGCCGGCCGAAGGCGTCCTCGACGTGGCCGCCCACCAGGTCCAGGTCGGCGGCGGCGATCTGTGCGTCGACGTCCGCCGGCTTCTCGGCGGCCTCCTGACGGACCTTCTGCGGGTCGAAGCCCTGCACCCGCTGCAGCAACTCGGCTTGGGCGAGGCCCAGTTTGGCCTCGGGGTGGGCCGGGTCGTCGGCCAGCACGTTCTTGTAGGCCTGGACGGCGCCGGCCAGGTCACCGGCGTCCAGGGCCTCGGCGGCGGCGTTCAGCAGGGCGTCGTACGGACCCGCCTGCTCGACGGCCGCACCACCGCCCGGCTGCGCGTCCGGGTCGACGTCCAGGCCGGTGATGCCGAACCGCTGCTCCGCGACCTGCACCAGCTGGTCCAGGGTCTGCCGGATCTGCTGCTCGCCGGCCGCTCCCTGGAACAGCGGCAGCGCCTGTCCGGCCACAACGGCGAACACGGCCGGGATGCCCTGCACCCCGAACTGCTGCATCAGCATCTGGTTGGCGTCGACGTCGATCTTGGCGAGGAGGAAGCGCCCGTTGTACTCGACGGCCAGCCGCTCCAGGACCGGGCTCAGCTGCTTGCAGGGCTGGCACCACTCGGCCCAGAAGTCGATGACGACGGGTACTTCGGCGGAGCGCTGGAGGACATCCCTCTCGAAGCCCGCCTCATCGACGTCGATGACGAGCTCGGCCGGGGTCACCGCCCCCGTGCCACCCTGCCGGGCGGCCTCGGCGCGCGTCTGCTCGGCCTTGGCCTTGGCCTCCTGGGCCGCCTTCACCGCGGCGAGGTCGACGACGCCGCTCATGGACATGTTCCGTGGCTGCATGCGTCTATCCTCCCCCGTTACCGCGTCGGAATGAAAAAGCAGTGTGCGCGGGCGCCGGGTCCCCACCCCACGCCGCATGGTCGCCGCTCGTGTACGTCCCTCACGAGCTTTCGCTACGAGTCGTAGCGTAATGCCATGGAGGGGCCGCGCGACACCACGCCCCGGTGATCTCCCTCACGACCGCACAGTTCCCGCCGGTTATGGTCAGGGGATGCAGAGCCGCACTCCCGCCAGCCGTACCGGCCGTCCGCGCAGCGCCGCCGCGGACACCGCGATCCTGGCCGCGACCCGGGAGGCGCTGGTGGAGCTGGGCTGGTCCAAGCTCACCCTGGGAGACGTGGCGACGCGCGCCGGCGTGGCGAAGACGACGCTGTACCGCCGCTGGGCCGGCAAGCCGGAGCTGGTGTGCGACGCCGTGGCGGAACTGTTCGACGAACTGGAACTGCCCGACCGCGGCAGCCTCGCGGCCGATATCGAGGGCGTCGTCCTGCAGTTCGCGGCCATCCTGGCCCGCCCGGAGGCGAAGAGCGGTCTGATGGCGGTGGTCGCCGAGTCCACCCGCGACGACGCCCTGCGCGAACGCATCCGCGCCTCCATCGTGGAGCGTCAGATGCGGCTGGTTCTGGAGGGTCGCGCACGGGCCCAGCAGCGGGGCGAACTCCCCCCGGAACCCGACCCGGAGGAGTCCGCCCGCACGGTCGACCTGATCTTCGACATGGTCGCGGGCGCGGTGGTGCACCGCACCCTGGTGAGCGGCAATCCGGCGGACGAGGAGTGGGTACGCAGCTTCACGCGCGTCCTGCTGCTGGGCCTCGCCTCTCAGCCGGCGGATCCGGCTTAGAACCCCGCGGGCTCGGTGTACACCCCCCACTCGTCCCGCAGGACCCCGCAGATCTCGCCGAGGGTGGCCTCGGCGCGTACCGCCCGCAGCATCGGCTCGATCATGTTGGAGCCGTCCCGGGCGGCGGCGAGCATGCCGTCGAGCGCCGAGCGCACCGCGCCCTCGTCCCGCGCCGCCTTCCGCTCGGAGAGCACCCGCACCTGCTCCCGCTCCACCTCGTGGCTCACCCGCAGGATCTCCAGGTCCCCGGTGACGGACCCGGTGTGCGCGTTGACGCCGACGACCCTCTTGTCGCCCTTCTCCAGCGCCTGCTGGTACCGGAAGGCGGACTCGGCGATCTCGCCGGTGAACCAGCCGTCCTCGATCCCGCGCAGGATCCCGGAGGTGATCGGCCCGATCGGGTGCCGCCCGTCCGGGTGGGCCCGCAGTCCCCGCTCCCTGATCTGCTCGAAGATCTTCTCCGCGTCGGCCTCGATCCGGTCCGTCAGCTGCTCGACGTACCAGGAGCCGCCCAGCGGGTCGGCCACGTTGGCGACCCCGGTCTCCTCCATCAGCACCTGCTGCGTGCGCAGCGCGATCTCCGCCGCCTGCTCGGAGGGCAGGGCGAGCGTCTCGTCGAGCGCGTTGGTGTGCAGCGAGTTGGTCCCGCCGAGCACGGCGGCCAGCGCCTCCACGGCCGTACGGACCACGTTGTTGTACGGCTGCTGCGCGGTCAGCGACACCCCGGCGGTCTGCGTGTGGAACCGCAGCCACTGGGCCTTGTCGCTCTTCGCGCCGTACACGTCCCGCATCCAGCGGGCCCAGATGCGGCGGGCGGCCCGGAACTTGGCGATCTCCTCGAAGAAGTCCACGTGCGCGTCGAAGAAGAAGGACAGCCCGGGCGCGAACACATCCACGTCGAGCCCGCGGCTGAGGCCCAGCTCCACGTACCCGAAGCCGTCGGCCAGCGTGTACGCCAGCTCCTGCGCGGCCGTCGCGCCCGCCTCGCGGATGTGGTAGCCGGAGACGGACAGCGGCTTGTAGGCGGGGATGCCGGCGGCGCAGTACTCCATCAGGTCGCCGATGAGGCGCAGATGGGGCTCGGGCTGGAAGAGCCACTCCTTCTGCGCGATGTACTCCTTGAAGATGTCCGTCTGGAGGGTTCCGTTGAGCACCGACGGGTCCACGCCCTGCCGCTCGGCGGCGACCAGGTACATGCAGAAGACGGGCACGGCCGGACCGCTGATGGTCATGGACGTCGTCACATCGCCCAGCGGGATGTCCTTGAACAGGACCTCCATGTCGGCGGCCGAGTCGATGGCGACGCCGCAGTGCCCGACCTCGCCGAGCGAACGGGGGTCGTCGGAGTCGCGGCCCATCAGCGTGGGCATGTCGAAGGCGACGGACAGTCCCCCACCGCCGGCGGCGAGGATCATCTTGTACCGCTCGTTGGTCTGCTCGGCGTTGCCGAACCCGGCGAACTGCCGGATCGTCCAGGTGCGCCCGCGGTAGCCGGTCGGATGGAGGCCACGCGTGAAGGGGTACTCCCCGGGCCAGCCGATCCGCTCGAATCCCTCGTACGTGTCGCCCGGTCGGGGCCCGTACACCGGCTCCACGGGGTCGCCGGAGAGCGTGGTGAAGTCAGCGTCGCGCTTGCGCGCGGCGTCGTAGCGGGCCTGCCAGCGTCGGCGGCCCTCCTCGATGGCGTGAGCGTCCATACCCTCGAATTTACTTGGACGTCCTAGTAAATGTCGATGGCTGACCGCCGCACGGTGCTCGTGCGGCGGTGGAGCCTCAGGCCTCGGCGACGGCCGGGGCCTGGTCGGCGGCCCCGGTCTCCAGCTCGCGGCTGATCCTCCGCTCCACGAAGAAGGCGGCGGTGGGGATGGTCCCCGCGAGCAGCACCCACACCTGCTTGCCGACCGGCCACTTCGCCTTGGAGCCCAGGTCGAAGGCGAAGACCAGGTAGATCACGTACAGCCAGCCGTGGGCGATGGCGATGACCCGGGTGAAGTCAGCGGCGCCGTCGATGTGGAGCCCGTACTTCGCGATCATGCTCAGGCACAGCAGCACCAGCAGGACACCGGTGGTGTAGGCCATGACGCGGTAGCGGGTCAGCACGCTCTTTTTCATGGAGTCGAGCGTAACCACCCGTTCCGGGAGATCTTGCCCGGGGTCAGTCCTCGTCGAAGTCGTGTGCCGCGATGCGCAGCGGACGGAGCATCGCGAAGATCTCCGCGCACTCCTCCGCGTCGTACACGCCGAGGCCGAAGTCCATGGCCATGAGGTCGCGGGTGGCCGCGTCGACCACCTCGCGCCCCTTGTCGGTGATCACCGCGAGGGTGCCGCGCCCGTCGTTGGGATTGGGCCGCTTGGCCACCAGCCCGGACCTCACCAGCCGGTCGACGGTGTTCGTGACCGAGGTCGGATGCACCATCAACCGCTCGCCGATCTTGGACATGGGCAGCTCACCGGCCTTGGAGAAGGTGAGCAGCACCAGCGCCTCGTACCGCGCGAACGTCAGTCCGTACGGCTTGACCACCGCGTCCACCTCGGCGAGCAGGATCTGCTGGGCCCGCATGATCGAGGTGATCGCGGCCATGGACGGCACGTTTCCCCAGCGCTGCTTCCAGAGCTCGTCGGCGCGGGCGATGGGGTCGAAGGGGAGGCTGAGAGGCTTCGGCACGTCATCAGACCCTACCCGTCGGTCATATGCCGGGCAGCACCGTCTCGGCTTTCGGTCGCCCGGGCCGCGACGGCGAGGCCGCAGCAGCACAGGACGCCCGCCGCACCGGCCCCCGCCACCGCCGTACGCACCCCCGCCACCTGCGCCGCCACCCCGGCCAGCGCCATGCCGACGCCCTGCGCGGTCATCAGCCCGGCGCTCAGCACGGTCATGGCCCGTCCCCGCAGCTCCTGCGGCACGGCCCGGACGAACCACTGGTCCAGGCCCAGGGTGTACGCCGAGCCGGCCCCGGACAGCAGCAGGAGCAGCAGCGAGGCGGTGAGCCCGGGCCGCAGGGCGAAGCCGAGGTACGGCAGCAGGGTCGGACACAGCAGGGGGAGCGCGACGCGTTCGCGGGCCACGGGTCCGAGCCTGGCCCCGGCGAACAGTTCGCCGGCCACCGTGCCGACGGGCAGGGCGCACATCAGCAGTCCCAGGCCCGCGGAACTGCTGCCCAGCTCGTCCGCGTACGGCGCCGCCAGCGCCTCGGGGACGACCGAGAACGCCGCCGGCATCCAGAACAGGAGCAGCAGGACGCGCACCCGGCGGTCGGCGAACAGCGCGTCCACGCCCGGCGGGGTGCCGGTGCCCCGACGCGTGCGGGCGGGGCGGGGCCGGGTGCCGCAGCGCAGCAGGGCGGCGGACGCGAGGAAGGTGCCCACCGTGATCAGCAGGGCGTGGCGCGGGCTGACGGCGGTGAGCAGCAGACCGCCGAGGCCGTAGCCGACGAGCAGGGTGCTCTGGGCGACGATCCGCAGCAGCGAGCGGCCGAGCACGAACAGCTCGCCGTCGCCGAGGACGTCGGCCAGCGTGGCCATGCGGGTGCCGGCGAACACCGGCGAGACGACGGCCAGGGCGCAGCGCAGCGCGAGGAGCGGGCCGATACCGGCGCCCGGGGCGGTCATCAGGGCCACGCAGCCGGCGCACACCAGGTCGCAGGTGACGAGCACGCGCCGGGCCGGGAAGCGGTCGGCGACGGGTGCGAGGAGGGTGCCGCCGACGGCGTACGGCAGGAAGCCCAGCGCGAAGGTGAGCGCGCTGAGCAGGGGCGAACGGGTGAGGTCGTAGACGAGGAGGGACAACGCGATCTCGCTGACGATCACGCCGAGCATGGACAGCACATGGGCGGCGAAGACGGCCCGGAACTCGGGCACGGCGAAGACACGGCGGTAGCCGGCGGACGCGGGGGTGACCCGCGGTGGTGCGGACATGCCGGGCAGCGTGCCGGGAGAGGGGCCGGCAGCCGTAGAGTTTCGGCTCCGGCCGAATCTTCCCCCGGAGGTGGCCCGTGCCCTCCCGTCTGCACTTCGGCGACGACGACTTCCTGCGCTGCCGGTTCGCGATCTCGCCCCTGTGGGAGACGCAGGAGGCGGTGCGCACCCTCAGCCGGCCCGACCGGCATGCCTATCAGGCGCCCTGGCTGCGCCGGATCAGGGACGCGGCGGCCGGGCTCGACCTGGCTCCGCTGTGGCTGCTGATGCCCCGGCGCGGCCACTCACCGGACTGGCTCGGCGCACCGCCGATCGGACCGGCGGCCACGTTCGAGGAGGAGATCGCGGCCGTCCGGGCGTCCGACCCGGAGGCGGCCCGCGAGGACACCGCCCAGTCGCTGGCCTGCACCCCGGGCGCGCTCCGGTCGCCCCGGGCGCGGGCCTGGCTCGCGGACCCGGCACGGATGGTCCAGGAACTGGCGGACGCCATGGAGGAGGCGTGGCGGGCGCTGATCGCGCCGGACTGGCCCCGGCTGCGGGCGCTGCTGGAGGCGGACGTGGCCTTCCACTCGCGGCGGCTGGCCGAGGTGGGGCTCGGCACGCTGCTGCCGGAACTCGACGGCCGGCTGTCCTGGGACGGCCGTACGCTGACGCTCGCGCTGCACACCGAGCACACCCGCGACCTCGCCGGCCAGGGCCTGGTGCTGATGCCGAGCGTGTTCTCGTGGCCCGACGTGATCACGGGTTTCGAGCCCCCGTGGCAACCGACGCTGGTCTATCCGGCCCGCGGCATCGCCGGCCTGTGGACCGAGCCGGGTGCCGGCACCCCGGACGCGCTGGTACGGCTGCTGGGCCGCAACAGGGCGGCGGTCCTGTCCGCCCTGGACGAACCGGCGACCACCTCGGCCCTGGCCCACCGGCTGCGGCTGGCCCCGTCGTCGGTGTCGTCCCACCTGACGGTGCTGCGCGCCGCGGGCCTGCTCACGGCCCGCCGCTACGGCCACCAGGTCCTGTACGAACGTACGCCGCTGGGCATGGCACTGGGGTCCTTCTGACGGACCCTGCCGACGGCCCGGCCCGGTCCTCGGCCTGAGCGTCGGTGAGGGGGCGGGGCACGCCGGGACGCGGCTCGTCGGACAGGCCGCCCAGCCGGTCCCGCAGGAATCCGGTCCGCCACCGGCACGCTGCGCCGTCGGGCTCCGGCCGCGCGGCCACCGCGGCATCGCTCAGCCCGTCCGCGAGCCGGCACGATGCGTGCCCGCTCGTCCTCGGACACCTGCGGCGGCTGCGGAAGGAACGACGACTCACGTGGCGAGACGTGAACTCACGCCCCGCTCACCGGGCGCCCGGCCCCTGGGCCAGATGGCGCTCGACCGTCTCCACCTTGGAGGTGAGTCCATCGCTCACGCCCGGGCGGATGTCGGCCTTGAGGACGAGGGAGACGCGCGGCGCCCGCGCCTCCACAGCGGCGACCGCCCGCTTCACGACGTCCATGACCTCGTCCCACTCGCCCTCGACGGACGTGAACATCGCGTCGGTGCGGTGGGGCAGGCCCGACTCGCGGACCACGCGGACGGCGTCGGCGACGTACTCCCCCACGTCCTCGCCGACGCCGAGGGGCGTCACGGAGAAGGCGACGATCATGCGTTCACGATTCCTTCCTTGCGGGCACGGGCGGCGATGACGGCGTCCTCGGCCTCGCGGCGCAGCGCGCGCTCGATGATGAAGCCGCCGCCGGGAATGACGGAGTACGCGAAGTAGAGGCCGGCCTTGCCCTTGGCCCACTTGGTCCGGTTCCAGGCGTCCGCCCAGAAGACCACGTAGAGAACGAACAGCACGCCGTGGATCGGGCCCAGCACCGGCGCCACGTCGAAGCCGCTGTCGACCGTGTACTTGATGACGGTGCAGGCCGCGAGGATGATCCAGGAAATGCCCTCCGGCACGGAGATCAGTCGGAGGCGGCGGATGGCGGAGGCTGTCTTGAGGTCCACGGGTCACCTTCGGTGGGAGAGTCGCTGACGGCGCGATCGCTTCGTGATCCGATTTGTGAACGGAAGCACAAACGTCCCGCCATTGTGGCAAACGATGCCCGTAGGGGTGTGCTCAGGGTCGGTGTCCACCCACAGGACCTGTTCCGTCCACCCGTGCCGCCGCTACGTTCACTGCGTGGCGACGTTCCGACTGCAAGGAAGCAAGGTGCTCGCCGTCGACATGACCGGGGACGCCGTGAAGGCGAAGAACGGCTCGATGGTCGCGTACGACGGACAGATGAGCTTCAAGAAGCTGACCGGTGGCGGGGAAGGGCTGCGCGGCATGGTGACGCGGCGGCTCACCGGCGAGCAGATGACGGTGATGGAGGTGCGGGGCCACGGCACCTGCTGGTTCGCGGACCGGGCCTCGGAGATCAACCTGGTGAGCCTCCAGGGGGACAAGCTCTACGTGGAGTCGAGCAACCTGCTCGCGACCGACGCGGGGCTGCGCACGGGCACGACGTTCACCGGGCTGCGCGGCGCCTCGCAGGGCAACGGACTGTTCACGACGACCGTCGAGGGGCACGGACAGGCCGCGATCATGTCCGACGGGCCGGCGGTGGTGCTCCGGGTCGCCCCGCAGTACCCGCTGATCGTCGACCCGGGCGCGTACATCGCCCATCAGGGCAGCGTCCGGCAGTCCTTCCAGTCCGGCGTGACGTTCCGCACGTTCTTCGGGGAGGGCGGCGGCGAGGCCTTCCAGATCCGCTTCGAGGGTGACGGACTGGTCTACGTGCAGCCGAGCGAGCGGAACACGATCGCGGGGGATCTGTAGCCATGGCGTTCCGGGAGATCAACTCCAAGATGGTCGAGGCGACCGTACTGCCGGGGCAGCGGCTGTTCAGTCAGCGCGGCGCGATGCTCGCGTACCGGGGGGACGTGTCCTTCACGCCGAACCTCCAGGGCGGCCAGGGCGGGCTGATGTCCATGATCGGACGCCGGGTGACGGGCGAGGCGACCCCGCTGATGACGGTGGAGGGCAGCGGCACGGTGTTCTTCGGGCACGGCGGCCACCACGTCCATGTCATCCACCTCACCGGCGACACCCTCTATGTGGAGGCCGACCGGCTGCTCGCCTTCGAGGGCACGCTCCGGCAGGGGACGATGTTCATGGGCTCGCAGGGCGGGGTGATGGGTCTGGTCCGGGGCCAGGTCACCGGCCAGGGCCTGTTCACCACCACCCTGCAGGGCCAGGGCTCGGTCGCCGTGATGGCGCACGGCGGCGTCTTCGAGATCCCGATCACCCCGCAGCACCCGGTCCATGTCGACCCGCAGGCCTACGTCGCCCACCACGGCGAGGTCCGCAACCGGCTGTCCAGCGCGCTCGGCTGGCGCGAGATGGTGGGACGCGGCTCCGGCGAGGCCTTCCAGCTGGAGCTGAGCGGCAACGGCACGGTCTACGTCCAGGCCTCGGAGGAGAAGCTGTGAGCACCCACGGAACTCCGGGCGCCGGGCCGGTGGTGTACGACCCGGTGACGCTGCCCGCCGACGACAACGTGAACGCGTACACGTTCTGCGTCGAGCTCAAGAGCGCCCAGTGGTTCCTGCAGAAGGGAAAGATGATCGCCTACTACGGGGCGATCGAGTTCAACGGCGTCGGGCACGGCCGGCTCGACCGGCTCGTCCGTACCTCGTTCCATTCGCCACTGCACGCGAGCGACTGGGTCGTGGCGGAGGGCTCGGGGAAGATGCTGCTGGCCGACCGGGCCTTCGACGTCAACTCCTACGACCTGGACGACGGGAACTTGACCATTCGCGCGGGCAACCTGCTCGCTTTTCAGCCAAGTCTCGCGCTCAAACAATCGATCGTGCCGGGTTTTCTGACCCTTATCGGAACCGGCAGGTTTGTGGCCGCATCTAACGGTCCGGTGGTGTTCATGGAACCTCCGATCCGGGTCGACCCGCAGGCGCTCGTCGGGTGGGCCGACTGCCCGTCACCGTGCCATCACTACGACCACGGGTATCTGACGGGCGTACTGGGCGGTCTACGTGCAATGACGGGCCTCGGCGGGGTTTCCGGGGAGGAGCACCAGTTCGAGTTCGTGGGCGCCGGGACGGTCCTGCTGCAGTCGACGGAGACCCTCATGGGCGAGGCGGGAACGGGGGTCGTTCCGTCCGAACCGGGGGTGCCCGGGGGTGGCGGAGCGGCACCGGGTGGACACGGTCCGCAACCCTCGGGTGCACCGCGCCTTCCCGGACAGCTGGGGGACCTCCAGCGTCGCTTCGGGCTGTGAGCGGTAGTCTGCGGAGTGTGACGTCGAACGCGTGCGCACTGTCACACCATCCGAAGTAGTTCGCCATTCAACTTCTTAGGTAGACTTCATTCATGGAGACCGAGACGGCCACGCGCTGGCTGACCGATGCGGAGCAGTGCGCCTGGCGCACCCACCTGGAGGTCAACAGGCTGTTGACGTACCAGCTGGAGAAGGATCTGCAGCCGTTCGGCCTGACGATGAACGACTACGAGATCCTCGTCAATCTGTCCGAGTCGGAGGACTTCCGGATGCGGATGAGTGACCTCGCCTCCGCGACCCTCCAGTCCAAGAGCCGGCTCTCGCACCAGATCACGCGGATGGAGAACGCGAACCTCGTGCGCCGCGAGAACTGCGAGTCCGACCGGCGGGGACTGTACGCCGTGCTGACCGAGCACGGCATGGAGACGATGAGGAAGGTGGCGCCGCACCATGTGGCGTCCGTGCGGCGGCACTTCATCGATCTGCTGTCACCGGAGGCGCTGATAGAGCTGGACAAGGCGCTCAAGCCGATCGCGGAGCATCTGCGCGGTCAGCGCGGACGTCCGTAACCGCGGACGTCCGGCACCTGCGCGACGGGGCGGACGGGGCTGCGAAACCGCCCCGTCCGCCGACACCCCCTGGTGGCCGGGGCTCGTCACAGCGGGGCCGCGGGGTGTTCCGCGCCCCTCGTGCGAGCCCCGCGCCGGGCCACGGCCGGCGCGGTCAGGAGCATCACCGCGCCGGTCACCGCGAAGCACGGCCCCGGTGGCAGCCATCCGACCAGCACGCCGGCGACCGCGGCACCCGCCGTACCGCCGGCGTTGAGGGCCGTGTTGACCCAGGCGCCGGCCCGGACCCGGGCCTCGGGCGGCGCGGTCTCGTCGGCGATGAGGTACGCGGTGGTGATCAGCGGGGACACGAAGAGCCCGGCGGACGCCACCGCCAGGGCGAGCGTGCCCACCCCGTGCACCAGCCCGGCGGCGCACAGCACCAGCCCCAGCCCGGCCGCCTGCAGGGGCAGTCGTGTCCCTGCGCCGGACCGCCAGGAGACGGCACCGTTCAGCAGCCCGCCGACGGCGCTTCCGGCGGACAGGGCGGCGAGCACCCAGCCCGCGCCGCCCCCGCTGCCGTGCTCCTCCGCGAAGGCGACCACCAGCAGCTCGGTCACGCCCAGCGCGAGACCGACCCCGGCGGCGGCGACCACCGGCCGCCCCAGCCCGCGCAGCACCCGCCGCCCGGCCGGACGCCGGTCCCGCTCGCGCCCGCCCGGCGGCACCACACGCACCGCGGGAGACGACAGGAACCCCGCCGTGCCCGCCGCCATCAGCACCGCCCCGGCGAGCACACCCGCCCCCGGCGGAGCGAACCCGACGAGCACCCCGACCAGCAACGGCCCCGACACGAACAGCAGTTCCTCGGCGACGGCGTCGAGGCTGTAGGCGCGCTGCAGCAGCGCCCGGTCCGGGGCGAGCCGCCCCCACACGGCCCGCATGGTGGGCCCGAGCGGCGGAGTACAGGCCCCGGCGGCGGCCGTCACGGCCCCCACGACGAGCGGCGGGACGGCGCCCGGACGCCAGACGGTCACCGTCAGCAGCCCGAGCAGCCCGGTGCAGGCCCCGGCCATCGGGGCGAGCACACGCCGCGGCCCGTGGCGGTCTATGAGCGCCGCCCGGGCGGGCGACAGAAAGACGCTGGTGGCGGAGAACAGCGCCATGAAGGTGCCCGCCATCGCATACGACCCGAACGCCCGGGTCACGGCGAGCATCAGGGACAACGGAACGACGCCGTACGACAGCCTGGCGAGCAGGACGGCGGCAAAGGTGCGGCGCGCGTGGGGGATGCGCAGAACTGCGGCATAGGAAGGCCGCGAAGGGTGCGTGGACACGCTGGGGTTCCTCTGTGCGAGGCGGAAGAGGGGACACCGGGGGACGCGGTGGCCGTACGTCCGGCCCCGCGGTCCGATGCGCGCTCTACGCCATGAAGAGGAACATGCCGGTCAACCTAGCAACATGATCGGCGGATCGGCGAGCCTCAGCTCTCCGTCAGGCCCGCGACCAGTTCGTCCGCCGCGCGGTACGGGTCCAGGTCGCCCGCGACGATGCGCTCCGCGAGTGCGCTGAGGCGGCGGTCGCCGTGCAGGTCGCCGATGCGTTCGCGCAGCGCGGTGACGGCGATGGTCTCCACCTCGCGGGCCGCCCGCGCCCTGCGGCGCTCGGCGAGCACGCCGCGCTCCTCCATCCAGGCGCGGTGCTTCTCCAGGGCTTCGACGACCTCGTCGACGCCCTCGGCGCGGGCCGCGACCGTCTTCACGATCGGCGGGCGCCAGTCGCCGGGGCCGCGGGACTCGCCGAGGCCCAGCATGTGGTTCAGCTCGCGGGCGGTGGCGTCGGCGCCGTCCCGGTCCGCCTTGTTGACGACGTACACGTCGCCGATCTCCAGGATGCCCGCCTTGGCCGCCTGGATGCCGTCGCCCATGCCGGGGGCCAGCAGCACCACGCTCGTGTCCGCCTGGGAGGCGATCTCGACCTCCGACTGGCCGACGCCGACCGTCTCGACCAGGATCACGTCGCAGCCGGCCGCGTCGAGGACGCGGATCGCCTGGGGGGCCGCCCAGGCGAGGCCGCCCAGGTGTCCCCGGGTGGCCATGGAGCGGATGTAGACGCCGGGGTCGGAGGCGTGCTCCGACATGCGGACGCGGTCGCCGAGCAGGGCGCCGCCCGAGAACGGCGAGGACGGGTCGACGGCCAGGACGCCGACCCGTTTGCCCTGCTTGCGGTAGGCCGTGACGAGGGCGGAGGTGGAGGTGGACTTGCCCACGCCGGGCGACCCCGTCAGGCCCACCACATACGCGTTGCCGGTCAGCGGGGCCAGCGCCGCCATGACCTCCCTGAGCTGCGGGGACGCCCCCTCCACGAGGGAGATCAGCCGGGCCACGGCCCGCGGCCGGCCTTCCCTGGCCTGGGCCACCAGAGAGGAGACGTCCTGCATCACACAGCTCCGTTCGGTTCAGCGACGTACCGTCAGCTACGTAGGGGGGAACTCAGGCCTTCGGTACCCGCACGACGAGCGCGTCACCCTGGCCGCCGCCACCGCACAGCGCGGCCGCGCCGACCCCGCCGCCGCGGCGCTTGAGCTCAAGCGCCAAGTGGAGCACGAGCCGGGCGCCGGACATGCCGATCGGGTGACCCAGGGCGATCGCACCACCGTTCACGTTCACCTTTTCGGTGGACACGCCGAGGTCCTTCATTGACTGCACGGCGACGGCGGCGAAGGCCTCGTTGATCTCGATGAGGTCGAGGTCGGAGACCTCCAGGCCCTCCTTCTTCAGCGCGTGCCGGATGGCGTTGGACGGCTGGGACTGGAGGCTGTTGTCCGGGCCGGCCACGTTGCCGTGCGCGCCGATCTCCGCGAGCCAGTCCAGGCCCAGCTCCTCGGCCTTGGCCTTGCTCATCACGACCACGGCCGCCGCACCGTCGGAGATCTGCGAGGAGGTGCCCGCGGTGATCGTGCCCTCGCGGGAGAAGGCCGGGCGGAGCTTGGCCAGCGACTCGGCGGTGGTGTCGCCGCGGATGCCCTCGTCCTTGCTGAACAGCACCGGGTCGCCCTTGCGCTGCGGGATCTCCACCGGGGTGATCTCGGCCTCGAACAGGCCGTTCTTCTGCGCGGCGGCGGCCCGCTGGTGGGACAGGGCGGCGATCTCGTCCTGCTCGGCGCGGCCGATGCCGAGGCGGGTGTTGTGCTTCTCGGTGGACTCGCCCATGGGGATGTTCTCCCACGGGTCGGTCAGGCCGTCGTAGGCCATTGCGTCGAGCATCTGGACCGCGCCGTACTTGAAGCCCTCGCGGGACTTCGGCAGCAGGTGCGGGGCGTTGGTCATGGACTCCTGGCCGCCGGCCACGACGATGTCGAACTCGCCGGCGCGGATCAGCTGGTCGGCGAGCGCGATGGCGTCCAGGCCGGACAGACACACCTTGTTGATGGTGAGCGCCGGGACGTTCATCGGGATGCCGGCCTTCACGGCCGCCTGCCGGGCCGGGATCTGGCCGGCGCCGGCCTGCAGCACCTGGCCCATGATCACGTACTGCACCTGGTCGCCACCGATCCCCGCACGGTCGAGGGCGGCCTTGATCGCGAAGCCGCCCAGGTCGGCGCCGGAGAAGGACTTGAGGGAGCCCAGCAGTCGTCCCATGGGCGTACGCGCGCCCGCGACGATGACCGAGCTGGTCGTTCCAGAAGGCATGAGCTGCGATCCCCTTACCGGCCTGCACAGCCGAGGAGTGAACGAGGGTTTACTTCGAATGTACTGAGCGGTAGAGCACGGCGTCACCGGCCTTACGGTGTGATCGCGCGCACGTTGCGTAACCAAGCGAGGAGCGCTGCACTGAATCCATGCTGACGCGAATCGACCACATCGGGATCGCCTGCCACGACCTCGACGCGACCGTCGAGTTCTACAGGGCCACGTACGGCTTCGAGGTGTTCCACACCGAGGTCAACGAGGAGCAGGGCGTGCGCGAGGCCATGCTCAAGATCAACGAGACCTCGGACGGCGGCGCCTCCTACCTGCAGCTGCTGGAGCCCACCCGCGAGGACTCCACCGTCGCCAAGTGGCTCGCGAAGAACGGGGAGGGCGTCCACCACATCGCCTTCGGCACGGCGGACGTCGACGGGGACGCCGCCGGCATCCGCGGCAAGGGCGTGCGCGTGCTCTACGACGAGCCCCGGCGCGGCTCCATGGGCTCGCGGATCACCTTCCTGCACCCCAAGGACTGCCACGGAGTCCTCACAGAACTGGTCACTTCGGCCCCTGTTGAGTCGCCCGAGCACTGACCCCCGTACATAAGGGCCGGTAGGGTTGGGGGCGGTCGTCCCTTCAACCGGGACGACCGCATGCCGGGGTCCGGGTTTCGGGGGACGAGCGTCGGGGCAGCAGCCCGTGCTCCGCCGTTGATCTGACACCATTCCCCGGGGGCCCCGTTCGGCGGAGGACGAGGCTCGTTGGAGAAGCTGACCAGGGGACGGATGGGACCGCGCAGTGCGGGGCTACGAGAGCCAGGAGCGAGAGCCGGCGGCTGACGTCGACCACCTCTCTCGGTTCGAGGCCGAGATGAAACGGCTGAGGACCGAGCGGGAGAAGGCGATCCAGCACGCCGAGGACCTCGGCTACCAGGTCGAGGTGCTGCGCGCCAAGCTGCACGAGGCGCGCCGCACCCTGATGACCCGGCCCGCCTTCGACGGCGGGGACATCGGCTATCAGGCCGAGCAGTTGCTCCGTAATGCCCAGATGCAGGCCGACCAGCTGCGCCAGGAAGCCGAGCGGATGGCCGCGGAGGCCCGCGCGCAGACCCAGCGGATCCTGCAGGAGCACGCCGAGCAGGCCGCCCGGCTCCAGGCGGAGCTGCACCAGGAGGCGGTGACCCGGCGCCAGCAGCTCGACCAGGAGCTGGCCGAGCGCCGCGCCACCGTCGAGTCGCACGTCAACGAGAACGTGGCCTGGGCGGAGCAGCTGCGCGCCCGGACGGAGGCTCAGGCCCGCCGGCTCCTCGACGAGTCCCGCGCCGAGGCCGAGCAGGCGATGGCCGCCGCCCGCGCGGAGGCCGAGCGGCTGACGAGGGAGGCCCGGGAGCGGCTGCAGGCCGACGCCGAGGCGGCCCGCGCGGAGGCCGAGCAGCTCCTGCGCCGCGCCCGCACCGACGCCGAACGGCTGCTGAACGCCGCCTCCGCGCAGGCGCAGGAGGCCACCGAGCACGCCGAGCAGCTGCGCACCACCACCGTCACCGAGTCGGACGCCGCGCGCCGGCAGGCCGCCGAGCTGAGCCGGGCCGCCGAGGAGCGGATGACGGCGGCCGAGGAGGCGCTGCGCAAGGCGCAGGCCGAGGCCGAGAAGCTGCAGACGGAGGCGAAGGAAGCCGCCGCCAAGGCACTCGCGAGCGCCGAGGCCGCGGGCGAGGCCCGCACGCGCACCGCGAAGGAGCAGGTCGCCCGGCTGGTCGAGGAGGCCACCAAGGAGGCCGAGAACACCCGGTCCGAGGCCGAGCAGCTGGTCGCCGACGCCCGCGCCGAGGCCGAGAAGATCGTCGCCGAGGCCGCCGAGAAGGCCCGTGCGGTCACCGCCGAGGAGAGCGCGACCCAGCTGTCCAAGGCCGCCAGGACCGCCGAGGACGTCCTCAACAAGGCGGCGGAGGAGGCCAGGAACACCACCAAGGCCGCCGCCGAGGAGGCCGAGCGGATCCGCACGGAGGCCGAGGCCGAGGCGGACCGGCTGCGCGCCGAGGCGCATGACATCGCCGAGCAGCTCAAGGGCGCGGCGAAGGACGACACCAAGGAGTACCGCGCCAAGACGGTCGAGCTGCAGGAGGAGGCCCGCCGGCTGCGCGGCGAGGCCGAGCAGCTGCGCGCCGACGCGGTCGCCGAGGGCGAATCGATCCGCGCGGAGGCCCGCCGGGAGGCGGTCGCCCAGATCGAGGAGGCGGCCAGGTCCGCCGAAGAGCTGCTCGCCAAGGCCAAGGCGGACGCCGACGAGCTGCGGCAGACCGCGACCGGCGACAGCGAGAAGGTCCGCACCGAGGCCATCGAGCGGGCCACCAGCCTGCGCCGGCAGGCCGAGGAGACCCTGGACCGGGCCCGCAAGGAGGCCGAGCGGCTGCGCGCCGAGGCCGACGAGCAGGCCGAGACGGTCCGGACGGACGCCGAGACCGCCGCGCGCGAGCTGCGCGAGGAGACCGAGCGGATCATCGAGGCGCGCCGCACCGAGGCCGCCGAGGAGCTGACCCGCCTTCAGACGGAGGCGCAGGAGCGGCTCGCCTCCGCCGAGCAGGCGCTGGCCGAGGCCCGCGAGGAAGCCGCCCGGATCCGCCGCGAGGCCGCCGAGGAGGCGGAGCGGCTGCGCACGGAGTCGGCCGAGCGGATCCGTACGCTCCAGCAGCAGGCCGAGGCCGAGGCGGACCGGCTGCGCGACGAGGCCGCGTCCGACGCGTCCGCCTCCCGCGCCGAGGGCGAGGCCGTCGCCGTACGGCTGCGCTCCGAGGCCGCCGCCGAGGCCGAGCGGCTCAAGGCGGAGGCCCAGGACACCGCGGACCGGGTGCGCGCCGAGGCGCAGGCCGCCGCCGAGCGGCTCGGCGCCGAGGCGTCCGAGACGCTGGCCGCCGCCCAGGAGGAGGCCGACCGGCGCCGCCGCAAGGCCGAGGAGACCCTCGGCGCGGCCCGCGAGGAGGCCGACGAGGAGCGCCGGCGCGCCCGCGAGCAGAGCGAGGAACTGCTGGCCTCCGCCCGCAAGCGGGTCGAGGAGGCGCAGGCCGAGGCGACCCGGCTGGTGGAGGAGGCCGAGCGGCGCGCCACCGAGATGGTCTCCGCCGCCGAGCTCCACGCCCAGCAGGTACGGGACTCCGTCGCCGGGCTGCACGAGCAGGCGCAGGAGGAGATCACCGGGCTGCGCTCGGCCGCCGAGCACGCGGCGGACCGTACGAGGCGGGAGGCCGAGGAGGAGGCGGACCGGCTGCGCGCCGACGCCTACGCCGAGCGGGAGCGGGCGAGCGACGACGCCCGTCGGGTGCGTCGCGAGGCGAACGAGGAGTCGGAGGCCGCGAAGGCGCTGGCCGAGCGTACGGTCGCGGAGGCGATGGCGGAGGCCGAGCGGCTGCGCTCGGACGCGTCCGACTACGCCCAGCGGGTGCGCACCGAGGCCTCGGACGCGCTCGCCGAGGCGGACCAGGCGGCGGCGCGCACCCGCGCGGACGCCCGCGAGGACGCCAACCGGATCCGGTCGGACGCGGCGACCCAGGCGGACACCCTCATCAGCGAGGCGCGCAACGAGGCCGAGCGGCTCCAGACGGAGACCGTCGCGGAGGCCGACCGGGTGCGCACGGAGGCGCTGACCGAGGCCGAGCGGTTGCAGACGGAGACCGCGGCCGAGGCCGAGCGGCTGCGCACCGAGGCCCTGGCCGAGGCGGACCGGGTGCGCGCGGAGGCGTTGGCGAAGGCCGAGCAGCTCGTCGGGGAGGCGACCGACGAAGCCGAGCGGCTGCGCGCCGAGGCCGCCGAGACCGTCGGTTCCGCGCAGGCGCACGCCGAGCGGGTGCGGGCGGAGGCCGAACAGCTCAAGGCGGACGCGGAGGACACGGCCGAGCGGCTCGTCGGCTCCGCCCGCGAGGAGGCCGAGCGGACCCTGGACGAGGCCCGCAAGGAGGCCAACAAGCGGCGTTCGGAGGCGGCCGAGCAGGTCGACACGCTCATCACCGAGACCACGGCCGAGGCGGACAAGCTGCTCGCCGAGGCGCAGCAGCAGGCGCTGAAGACCACCGCGGACGCGGAGTCGCAGGCCGACACGATGGTCGGCGCGGCCCGCAGCGAGGCCGAGCGGATCGTCGCCGAGGCGACCGTCGAGGGCAACACCCGGGTGGAGAAGGCCCGTACGGACGCCGACGAGCTGCTGGTCGGTGCCCGCCGGGACGCCACCGCCATCCGGGAGCGCGCGGAGGAGCTGCGCGAGCGGATCACCACCGAGATCGAGGAGCTGCACGAGCGGGCCCGGCGCGAGGCCGCCGAGACGATGAAGTCCACCGGCGACCGCTGCGACGCGCTCATCCAGGCGGCCGAGGAGCAGCTGGCCAAGGCGGAGGCGAAGGCCAAGGAGCTGGTCTCGGAGGCGAGCTCCGAGGCGGGCAAGGTGCGTATCGCCGCCGTCAAGAAGGCGGAGGGGCTGCTCAAGGAGGCCGAGCAGAAGAAGGCCAGCCTCATCAAGGAGGCCGAGGAGCTGAAGGCCGAGGCGATCCGCGAGGCGCGGCGCACGGTCGAGGAGGGCAAGCGCGAGCTGGAGATCCTGGTGCGCCGCCGCGAGGACATCAACGCCGAGATCTCCCGGGTGCAGGACGTCCTGGAGGCACTGGAGTCCTTCGAGGCGCCGGCGTCCGGCAAGGAGGGCGGAGTCAAGGCCGGTGCGACGATCGGTGCCCCCCGATCGGGTGGCAAATCGTCAGACGGGTAGCGCGAGAGGTGCGTTCCGGTGTCTTCTGGGGGCTTTGCCCGACTCGTTGGCAAGCACTCTGACGGTCAGCCACCCGAAAGAGGTGTCATTCTCCAGATCAAACACGTATCCGCTCGATGACACACCGCTTCGGCCCCTAGGATTCCCCTATCACCTCACCGGTCTCATTGGACAGGAACCCCATGAGCGACACTTCCCCCTACGGCTTCGAGCTTGTGCGGCGTGGGTACGACCGCGCTCAGGTGGACGAACGTATCTCCAAGCTCGTCTCCGACCGTGACAGCGCCCTCTCCCGCATCACCGCCCTGGAGAAGCGCATCGAGGAGCTGCACCTCGAAACGCAGAACGCCCAGGCGCAGGTCACCGATGCCGAGCCGTCGTACGCGGGCCTCGGCGCGCGGGTCGAGAAGATCCTGCGGCTGGCCGAGGAAGAGGCCAAGGAGCTGCGTGAGGAGGCCCGGCGGGCGGCCGAACAGCACCGTGACCTCGCCGAGTCGGCTGCCCAGCAGGTCCGCAACGACGCCGAGTCCTACGCCGCGGAGCGCAAGAACAAGGCCGAGGACGAGGGCGTCCGGATCGTCGAGAAGGCCAAGGCCGACGCGGCCCAGCTGCGTGCCGAGGCGCAGAAGGACGCGCAGTCCAAGCGCGAGGAGGCGGACGCCCTCTTCGAGGAGACCCGCGCCAAGGCCGCGCAGGCCGCCGCGGACTTCGAGACGAACCTCGCCAAGCGCCGCGAGCAGTCCGAGCGCGACCTGGCCTCGCGTCAGCAGAAGGCCGAGAAGCGCCTGGCGGAGATCGAGCACCGCGCCGAGCAGCTGCGCCTGGAGGCGGAGAAGCTGCGCACGGACGCCGAGCGCCGCGCCCGCCAGACGGTGGAGACGGCCCAGCGCCAGGCCGAGGACATCGTGGCGGACGCCAACGCCAAGGCCGACCGCATCCGTTCGGAATCCGAGCGCGAGCTCGCCGCGCTGACCAACCGCCGCGACAGCATCAACGCCCAGCTGACGAACGTGCGGGAGATGCTGGCGACGCTGACCGGTGCGGCTGTGGCTGCCGCCGGTACGACGACTGACGACGAGCCCATTTCTCGTGGGGTGCCGGCGCAGCAGACCCGGTAAGCGCGGGTCGCGGGGCATCTGCGGGTCCGTTGTGGCTGGTCGCGCAGTTCCCCGCGCCCCTTGGGGCCCGCTTTTGAAGCCCCCTGTCCTCAAGTGGCAGGGGGCTTCGCCCCGTTTTAGCGTGGCCGCATGATCGAGCTGGAGGGCCTGACCAAGCGGTACGGCGACAAGGTGGCGGTCGACGGCCTCACCTTCACCGTCAGACCCGGCATCGTCACCGGGTTCCTCGGGCCCAACGGAGCCGGGAAGTCCACGACCATGCGGATGATCCTCGGACTCGATCACCCCACCGCCGGTGGTGTCCGCATCGACGGCAGGCACTACCGGCAGCTCAAGGACCCGCTGACGTACATCGGCGCGCTGCTGGACGCCAAGGCCGTGCACGGCGGGCGCAGCGCCTACCACCATCTGCTGTGCCTCGCGCAGAGCAACGGGATCCCCGGGCGCCGGGTGGCCGAGGTGCTGGACACCGTCGGGCTCACCGCGGTGGCGCGGAAGAAGGCCAAGGGGTTCTCGCTGGGCATGGGCCAGCGGCTGGGCATCGCCGCGGCGCTGCTCGGGGACCCGCGGATCCTGATGTTCGACGAGCCGGTCAACGGGCTGGACCCGGAGGGCATCCACTGGATCCGGACCCTGATGAAATCGCTGGCCGCGCAGGGCCGCACGGTGTTCGTGTCGAGCCATCTGATGAGCGAGATGGCGCTGACCGCCGATCACCTGGTGGTCATCGGGCAGGGGCGGCTGCTCGCGGACACCTCCATGGCCGACTTCATCCGGCAGAACTCCCGGTCGTACGTGCGGATCCGGTCGCCGCAGCGCGAGCGGCTGCTCGATGTGCTGCACGCGGACGGGACCACCGTCGTGGAGGCGGGTGCGGGCGCGCTGGAGGTGGAGGGCGACAAGGCCGGGCGGATCGGTGAGCTGGCGGCGCGGTACGGGATCGTGCTGCACGAGCTGAGCCCGCGGCAGGCCTCGCTGGAGGAGGCGTTCATGCGGCTGACGGCCGAGGCGGTGGAGTATCACGCGCATGCCGGCCCCGATCCCGTCGCGCAGAGCTGGGGCGCCGGCTGGAAGGGGGCGGAGGGATGACGGCCGTGCGGGTGATCCGCTCCGAGTGGACCAAGATCCGGTCGGTGGCGTCCACGGTGTGGACACTGTCGCTGGCCGTGGTCGTCACCGTCGCCCTGGGCATGCTCCTCTCGGGGCTGACGCGGAGGCAGTTCGACTCGATGCCGGCACGGCAACGGCTGTCGTTCGATCCGGTCTTCGTGTCCTTCGCGGGCATGACCCTGGGCCAGCTCGCCCTGATCGTGTTCGGCGTGCTGGTCGTCTCGAACGAGTACAGCACCGGCATGATCCGGGTCTCGCTGGCCGCCGTGCCGCGGCGCGGCACCTTCCTGTTCGGCAAGATCGCGGTGGCCACCGCGCTGGCGCTGGCGGTCGGCATGGTCACGAGCTTCGCCGCGTTCTTCCTCGGCCAGGCGATGCTCGGCCCGCACGGGGCGCGGCTCGGCGATCCGGGCGTGCTGCGCGCGGTGCTCGGCGGCGGGCTGTACATGGCGCTGATCGCGGTGTTCTCCATGGGCGTCGCCGCGATGCTGCGCTCGCCGATGCTGTCGCTCGGGATCCTGATGCCGTTCTTCTTCCTGGTCTCCAACATCCTCGGAAACGTGGACGCCACGAAGAAGATCGGCCGGTTCCTGCCGGACCAGGCGGGCAGCCGGATCCTGCGGGTGGTGCCGAGGCTCGGCGACGAGGCTCCGTACGGGCCCTGGGGCGGACTCGGCATCATGTCACTGTGGGTGATCGCGGTGCTCGTGGGCGGGTACGTCCTCCTCAGACGCAGGGACGCTCAGTAGCCGTCGCACACACCCACCGTAGTGCTCTGGCTTTGCTTTCTTTTGGGCGGAACCGTCAGCCGCTCGATATCCTCCTAACCCTTACGGGGGCGTGTGCCCCGCTGTCCTGAACCTTTCGATGGGTGCGGAGCATGATCGAGGCTGTCGGCCTGACCAAGCGCTACGGCGACAAGACCGCCGTGTACAACCTTTCCTTCCAGGTGCGGCCAGGAGCCGTCACCGGCTTCCTCGGGCCCAACGGCTCGGGCAAGTCCACGACGATGCGGATGATCCTCGGGCTGGACAACCCGACGGCCGGATCGGTGACGATCGGCGGCCACCCGTACCGCAGGCTGCCCAACGCCCCCCGCCAGGTAGGCGCACTGCTCGACGCCAAGGCCGTGCACGGCGGCCGGTCCGCCCGCAACCACCTGCTGAGCCTCGCCCAGCTGTCCGGCATCCCCGCCCGGCGCGTGGACGAGGTGCTCGGGGTGGTCGGCCTGCAGGATGTGGCGAAGAAGCGCTCCAAGGGCTTCTCGCTCGGCATGGGCCAGCGCCTCGGCATCGCCGCCGCGCTGCTCGGCGACCCGCAGGTGCTGCTGTTCGACGAGCCGGTCAACGGCCTCGACCCCGAGGGCATCCTCTGGGTCCGCAACCTGATGAAGGCGCTCGCCGCCGAGGGCCGTACGGTCTTCGTCTCCTCGCACCTCATGAGCGAGATGGCGCTGACCGCCGACCACCTCATCGTCATCGGACGCGGCCAGCTGCTCGCCGACATGAGCGTGAAGGACTTCATCTCGGCCAACTCCGCCGACTTCGCGCGGGTGCGCACCCCCGACACCGAGCCCCAGCTGCGCGAGAAGCTCGGCACCGCGCTCGCCGAGGCGGGCGGCCATGTGCTGCCCGAGCAGGACGGCGCGCTGCGCGTGACCGGGCTGCCGCTGCCCCGGATCAGCGACCTCGCGCACGAGGCGGGCGTACGGCTGTGGGAGCTGTCGCCGCACCAGGCGTCGCTGGAGGAGGCGTACATGCGGATGACGCAGGGCGCCGTGGACTACCGCTCGACCATCGACCAGAAGACGGGCCTGCAGCAGCCGCTGCCGCCCGGCGCCCAGCCGCCCATGCCGGTGCCCGGCCAGGGCCAGCCCGGCTGGTACGCCCCGCCGCCGCCTCAGCAGGGCGGGCAGCCGTTCTCGATGCCGCAGGCGCCCGCGGGGCCGTACGGCGGCGCTCCGGCGGGCGCGTACGGCGCGCCCGGCACTCCGGACGCCGGCGCCCCCAACCCGTACGCGCAGCCGGCCCAGCAGGCGCAGTCGCCCCAGCAAGCCCCGCAGGACCGGACGGCGATCCTGACGCCGCAGGCGCAGCCCGCCGCTGAGCAGCCGCAGGCGCAGCCCGCCACCCCGGCCCCGCCCGCGCCGCAGCAGGCACCCGCCGCCGCTCCCCCGGCCCCCGCTCCGGCCGCCGCCCCCGCCCCCGCCGACCTGACCAAGCCCGAGGACGCCCGATGAGCACCCCCCAGCCCCCGATGCCGCAGGCCCCCGCCGCCGCGCCCGACTGGCAGGCGGCGCCCGGCGGTCCGTTCCCCGGTTACACCTCGCCGATCCCGGTCGTGCGCACCCACCTCGGGCACGCGCTGGCCTCGGAGTGGACGAAGATCAAGTCGGTGCGCTCGACGATGTGGACGCTGGGCGTGTTCGTGGCCCTGGTCATCGGCATCGGCCTGATGACCGGAGCGCTGGTCAAGGCCCACGCCGACTCGTCGAACCTGGAAAGCACGAACCCGCTCTCCTTCGGGTTCTTCGGACTGCTCCTCGGCCTCATGTGCGTCATCACGCTCGGCGTGCTGACCACGGCCTCGGAGTACGGCACCGGCATGGTCCGTACGACGATGACGGCGTGCCCGAGCCGGGGCCGGGTGCTCGCCGCCAAGTCGATCGTGTTCTTCCTCGTCGCCTTCGTCGTCACGCTGGCCACATCCGCGTTCGTGGCCATGGTCCAGACGTCCATGCTGAGCGGCACCAGCGTCCGCACGCCCTCCGGTTCCGAGTGGTTGAAGGGCACCGTCGGCGTCAGCCTCTACATCGCGCTGCTCGGGCTGCTCTCGCTGCTCATCGGCTCGATCGTCCGGCACTCCGCGGGCGGCATCACGATCATGATCGGCGCGGTGCTCGCGCCGCTGGTCATCGCGCTGTTCATGGCCACGTCCTCGCTGGCCGACGTACGGGAGTGGCTGTTCAAGTACTCCATCCCCAGCCAGCTGGGCGTCTTCTACGACAACACCCTGAGCGGTTCCGGCCCGACCGGCTGGGACCCGCTGTGGATCATGCTGGGCCTGACGGCCGCCGCGTACGCCGGCGCCTACGCGCTCCTGCAGAGCCGGGACGTGTGAGCCTGGCCGACCGGCGAACGAGGGCCTCCCGGGCGGCCTGCGGATCACTCATCCGCAGGCCGCCGACGGGGGGCCCTCGTGTTTTCACGGGTCGCGCCCGCCAAGGGGGCGAGAATCAGCCATCTTTTTGCGGCGACGGCGGGCCGCCATCCGAGCGGCACACACAGGAAACACACAGAACATCCACAAGTGCGGGTTCGCGGGCCGACCGGACGACCTGATGACCGGCGGTAACTTTCAGGCCAGCACCCTTCGCCCCCACGAAGCGAACGCCTATACGAGCCGATCCGTGTATGCGTAAGGTATCGCCGCGCCTGACCGGAACCTGACCAGTCCGTGTCCACGCGCGTCGATCAGCGACCGGGGGAACACCGTCGCTCACGCACACGTTCCGGCTGCCGCTCCCTTCTCTTCGGGTTCTTCGGCCGTTCTCCCGGCGCACTCCCATGAACGAAGAAAGGGATGCGTCTGTGCACCCCAGACCATGGTTCCGCCTGCCCGCGTCACGAAGTCCGGGACGACTCGCCTCCGCCGTCACCGCCGTCACCGCCCTGGCGGTCGTCGCCGGTCTCGCGGCCCAGCCGAGCTGGTCCCGGCCGAACACCTCCTTGGCGAGTGACTCCGAGCCCTGGTACCAGGACACCGCCGCCGAGCAGTTGCGGCAGGACCAGTGCCTGATGGCCGATGTGCTGCGCCTGGGCGGGCCGTCGATGGCCGCGACCGCGCAGGACGGCCTCAACCAGCCCGCCGACAAGCTGCACGTCCTGGCCAACCGGGAGTACTGGCAGAAGACGCCGCTGGCCGTCGCCTACCAGAAGGACCGGGATGCGGCGAGCAAGGAGATGGACGGTCTCGACGCTCTCCGCAACGGGTGGCAGAAGCCCCTCGAAGGCCTGGCGACGCCCGGTGGATTCACCGTAACCGGGTTCGAGTGGCCGCCGGGCAGCCCCGGCGACGGCCAGAAGTCCTTCTACGAACAGACCGGCCTGAGCGCGTGGATCGCCGACCGGTTCTGGAAGAGCGACGACGACTTCTACAACGACGACACTCCGACGGCAGACGACAAGACCCTCAAGGCCGTCGACGCCATCGGCAACCCGCTCTACGGCAAGGACCCCGACGCGGGAAGCTCGGACTGGAACCGGGCGTACGAAGAGCACCAGGCCTTTGAGTGGATGCGTGGCCCCGGCGGGCACGCGGGCGCCGACGACGCGCGCATCTTCCTCTCCTCCGGCGGCTTCCCGCGCACCGCCCCGCAGCCGGGCACGCCGGAGTACCGCATCGCGGTGGAGGACGTGAAGTCCCGCTTCGCCACGTGCGGGTGGCGTGACCCGCTCGACCCGGACAACGTGCTGGGCGACGTCACCGCCACCGCGACGAACGAGTGGCAGCAGGAGATCTCCTCCCAGGCGGTCCAGCGCAACCAGATCCTGGGCGCGAACAAGTCCGCGGTCGACGCGCTGGCCAAGGGTGCCAGGGCGCTGAGCGAGATGCTGGGGCACTCCTGGATCGCCGACCATCTCACCCGCTGGCAGGACTACTGGTCACCGGGTGGCATGGGCTGGGTCGGCGACGCCTCGCTGGTGATGAGGGTCGAGGCGGCCAAGGGCAAGTGCCTGGACGTACAGGGTGCCGGGACGGCCAACGGCTCCGCCGTGCAGATCTACACCTGCAACAACAGCGCCGCCCAGGAGTGGAAGTTCTGGGGCTCCTACGACGGCGGATACGCCCTGTACAACCCCAATGCGCGCAAGTGCCTCGATGTGAAGAGCGGCGACAACGCCAACGGGACGAAGATCCAGCTCTGGTCGTGCAACGGCAGCCCGGCGCAGCAGTGGCAGTTCGATCTCCGCGCCGCCGGCGAGCTGCGCAACGCGGCCACCGACAAGTGCGTGGACCTGCACACCTTCACCAACGGCAACGACGCCCAGCTGTACACGTGCAACGGCACGGACGCGCAGAAGATCCGCATCGTCCCGCAGGGGCATGACGGCACCGACAAGCTGGACTACCCGAACAAGGCCCAGTTCGACAAGGCCAAGGCCGGCCTCGGTGCCGCTCAGGCCGGCGCGAGGAGCCAGCTGGCCGTCCTGAAGCAGCAGTTGGGTGTCGCGCAGACCGCAGCCACCAACTCCGACACCGCGCTGCAGGCGGCGTACGGCATCGCTGATGCCAACGGCGCCCCGCGGGGGCGTGGTCTGCTGGTCGGCCTGCAGAAGGACCAGGTCACCAAGGGCGCGGTGGCCGCGCTGCAGGCGATGGAGAAGGCCGGTGAGACCGCCGAGGCCGCCACCCGTGCCTCGGCCGGTGACAGTGCGACCATCGCCCAGCGCGCCCTGGCGCAGGCCGCGCAGTCGAAGGCGGAGTTCCGCAAGAAGGCCGCCGAGGCGGCGGAGGCCCAGGCCAAGGCCGCCGCGGACGCCGCCAAGGTCCACCGCGACAACGCAAAGAAGGACAAGGAGACCGCGGAGGCCAGGCTCGCCGACGCGGTGAAGGCCGAGGGCGACGCGAAGGCGGCCGCCGCCGACGCCCACGCCAAGCGGCTCGCCGCCGAGGCCGAGGAGAAGACGGCCAAGGCGGAGAAGGAGACGGCCGCGGCCAAGCAGGCCGAGGCCGCCCAGGACCGGAAGAACGCCGAGGACCAGGCGGGCAGGGCCAAGGACGCCAAGGACAGGGCCGACGCCGCCGAGAAGACGGCCGGGGAGAAGCGGGACGCGGCCGTCAAGGCGAGCGACCACGCCAAGGCCATGCGGGACGACGCCTGGGACGCCGAGCAGAAGGCGGACGCGGCCCGCGCCAAGGCCGACGCCAAGGACGCCTACGCCGACAAGGTCGACTCCGGGGACGCGGCCGACGCAGCCCGCGCCGCCGCCAACGACGCGGACAAGGCCGCCGACGACGCCGAGACCGCCGCGAAGAACGCCCGCGCGGACGCGGACGCCGCCACCCAGGCGGCGGCCGACGCCGACGCCGCCGCGACCCGCGCCGAGGCGGCCGCCAAGCGGGCCCACTCCGACGCCGACGCCGCACAGGCGGACAAGGTGAAGGCGGACGCGGCGGTGAAGACCGCCACCAGCGCCGCCGCCGACGCCATCAAGGCCTCCCAGGACGCAGCCACCGAGGCGAAGGCGGCCGTCAAGCTCGCCGACGAGGCCGAGCAGCACGCCAAGGACGCCAAGTCCCAGGCGGACCAGGCGAACACGGAGGCCGGCAAGGCACTCGCGGCCTCGGCGAAGGCCGCCGGCTACGCCCACGTCACCGCGCAGGCCGCCGCGGACGCCGGCAAGGCGGCCGAGCAGGTCGCCGCCCCCGCCAACGACGCGATCCAGCTCGGCTCCCGCTACGCCGACACCGACTCCGCCGCCGGCCTGGTCGTCCTGACCGGACAGGCCTCGAAGTCCATCGCCGACCAGCAGCAGGCCGTCGCCGACGCCCACGCCAAGAACGCCCAGGCCGAGGCCGACGCCGCCAAGAACCTCGCCGACCAGGCGAAGGGAGACGCCAAGGAGGCCTACCAGCACGCGGCCAACGCCGCCCAGTACGCGGCCGACGCCCGCACCTACGCCAAGCAGGCCCTCGGCTACGCCGCCGACGCCGCCAAGGCCGCGGCAGCCGCCTCAGCGTCCCTAGCCCGCACCATCGACTACGACAAGCAGGCCGCCGCCGACGCCGCGGCCGCCGGCACCGCGGCCGACAACGCCGACGGCTACGCCAAGGACGCGCGCAGCTCGGCCGACGCCGCCGCACTCGACGCCGACGCCGCCCGCAGCGCGGCGGCCCAGGCCGAACAGGACGCCAAGGACGCCCGCGCCGCGGCCAACCGCGCCGACGCGGCCGCGACCGAGGCGGAACAGGCGGCGAAGGACGCGGACAAGTACGCCAAGGAGGCGCAGGACGCGGCCGACAAGGCCGAACACGAGAAGGCCAACCAGCAGGTCCAGACGGGCGCGACGACCGGTGTCGGCGGTGTGTTCTCCGTCATCGACGAGATCCGGCAGAACGGGGAGCCGGAGCAACTCCCCAACGAGTGCCACAACTTCAACTGCAACACGCTGGTGTACATCGCCCACTTCGACGCGGTGGTCAGCTACTACCTGTGCCTCAACCCGGATGTCCCCGCCACGCAGGCCGGCTGCCCGCCCGAGGACACGGTCTTCCTCAAGACACTGACGTTCAAGGGCTTGTCCAAGAAGGTCAAGATGTCCGCGTGGGACGTGACCGTGCAGCTCTGGACGGGCATCGCCAAGTCGATCGTGGGCGACTTCACCGGCTGTTACCACAAGCTCACCGGTGAAGGAGACGGCAGCCTCACCGACTGCGCCTGGGCCGCCACCTGGCTTCCGCTCGGCGGTCCGCTCGGGAAGATCGCCGAGGCGATCCGAGGCGTGGACACCGCCCTGCGGTCCGGGGAAGGAGTCGCCGACGCGCTGAAGGCCCTGAAGACGCTGGACGTCGACGCGGAGACGCTGGCGGACATCGAGCGGTCGGTGGACGTGTACGAGGAGGCGCGGACGGCCTGCCGTGTCAACAGCTTCCCCGGCACCACACAGGTGGTCCTCGCCGACGGCAGCCGCAAGTCACTGCGGAACGTGCGGATCGGCGACCTTCTGCTGGCCACCGACCCGGCGACGGGACGCGCCCAGGGCGAGCCGGTCACCCGGACCTTCCACCACACCACCGTCGACCTGGTCGATGTCGCCCTCACTGACGGCGGACACCTCACCAGCACACCCGGACACCGGTTCTACGTCACCGGCCACGGCTGGGTCCTGGCCTCCGACCTGCGACACGGAGACACCCTGCGCGGACCGGACGGAACCGTCCGCACGGTGGCCGCGCTGCTCGACCGGCACCAGGCCACGCCCCGGACGGTCTACGACCTGACCGTGTCCGGCCTGCACACCTTCTACGCGGTCGCCGGCAGCAGCGCGGTCCTGGTCCACAACTGCAACGACCTCGTGGCCGACCAGCAGAAATTCCCGGGACAAGCCCACACGCTCGATGAGCACACGGCTGGTCACGTGACCCCGCAGGAGGCCAAGGAGCTGGCCGAGGCGAAAACGGAGAAGCTCGGGCGCGTCACTCCGAACAGCCTCTTCGTCGACGAGCAAACCGCCCAGCAGGTTGTGGACTACGCGCTGGCCAACAACGCGAACAAGATTCGCAGGTGGCTTCGGGGACCCGATCAGGTCCTGGACTGGGAGGGGCACTTCGGGGCGAGGAACTCCCTCGGCAAGGCCTATTACCCGGACGGTAGCGTGAAGGACGTCGGCAACGAGTTCTACATCAAGCTGGTCCGGGCCAAGGGGCACAAAGCCGGCTACTACGTCCAGACGTGCTATCCGAAGTAGGGAAGTGAGGCCCAGTGCCACGTTTCACGGAGTTCGACTTCGGCGTGTCGTGGGTGATGGGTTTCTTTCATCAGGACGCGACCCACTACGGGGACACAGCCGCCGAAATCGTCGGGAACCACCTCGCGGGTGGGATCAATGAGGCGGCCTTGGCGGTGCGCCGGGACGCGCAGATGCTCGGCAACCTCCCCTCGGAGACGCTGGAGGTGCTGTGGGACGCCGGGGCCGAGTACATGCCGAGCTTCGAGCGGATCGGGGGCGGAGCCCAGTGGACGCGGACGGTAGTCGACCTGTGTGACGCGCGGCTGTCCGGAGAAGCCGACGTACGCCCGCTCACAGGGGCGGACACCGAGGACGGCATGGCCTGTCTCGACGCGGTCGTCGCCGAGATCGAGGGAGCCCGGTTCCTGGCTGCCGAGGTGCGGGCGGCGCTGGTCGACTGCGCCCGCCGCTGCACTCCGGACCTGGCTTTCCGGGTGCTCCTGAGAGTGATCAGAAGCGCCGCCCCGGACGTCTGTCTGTCCCCGGACCAGTACGCGCGGCTGGAGGCCATCGGATCGGCCCTCCAGTACGGCGAGTTCGTGGTGGAGAACGTCAGATACCTGGTCGAAGCCGACTAGACAGGCTCCGCTAGAACCTCGGCGCGTTGCGGGACCGCTGCACCCGTGTGGTGCGGCGGTCCTTCGCGTTCCAGCAGGACTTGTGCCAGTGGCGGCGGTCGTCGACGCCCGCGTGCTCCGGCCAGGCCACCACGTGCGGGACGCCGGAGGGGATCACCTGGTCGCAGCCCGGGCAGCGGTAGGTCTTGCCCTCGGCGCTCGCCCCGGCGACATGGCGCACGCTCCACTCCTCGCCCTGCCAGCTCTCGGTCGACTGCCAGCCGCCGTACCGGGCGGTGCGGTCGTCCTCGGCGCTCCGGCCCGATGATCCGGCTGCCTTCGGTCGGTTGCGGCGCGGGGACACGGGACACCTCTCGGGCTATACAGGGAGCACGGGCTGCTTCCAGCCTACGCGCCGCCACGAGGGGTACGCGTACGGAACCAAACCGTACAAGTCCCCCCGCCCGGCGATCCATTCTGCAGACAATCCGCAAATCTCTCCGCCAGGCCGTGTCCTGGGCACGTGTCAGACGGTTATGCCGGGTGGGGGAGCTCCGGGTCGGAGCCAAGGAAGCAGGAAATGCGATGTACGTAGGAAGTTTTGTGCTGGGCGCCCAGTTCCCGGGCCAGGGCCCCGGGGAGGCCCTGCACCGGGCCGTCCGCTCGGCGGAGGTCGCCGAGGAGGCCGGGCTGGACGCCGTGTGGCTGGGCGAGCATCACTTCGTGCCGTACGGCACATGCCCGTCCGCCGTCACCCTGGCCGCCCTGCTGCTCGGCCGCACCCGCCGCATCCGGGTCGGCACCGCGGTCAGCGTACTGCCCACGGCCCACCCCGTCGCCCTCGGCGAGCAGGCCGCGCTGCTGCACCTGACGAGCGGCGGCCGGTTCAGCCTGGGTGTCGGGCGCGGCGGGCCGTGGGTGGATCTGGAGGTGTTCGGCACCGGCCTGGAGGCGTACGAACACGGGTTCCCCGAGTCACTCGATCTGCTGCTGCGCTGGCTGCGCGAGCCGAGGGTCGGGGCAGCGGGCGAGCGGTTCCGGTTCCGCGAGGTGCCCGTCGTACCGCGCCCGTCGGAGGCGCTGTCGGAGACCCCCGGACCGGAGGTCGTCGTCGCCTGCACCTCTCCGGCGAGCGTACGGCTGGCCGCCGAGCGCGGGCTGCCGATGCTGCTCGGCATGCACATCGGGGACGAGGAGAAGGCCGAGATGGTCGCCCTGTGGCGGCGCTGCGCCCGGGCGGCGGGCCGGCCGGCCGAGGAGATCGCGGACGCCGCGCATGTCTCGGCCGGGGTGTGCCAGCTCGCCGACCGGCGCACGGACGCGGCCGAGACCCTGCTGAAGGCGATGCCGGGCTGGCTGAAGCAGGGCCTGGACGCGCATGTGACGGTCGACGGCCGCGCGCGGGCGATGCGCGACCCGTACGCCTACACCGAGCTGCTCTGCGGGCTGCACCCGGTCGGCACCCCGCGGCTCGCCGCCGACCGGCTCGCCGCCACCTCGGAGCGCACCGGCATCTCCCGTTTCGCCCTCCTCACGGAGGGCTCGGGCGATCTCGCCGCGACCGAGGAGAACCTGCGGCGGCTCGGCGCCGAGGTACTGCCCCAGCTGCGCCGAGCCGTCCCGCACCGCACCGGCCGGCCTGGGGGCTTGCCGCCCCAGCACTGAACGCACCTCCCCCGGATGGAGCGGCAAGCGAGCGGCTCACTGGCTCTGCCGTGGCGGCCTGCGCGTCAGCAGTCCCGGAGCTCCGGCGACTGGTTCAGCAACTGACTGCGCACCGAGGTGAAGCGGGCCAGCGTCTCGTCCACCGAGGCGTCCAGCGGGAACACCGCCACCCGGTGGCAGTTCTGGAAGGCCAGCCGCACACCGAAGTGCCGCTGCAGGGCGCCGCGTATGGCGTCACTCGCGAGCGCGCGCAGCAGCTGACCGCGTGCCTGCTCGTCCGGCGGGGGCGTCTGGTTGTCGGCGAAGGGGCCGCCGTCGACCTTCAGCTGAGCCACCAGGGAGCTGATCATCTCCCATGCGTAGGGCAGGGAGGTCCGGACGCAGTCGACGAATGCTGCTTCGTCGACCTCGCCTCGCTCGGCCTGTTCGAGTAGGGCCGGTGAGACGTCGAGCGACATGGGTACTCCTCTCGCACCCCCGCGGGGCAGGGGTTGCCGGACAGGTAGGGGAGTTCGCTATTTCGAACACGCTCAGTACACACATCGCGACCTCCCGTTCCTACGTTAGGCAACGGTAGGTGACCACACCAGCAGAATGGGTATATGGAACGGTCCCGTTACGGGCACAATCGGCCAGGGATGAACAAGAGTTTCCAGGGACAATTGGGACGATCCACAGGGAGCGCGATGGGCGAATCGCGTGCACCGGCGCGCGTCGAGTAGCGTTGCCGACCATGCGTCTCGTCATTGCCCGGTGCTCGGTCGACTACGCCGGCCGGCTCACCGCCCACCTGCCCTCGGCGCCCCGCCTGATCCTGGTCAAGGCGGACGGCAGCGTCTCCATCCACGCCGACGACCGGGCCTACAAGCCCCTCAACTGGATGTCGCCGCCCTGCACGCTGAAGGAGGGGACGGGCGAGGACGAGGGCGTGTGGACCGTCGTCAACAAGGCGGGCGAAAAACTGATCATCACGATGGAGGAGATCCTCCACGACTCCTCGCACGAACTGGGCGTGGACCCCGGTCTGATCAAGGACGGCGTGGAAGCGCACCTCCAGGAACTGCTGGCCGACCGCATCGAGACGCTCGGCGACGGCTACACGCTCATCCGCCGCGAGTACATGACGGCCATCGGACCGGTGGACATCCTGTGCCGGGACGCGGACGGCCGGACGGTCGCGGTGGAGATCAAGCGGCGGGGCGAGATCGACGGCGTGGAGCAACTCACGCGGTACCTGGAGCTGTTGAACCGCGACCCCCACCTGGCCCCGGTCCGCGGCGTCTTCGCCGCCCAGGAGATCAAGCCCCAGGCCCGCGTCCTCGCCACCGACCGCGGCATCACCTGCCAGATCCTCGACTACGACGCCCTGCGGGGCATCGAGGACGACAAGCTCCGCCTGTTCTGAGCGAGAAGAGCTAGATCACCCCGTCCGGAGACTCCGACGCGCTCTGCGAACTCGCCGCGCTCCCCGAAGTCCGCGGCGCCGTCGGACCGCTCGCCGTGTTCGTGGTGGACGGGCTCGTACCGCCCGTCTGGGGCGGTGAGGAGCTCGGGGTTGTCGACGAGGGAGAGGTCGGCGGGGTCGAGGACGGGCTGCCCGAGGACGTCGACTTCGTCGGCGAGGGGGAACCCGACTTCGTCGGCTTCGACCTGGTCGGAGTCGGGGACGTGCTCCCGCCGCCCGTGCCCCGGGTGTGGCTCGGGGCGGTCGAGGGTGAGGTGGCCGGCTGGGTCGGGGTCGGGTCGTCGGTCGTGCCGTACGTGCCGTCGGGGCCCGGGTTCGTCGGGCGGGCGGCGGTCGGACGCGAGCCGGTGCGTGCCGGCGGGTCGTTCTTCGGGTCCGCGCCGAGGCTGCCGTCGTCCAGGCCGGGGCTCGCCGACGGGTTGACGCCGACCTTCCCGGCCGGGTTCTTACCGGCGTTGTCGTCGGAGGTCATGCCGAGCGTGACGACCGTACCGAGCACGGCGGCGAGCAGTGCCCCGGAGCCGATCGCCACGAGATTGCGGCGGGCCACCTGCACAAGGCCCCTGCCCCGCGCCGTGCCGGGCGCCGGGAGCCGGTCGGTGACCAGGGGGTCGCCGAGGGGCACGTACGGCGGCGGCGCCGACTCCTCGTGCCGTACCTCCGGCAGCTCCTCCCCCGCCGCCGGCGCGAGCCCCGCCGCCACGAGCCCGGGCACCTCGCCGGAGCGGTCGGCGACCAGCGCGAGGGCCCGGCGGCCGGCGACAGTGCCCCGCCTGTCGGCGAGCGCCCCGCGCAGCCCGATGGACGCCTCCAGTTCGGCGCGGGCCCGGTCGAGCTGTCCGCAGCACAGCGCCAGGACACCCAACTCGTGGTGGAAGTAGGCCTGTTCACTCACCTCGCCGGTCAGCCGGGAGGCTTCCGCGCCGGACCGCAGGGCCCGTTCCCAGGCGCTCCAGTGCAGCCCGGCGGCGAAGGCGGGCGCGGCCGTACGGGCGAGCCGTACCGCGCCGCTCGCCTGCCCTTCGGCGGAGGGAGCCGTCTGCGGGACGACCGCGGCGAGCGCGGCCAGGACCGCGTCGGCCTCCGCGCACACCCGCTCGGCGGTGACCGACGGGTGACCGGCCCACCAGGTGTAGTGCTCGGCGGCGGCCAGGGCCTGGGCCTCGGTGTCGTCGGCGTACCCGGCGGCCTCCAGCTGGGTCCGCACGCCGGCCGCGAGGCGGTAGCGGGCGCCGACCGGGGAGACCAGCCCGCACGCGGTGAGTTCGCCGAGGGCGGCGTCGGCGTGGGTGTCGCCGATCAGCGCCGGCAGATGTGCCTGGTGCGGCACCTCGCCGCCGAGGGCGACGGCGAAGCGCAGGGTGGCGCGGGCGGAGGCGCTGAGCCGGGAGGCGAGCAGCGGGGCGGGCGCGGCGGCCTCGCCGAGCGAGGGCAGCGGGACCTCGTCCGCCGGCTCCGGGGACGGTTCGGCCGGCTCGGGTGCGTCCTCGAAGACGCCGTACTCGTCCACCGCCCCGGCGCCGGCCCGCAGCTCGTCGCGCTGCCGGAGCAGGGCGCCGGCCTGGACGAACCGCAGCGGCAGCCCCTCGGACTCGAACCACAGGTCGCCGGCCCAGTTGGCCTCCTCCTCGGTGAGGACCCGGCCGACGGTCCGCTCCAGGATCTCCACGCCGCCGGCCCGGTCGAGGCCGCTGAGGAAGACCTCCTCGACCGCGGACCCGTCGGAGGGCGCCGGCACGTCGGGGGTGGCGCCGATCAGGAACGCGCACTCGGGGGTGGCGTCGAGCAGCTCGTCGAGGGCGGTGCCGCCGAACTCGATGTCGTCCAGGACGACGACCGCACCGATCTCCCGGACCAGCGTGCGCAGTTCGTCCGGTTCCGGGCGGTGCTGCGGGGCGTCGTACACGGCGTGCACGAGGTCGTGCAGGAGATCGGTGGTGGTGCGGTGGAAGCCGGTGAGCCGGATCACGCCGTCGGGCGCGAGGTCCTGGCAGTCCTCGGCGACGAGGTCGAGCAGCGCGGTGCGGCCGGAGCCGCCGGGACCGGTGAGCCGGACCGAGCGGCCCCGGGCCAGCAGCCGGACCAGGCGCTCGCGTTCGTCCTGCCGTTCCACCAGGGAGAGCGCCGGCTGGGCGGGGCCGGGCGGTACGGGCGGCCGGGCGGCACGCTCGGCCTCGGCGCGCTCGGCGGCGGTGCGCTTGCGGGGCCTGGCCGGCCGCCGGACCGGCGGGCAGAGCTCTATCTCGCTGCCGTCGACGGGGTTGACGGTCAGCAGCAGGTCGCCGGCGACGAGCTGCGCCGTACGGGCGAGCGCGGGCGCGCTCTGGCCGAAGTCGGAGGTGAGGGATTCCCGGGGCGGGCGGCGGCTCGCCGCCTGGCCGTGCTCCTCGGGTCCCCGGTCGATCGGGTCCATGGGTTCCATGGGTTCCATGGGTTCAGCCCCCCAAAAGCGTCGTGTGCCCGTGATTCCGGCCCCTCCCGGCCTTGTCGCACACCGCGCTGTCGCTTCTGGTCCGGGCCCGCTCGGTCGAGGGTTGCGAGGCGGCGGGCGACCGAACCCTAAACCTTCGCTCAGTATCTCCGACAGGGCGGGGTGCCGTGCGGTCCGAGACGTCACAGTCCGGTGAGGATTGCCCCCGACGTGCGCTTCGGCGGCTGCGCCCGGTTCCGCCGGGGCTCCCCTGTCGCCCGGTTCACACCCGTAGCGGCCTCACACCCGGGGCAGCGACTCGACCCCGATGCCGCCCTCGATGGCGAGGATGCGGTGCAGCCGGGTGGCCACCAGCAGGCGCTGCATCTGCGGCGGGACACCGCGCAGCACCAGACGGCGACCGCAGCGGCCGGCCCGCCGATGGGCACCCATGATCACCCCGAGTCCGGTGGCGTCCCAGGAGTCCAGTTCGGACAGGTCGAGCACCAGATCGCCGACTCCGCCGTCGACGGCCGAGTGCAGGGCCGTACGGGCGTCCGCCGCGCTGCGGACGTCGAGGCGGCCCCCGACGACCAGCTCGGCATGGTCGCCCCTGATGTGCATAAGCGCTCCCCGTTGAATGCGGTTGGCGTACTCGGTGACGGTGCTGTGCACCGTCTGACTGCGTGCGTGGTGGTGCGGTTGCTGCTTGTAAGCGAACCGATACCCAATTCACCCCGGGGGGTGATTTTCCCGGGGTGAATGTCCGGTCTTGTGCGCGTACGGACGGGTCTCTCGTACGCGGGCCGGGCGGGTCTCAGTACGTGTAGAAGCCCTGCCCGCTCTTGCGGCCGATGTCACCGGCGTCCACCATCCGGCGCATCAGCTCCGGCGGGGCGAACTTCTCGTCCTGGGACTCGGTGTAGATGTTGCTGGTGGCGTGCAGCAGGATGTCCACGCCGGTGAGGTCGGCGGTGGCGAGCGGGCCCATGGCGTGGCCGAAGCCCAGCTTGCAGGCCAGGTCGATGTCCTCGGCGGTGGCGACGCCGGACTCGTAGAGCTTGGTCGCCTCGACGACGAGGGCGGAGATGAGCCGGGTCGTCACGAACCCGGCGACGTCCCGGTTGACGACGATGCAGGTCTTGCCGACGGACTCGGCGAACTCCCGCGCGGTGGCGAGGGCTTCGTCACTGGTCTTGTAGCCCCGGACCAGCTCGACGAGCTGCATCATCGGCACCGGCGAGAAGAAGTGGACGCCGACGACCCGCTCGGGGCGCTCGGTGACCGCCGCGATCTTGGTGATCGGGATGGCGGAGGTGTTGGAGGCGAGCACGGTGTCCGGGCGCACGATCTTGTCGAGCGCGCGGAAGATCTCGTGCTTCACCTCCAGCTTCTCGAAGACGGCCTCGACCACGATGTCCGCGTCGGCGGCGGCGTCCAGGTCGGTGGTGGCGGTGATGCGGGCCAGGGAGGCGTCGGCGTCCTGCGCCGCGATCTTCCCCTTGCTCACGAACTTGTCGTACGACGCCTTGATGCCGTCGGTGCCACGCTTGAGCGCCTCGTCGGTGACGTCGCGCAGGACGACGTCCCAGCCCGCCTGCGCGGCGACCTGAGCGATACCGGACCCCATGAGACCGGCCCCGATGACGGCAAGCTTCCGTGCCACTCCGACTCCCCTTTGAACGCGCTCCAAGTCTGCTTCTCCGGCGGACCATAGCGCTCCGGAGCGGCTGTGTGAGCAGTAAGTAACGCGCGTCACGTCTCACTTGACGGACATCACACCGGCAGCGGTACGCGCCGCCCGGCCGGACCGCCTTCGCGGTACTGCGCACCCGGAAGTGGCTTTTCACCCCAATGGATTGAATCGTCGTCGTTCGCCCGCCGCGTTGCGGGTGGCGGCGGGTGGCGCGGCCCGGCCCTCGGGCCCATTGTTCCGTAACCCCATGATCACGTGGCGTGCCGGACGGCGGCCGGGTCATGCTGGCTCCCCCTCCCGGTTCTTCAACACCGGGCCGTCGAGGGGAAGTTGGAGTGAGTCCTGCTCACAGAAACGAAGTGCGTGATGTCGAGTAAGAAGGTGATGACCGTCGCCGTCCTGGTGACGGTCCTCACGTGGAGCACGGTGATGACCGTGCTGGGACAGGTCGCCGCCGTGGCCACCTTGCTCCCGTCCCTGGGCCTGCTGGTGCAGCAGATCGTCCAGGCCCTGACCGGTCCCGAGAGGGAGGAGCCGCCCCGATGACCTCGCCCTCCGGCGCCGACCGGCCGGCTCCCGCGGAGGCCGGCGGCAGGCGCGGCCGGAAGCCGGCCCCCATCTCCGCGACCGCGGGCCTGTCCCACCGCGCCTGGCTGGAGCCGGTGCGCAACCGCGTCCGCTCCAGCGGCCTGACCCTGGACGAACTCGTCCACCGCTCCGGCTACTCCAAGACCCGGATCAGCGAACTCCTGCGCGGCAACGGCTACTACCCCGCCTGGGAGATCACGTTCAGCGTGATCCGTGCACTCGGCCTGCCCGTGCAGCCGATGCGCCGCCTGTGGACCGCCGCGGCCCGCGAAGCCCGCAAGGAACAGGGGTGGATCGACCACTGCATCGAGCAGGTGGCGTGCGCCCCGGAGCCCCCGCCCCTGGCCCACCAGGCCTTCACCGAGGCGATGCGTGCGCCCTACACCGCCTACGCCCGCGCCTTCCTGCTGGCCGAGGACCGCGTCCGCTGGGCGGTGGGCGAGACCTTCGACCTGCTCTGGCTGTCCTGGAGCGCGGCCGCGAGCAGCGAGAACCTCCGGCGCAACGCCTGGCGCCTGCTGCGGTCCCGGGTGCTGGCCCGGGCCGCCCACCGCGACGGCCGCCCCGACCTGCGCGCCGCCGTCTTCTCCACCGAGGAGGTCAGCGAGAGCGTGCCGGGCCGTCTCGTCGTCATGACCGACCTGGTGGACCTCTTCGACGCCATCGCCCGCCTCCCCCAGGACCAGATGGACGTGGTCGTGCTCGGTCACCTGTGCGGCCTGGACCTGGAGGAAACGATCCCCTACGTCACCGGTCTGAGCCCGGCCATCACCCACGCCGTCGACCACCACGCCCGCGCGGCCCTCGAAGACCTGCTGCGCCGCACGGGCTCCCGGGAGTGACCCCTACCGCCATGCCTGACATAGACGCCCTCCTCGCCCGCGCCCGACTGCACCACCGCCCCGACGTCCCCGCCGACACCGTCCCCTACCAGGACAGCGCCTACCCCGGATACGGACAGGGCGCCATCGGCGCCGCCGACGCCCGCCCCGCCGACCCCGCCGCCATCCGCGACCTGCGCACCCTGTGCGACTCCCTCCTCGGCGCGCTCGCCCCCGGCACGCTCCGCTTCCTCACCGACCAGCTCCCCGAACCGGAGGGGGCCTGGCTGCTCGGCTGCGCCCTGAACGTCGCCGGGATCGACGAAGGGGCCCGCTTCTGGTGGCAGTACGCGGCCGGCGCCGGACACGCGCCGTCCGCCTACTGCCTCTCCCTGCACCATCGCGCGCGCGGCGAGGCCCACGCGGCCGCCTTCTGGTACGGCCAGACCGGCCTGGACGCCACGACCGACCACGACACGATCCCCGTGACCGGCGCCTGCCCGCCGGTGAGCTGCACCTTCGACGCGTCGGTCCCCACGGTGCTGCGGGTCCTCAGCGGCCTGACCGCCCCGGGCACGCACCGCCGCCCCCGTCGCGCCGACGTCGTCACGTCGTACGTCGCCCACGCCGTCCGCCGTGGCTACGCCCGCCATCCCGGCGTCGAGATCCCGGTACCGGGCCCGTGCTTCGCGGACCGGGTCAGCTCGCTTCTCACAGAAGCGGCGCGGTGACCGTCGGCAGATCGATACGCTAAGTGTCCGGGCGGTTACTGATTGGGGAGGGGCGTGCCATGCCGGCGCGGAAGGCGATCACGGGACGCAGCCAGGAACCCCGCAAGCGCTATGCCGAGGAACTCCGGCGCCTGCGCACGGCCAGGGGTCTGAGCCTGCGCGCACTGGCCGACGCGGTCGGCTGGGACCCGTCCCTCTTCATGAAGCTGGAGAGCGGGAAGACGCTGGGCAGTCCGGAGGTGGCCGAGGCGCTGGACGGGTTTTACGGCACGCCTGGGCTTCTGTTGGTGATGTGGGAGTTGGCGGTGGGGGACCCGACTCAGTTCAAGGAGCAGTACAGGCGGTACATGCTGCTGGAGGCGGAGGCGGTGAGCCTGTGGCACTACTCGGTGAGCGCACCGCCAGGTCTGCTCCAGACGGCCGGGTACGCACGCGAGGCGCTCGCGGCGGGCTGGATCAAAGGCCATGAGCTGGACCAGCAGGTCGAGGCGCGATTGGGGCGCCGCCAGCTGCTGGAGAGCGACAACCCGCCACTGTTCCGAGTCATCCTCTCCGAGGCGGTGCTGCGTACTTCGCTGAGCGATCTGGACGCCTGGCGCGAGCAGTTGGAGCACTTGGCGGAGGTCGCCGAGCGCCCGAACATCACCCTCCAGGTGCTGCCGTTCAGCGCCGGTCCCCATGGCCTGATGAACACCGCCGTCAAGTTTCTGCGGTTGACGGACGGTCGCACAGTCGCCTACACCGAGAACGACCTACGTGGCGAACTGGTCGAAGACAACGCCCCAGTTGAGGAGCTGCAGCGTAGGTACGATGCGATGCGTGATCTCGCGCTGCCCCCGGCCGAGTCGCGCAAGTTCATCCTGCGGATGTTGGAGGAAATGCCGTGCGAGCCATCGATCTGAGCGGCGTGACCTGGCGCAAGAGCAGCTACAGCAACACGAGCGGCGGAGATTGCCTCGAAGTCTCCGACGACCTCCTGCACACCGCCGACTGGCGCAAGAGCAGCTACAGCAACCCCGACGGCGGCGCCTGCCTCGAAGTCTGCGACAGCATCCCCTCCGCCGTCCCCGTCCGTGACAGCAAGACCCCCGACGCCCCCGCCCTCCTCTTCGCGGCGGAGCCGTGGTCGTCGTTCGTCGCGGGTGTCAGGAGCGGCGCGCTGCGCTAGGGCCTAGTCCTGTCCCCGTACCGCATAACCGAGGACCTTCTCGCTGAGGAGGTCCTCGATGTCGTCCAGCAGCGCCAGCACCTCCCGGGACACCTCACGCGGGTCGCGTCCCTTGACCATCTCGCGGCCGATGACCGCGACGACCGTGCTGTGGACCCAGCCGATCTGGCCGGCCATCAGATGCGGCAGTTCGTCGTCGGCTGACGCGCCGGTGTCCTCGCGCAGCACCTGTTCCAGGTTGGCCTGGACCTCCTGGGCGAGGGCCCAGAGGCGGGAGCGCAGGGCGGGGGCCTCCTCGATGACCTTCATGAAGGCGGCGTAGCCGGGGAGCAGGCCGACCCGGGGGGAGACCGCCTCGACCTCCTCGCGCAGCTCGCGGAGGACCGCCGCGGCGGCCGACTCGCCCTCCGGCCTGCCCCGGACCCAGCGGGCGAGGCGGTCGACCATGCCGGCCGAGCGGTCGAAGAAGAGGTCCTCCTTGGCCGGGAAGTAGTTGTAGACGGTGTTGACGGAGACGTTCGCCGCCTCGGCGATCTCCGCGACCGTCACCGCGTCGAAGCCGCGCTCGACGAACAGCCCCGTGGCGACATCCGAGATGTACTGCCGGGTCTGCCGCTTCTTCCGCTCCCTGAGTCCCTCAGCCATGCCCGCATCCTAACTTCGCTGGGGCCGATGAAAACTTGGGGTGATTGCAAATTTTCAGAGACTCTGTTTTTCTGAGGGTATGGCAGCAGTCATCAGCGCGGCGGGACTCGCCCGCACCTTCCAGACCAAGTCCGGCCCAGTGGAGGCGGTGCGCGGCATCGACCTCGCCGTCCGGGAAGGCGAGATCCTCGGCTTCCTCGGGCCCAACGGCGCCGGGAAGACGACCACCCTGCGGATGCTCACCACCCTGCTGAAGCCGACCGGCGGCGCGGCCACCGTCGCCGGGCACGACCTCGCGACGGATCCGGCCGGGGTGCGCGCGGCGAGCGGGTACGTCGCCCAGTCCGGCGGGGTCGATCCGCAGATCACCGTGCGGGAGGAGCTGGTCACCCAGGGGCGGATGTACCGGCTGACCAAGGCCGGGGCGAGCACCCGGGCCGAGGAACTCGCCCGCGACCTGGACCTCACCGGCTTCCTGGACCGCAAGGCCGGGGCCCTCTCCGGCGGCCAGCGGCGGCGGCTGGACATCGCGATGGCGCTCACCCACCGGCCGAAGGTGCTGTTCCTGGACGAGCCGACCACCGGTCTCGACCCGGGCAGCCGCGCCGACCTGTGGGACCTGGTGCGCCGGCTGCGCGACGAGCACGGCACGACCGTCTTCCTGACCACGCACTACCTGGACGAGGCCGACGCCCTCGCCGACCGTCTGGTGATCGTCGACAAGGGCACGGTCGCCGCCGAGGGCACACCGAGCGCGCTGAAGCTCCGGTACGGCGGCTCGATCGACGCCTCGCTCCAGGACACCTTCCTCGCCGTCACCGGCCGCGGCCCCGCCCCGGCCGACGCCGCCCCCGTCGCCGTATAGCCGCAGAGAGATCCCACCGATGCTTCTTCACGACACGGCCCTCATCTACGGCCGCTACCTGCGCCAGTCCCTGCGCTCCCGCTTCGCCCTGCTCTTCGGGGTGCTCACGCCCCTGCTGTACCTGCTCTTCTTCGGTCCGCTGCTCACCGATCTGCCGCTGGGCGGCACGGGCAGCTCGTGGCAGGTGCTGGTCCCCGGGCTGCTGCTCCAACTCGGCCTGTTCGGCGCCCTGTTCGCCGGGTTCACGGTCATCATCGAGAAGGGGCAGGGGGTGGTGGAGCGGATGCGGGTGACGCCGGTCAGCCGGCTCGCCCTGCTGCTCGGCCGGGTGCTGCGCGACGCCACGGTCTTCGTCTTCCAGGCGGTGCTGCTGGTGCTGGCCGCGCTGGTGATGGGCCTGCGCGCGCCGGTCGCGGGCATCCTGATCGGCTTCGGGTTCGTCGCACTGCTCACGCTGTCGCTGGCCTCCCTGTCGTACGCGCTCGGCATGAAGGTGCGCACCCCGCAGGAGTTCGGTCCGCTGATCAACATGGTGTCGATGCCCTCGATGCTGCTGTCCGGCCTGATGCTCCCGATGACCCTGGCACCGGCCTGGCTGGACGTGCTGTCGCACTTCGTGCCGTTCCGCTATCTGGTGGACGCGGTGCGCGACGCGTACGTCGGGCAGTACGCGACCGCGCACATGCTCTACGGCGTCCTGGTCGCCGTCGGCTTCGCGGCGCTGACCGTGACGGTGGGCACACGGGTGTTCCGGACGGCCGGAGCGTAACTACGCTGGCCACATGGTCAATCTGACGCGCATCTACACCAGGACCGGCGACAAGGGCACCACCCACCTCGGGAACATGAGCCGGGTGCCCAAGACGGACCTGAGGATCTCCGCCTACGCGGACGCCAACGAGGCGAACGCGGTGATCGGCACCGCGATCGCGCTCGGCGGCCTGGCGGAGGACGTCGTCGCGGTGCTCACGCGCGTCCAGAACGACCTGTTCGACGTGGGCGCGGACCTGTCGACGCCGGTGGCGGAGAACCCGGAGTTCCCGCCGCTGCGGGTCGAGCAGTTCTACATCGACAAGCTGGAGGCGGACTGCGACCGCTTCAACGAGCGGCTGGACAAGCTCCGCTCCTTCATCCTGCCCGGCGGCACCCCGGGCGCGGCCCTGCTGCACCAGGCCTGCACGGTGGTCCGCCGGGCCGAGCGCTCCACCTGGGCGGCCCTGGAGGTGCACGGCGAGACGATGAACCCGCTCACCGCGACCTACCTCAACCGGCTGTCGGACCTGCTGTTCATCCTGGCGCGCACCGCGAACAAGGCGGAGGGCGATGTGCTGTGGGTGCCGGGCGGTGAGCGTTAGCGCTCACGCTTGGGGAACAGCGTGTAGCTGCCGGCGATCACCAGGTTGATGCCGATCACCCAGAGCATGCGCTGCTGCCAGGCCCGCAGGGAGCTGATGTCGCCGTCGCCGACGTACCAGACGGCGCCCTGGAGCAGAGCGAGGGCGACGCACGCGGCCAGGATCCAGCGGCCCGCGACCTTCCATTCGTGGACGGTGCGGGCCGTGCCGTACTTCGGCGGCTTCACCGGGGGCGGGCCGCCGGCGAAACGGTGGGCGACCCTGGCGTCGGCCCACTTGATCGTCGAGTGGCCCAGCCCGACCGTGAAGCCGATGTAGACGGCGGCCAGACCGTGCCGCCAGTCCGGCTGCGCGCCGTTCCTCAGGTCGATGGCGGTCACGATGAACAGCACGACCTCAAGCAGCGGTTCGCACAACAGCAGCGCCAGTCCCGTCCGGGGCATCCGCAGCGCGTACCGGAAGGCCAGTCCGGCCGCCAGCAGCACCCAGAACGCCACCTCACAGGCGATGATCAACCCTACGATCATGGTTCGCTCCCCTCGGTCACCCTTCCAGGCTCCCGGCGGCCGGGGCGCGGATCATCGTCGGCGCGGCGGAACCCCGCGTAAGCGAAAGTTGCAGTCCAGGACCCTGCCCCAGTCGCACACGGGCCGCTCGCGGGCCGTGTTGGATGGGGGCATGGCCCTCGCAGCACTCCCCCGCCCCCACCGCGACGACCTGCGGATCGCCGTGGGCGGGCTACTCGGCGGACTGCTGCTGTGGGCGCTCGGTCTCCACTCGCGTGAGCCGGCGGACCCGCTCGTGCTGTGGTCGGCGCCCTGGGCCCCGCTGGTGCCGCTGGCGGTGACGGCCGCCTGCGAGCTGCTGCGCCGCACCCGGCCCCGTATCGGGCTGCTGGTGGGCACGCTCACGCTGACCCTGGACACGGTGACCGTCGGCAGCCTGGTCACCGTCGTGCTGTACACGGACCTGATGTACGCGGCCGTCCTGTACGGCACCCCGGCCTCCGCCCGCCGCATCCCCTGGGTCACCGGGATGCTGACGGTGCTCGGCGGGGTCGTACCGGCCGCCCTGTGGCGCGATCCGAAGGGGCTGCTGATCGGTGTGGGCATCGGCGTGATCGCGCTCGCGCCCGCCGCGACCGGCTGGGTGGTGCGCGACCACCGGGAGGCGGCCGAGGCGGCCCGGCTGCGCGCCGAACAGACCGCGCTGCTCGCCGAGATGGACCGTGCTCAGGCGGTCACCGCCGAACGGGCGCGCATGGCACGGGAGTTGCACGACATGGTGGCCAACCATCTGTCCGCGATCGCCATCCACTCCACGGCCGCGCTCTCCCTCGACGATCCGGCGACCTCACGGGACGCTCTGGGCGTGATCCGGGAGAACAGCGTGGAGGGGCTGGCCGAGATGCGGCGGCTGATCGGTATCCTGCGGGACAGCGGCGGTGACCTGGAGCCGGCCGCCACACCGACGCTCGACGGCCTCGCCGCCCTGGTCGAGGGCGCCCGCGCCAACGGTCTCGACGTGCGGCTCGACGCCGGTCACGGCCGGGTGCCGGCGCCGGTGGAGCTGGCGGCCTACCGGATCGTGCAGGAGTCGCTGACCAACGCCCTCAAGCACGCGGCGCCGGGGACGGTCCGGGTGAGCGTGCGGCAGGCCGACGACACGCTGACCGTGGAGGTCACGAGCCCCTACCGGCCCGGCGACAGCCCGCGCGCGCCCGGCTCGGGTTCCGGGCTCACCGGGATGCGGGAGCGGGCGAAGCTGCTCGGCGGCGGCTTCACGGCCGGAGCGGGGGCCGGCCTGTGGACCGTACGCGCCACTCTTCCGCTCACCGACACCGAAGGAGGTCCCTCGTGATCCGTGTCCTGGTCGCCGAGGACCAGTCCGCCGTCCGCGCCGGGCTGGTCCTGATCCTGCGCAGCGCGCCCGACATCGAGGTGGTCGGGGAGGCGGCGGACGGGGAGCGGGCGGTGGAGCTGGCCCGGGAGCTGCGGCCGGACCTGGTGCTGATGGATGTGCAGATGCCGCGCCTGGACGGGGTGTCGGCGACCCGGCAGATCGTGGCGGAGGGGGTCGCCGACGTGCTGGTGCTGACCACCTTCGACCTGGACGAGTACGTGTTCGGGGCGCTGCGGGCCGGGGCGGCCGGGTTCCTGCTGAAGAACACCGAGGCGCGGGATCTGCTGGAGGCGGTACGGACGGTGGCGCGCGGGGAGGGCATCGTCGCGCCGGCGGTGACCCGGCGGCTGATCGCCGAGTTCGCGGCGGGTCCGGTGCGCCGGACGAAGGCCGACCCGGCCGTGCTGGACGGTCTGACCCGGCGCGAGCGGGAGGTGCTGTCCTGTGTCGGCCAGGGGCTGTCGAACGCCGAGGTCGCCGAGCGGCTGCAGATGGCGGAGGGCACGGTGAAGACGCACGTCAGCAGACTGCTGGCCAAGCTGGAGCTGCGCAGCCGGGTCCAAGCGGCGGTGCTGGCGCAGGAGTTGGGGATCTGAGCGAACGGTCCGCGAGGTGGTCCAGACCTATTGACGGGTGGTCCAGACCTTTCTACTCTCGCAGCACCGTGGGCGTGAAGGCTCAGTCATGCCCCTGACATCCCCACATTGAGGAGGCGCACCATGCGCTTCAGACACAGAGCCGCGGCAGGCCTCGCGACCCTGCTGCTCCCCCTGGCCGGCCTCGTCGGTCTCGCGGGCCCCGCCCAGGCCGCGGGCAACGCGACGGCGAGCTTCACCAAGACCAGCGACTGGGGAACCGGCTTCGGCGGCCAGTGGACCATCAAGAACACCGGCAGCTCCAGCATCAGCTCCTGGACCGTCGAGTGGGACTTCCCCTCGGGCACGTCCGTGACCTCCGCCTGGGACGCGGACGTCACCAGCTCCGGCACCCACTGGACCGCGAAGAACAAGTCCTACAACGGCAGCATCGCCCCCGGCGCCTCGGTCTCCTTCGGCTTCAACGGCTCGGGCCCGGGATCGCCGAGCAACTGCAAGCTCAACGGCGACAGTTGCGACGGTACGACGGTCCCGGGCGACGCGGCACCCTCCGCCCCCGGCACCCCGACCGCCTCGAACATCACCGACACCTCGGTCAGGCTCTCCTGGGGCGCGGCCACCGACGACAAGGGCGTCAAGAACTACGACGTCCTGCGCGACGGCAAGGTCGTCGGCACGGTGACGGCCACCTCGTACACCGACAGCGGCCTGACCGCCGGCACCGACTACTCCTACACCGTGCAGGCCCGCGACACCGCCGACCAGACCGGCCCCGTCAGCGGCGCGGTCAAGGTGCACACCACCGGCGGCACCACCACTCCCCCGACCACCGGTGACAAGGTCAAGCTCGGCTACTTCACCGAGTGGGGCATCTACGGCCGCAACTACAACGTCAAGAACCTGGTGACGTCCGGCTCGGCGGCGAAGATCACGCACATCAACTACGCCTTCGGCAACGTCACGAACGGCCAGTGCGCGATCGGCGACTCCTACGCCGACTACGACAAGGCGTTCACCGCCGACCAGTCGGTCAGCGGTGTCGCCGACACCTGGGACCAGCCGCTGCGCGGCAACTTCAACCAGCTGCGCGAGCTGAAGGCCAAGTACCCGAACCTCAAGGTGCTGTGGTCCTTCGGCGGCTGGACCTGGTCCGGCGGCTTCGGGCAGGCGGCGGCCAACCCGGCCGCGTTCGCCGACTCCTGCTACAAGCTGGTCGAGGACCCGCGCTGGGCCGATGTCTTCGACGGCATCGACATCGACTGGGAGTACCCGAACGCCTGCGGCCTGTCCTGCGACACCAGCGGGGCGGCGGCCTTCAAGAACGTGCTGGCCGCGCTGCGCGCCAAGTTCGGTACCAAGGCCCTGGTCACCGCCGCGGTCACCGCCGACGGCTCCTCCGGCGGCAAGATCGAGGCCGCGGACTACGCCGGTGCCGCCCAGTACGCCGACTGGTACAACGTGATGTCGTACGACTTCTTCGGCGCCTGGGACGCCAAGGGCCCGACCGCCCCGCACTCCCCGCTCACCTCGTACTCCGGCATCCCGAAGGCCGGCTTCGACACGGCCGACGCGATCGCCAAGTACAGGTCGATCGGCGTGCCCGCATCCAAGCTGCTCATCGGCATCGGCCTCTACGGCCGCGGCTGGACCGGTGTCACCCAGGACGCCCCGGGCGGAACGGCCACGGGCCCGGCGGCGGGTACCTACGAGCAGGGCATCGAGGACTACAAGGTGCTCAAGACGTCCTGTCCGGTCACCGGCACCGTCGCGGGCACGGCGTACGCGCGCTGCGGCAGCAACTGGTGGTCGTACGACACCCCGTCGACGATCGCCGGGAAGATGGGCTGGGCGAAGTCCCAGGGGCTCGGCGGGGCCTTCTTCTGGGAGTTCAGCGGCGACACAGGCAACGGTGAGCTGGTCAACGCCATCAGCAGCAACCTGTGAGAAAGAGCTCCTAAGCGACGTTGACGCTCCCCCGGACTTCGTCCGGGGGGACCCCCACCCAGCGAGTGAATGTGGCTACGCCACATTCACTCGCTGTCCGGGCGGGGCTGCCTCCAGCCACGCGAGGAATCCGGTCAGCGCGTCTTCGCTCATCGCGAGTTCGAGGCGGGTGCCCCGATGGGTACAGGCGAGGACCACCGCGTCGGAGAGCAGCGCCAGCTCCTCCTCACCCTCGGGCAGCCGGCGGCCGGCCACCTCGATCTGCGCGCGCTCCAGCGTGCGGCGCGGGCGGAAGGCGTAGGAGAAGACGCGGTACCACTCGATGCGGTCACCGTTGTAGCGGGCGACGCCGTAGGACCAGCCCTTGCCGTTGGCGTCCGGTTTCTCGGCCACGTCCCAGCGCAGGGAACAGTCGAACGTACCGCCCGAGCGCTGGATGAGTCTGCGGCGCAGACCGAACAGGAACAGTCCCACCACCACGAGCGCGACCACGATCCCGCACACAGTCAGAGCGAGGATCACTGGCACCGACCTCCTCGTCTCCTAGGTAATGGAACTGAAAAAACATCCACATCTGCCTCAGCCGCGGCCGGCACCGGATCGCTCTGGTGCCAGCCGCGGCTGAGGAACGTCAGCGCACAGCGCGCGGTGTCTAGCGCGCCGCCGCCGCACGGAGGCGGACGTCCGCGCGACGCTCGGCGGCGGCGTCGCCCTCCGCCTTCGCGCGCTCCAGCTCCCGCTCCGTGCGCTGGACATCGATCTCGTCCGACAGCTCGGCGATCTCGGCCAGCAGCGACAGCTTGTTGTCCGCGAACGAGACGAAACCGCCGTGCACCGCGGCGACGACCGTTCCACCGTCACTCGTCCGGATGGTCACCGGGCCCGACTCCAGCACACCGAGCAGCGGCTGGTGACCGGGCATGACGCCGATGTCGCCGGACGTGGTGCGCGCGACGACCAGGGTGGCCTCACCGGACCAGACCTGGCGGTCGGCAGCGACCAGCTCGACGTGCAGCTCAGCAGCCAAGGGTGGCTCCTCGGGTCACCACCCGGCGGTTCTGCCGGGTGTTGGGGTCAATTCTAGTGGGCGTGGATGAGGGGGCGGGACGCACCCCGCCCCCTCACACGAACTCAGGGAGTTCAGGAGACGCCGAGCTCCTTGGCGTTGGCCTTGAGGTCCTCCAGGCCACCGCACATGAAGAACGCCTGCTCCGGGAAGTGGTCGTACTCACCGTCGATGATCGCGTTGAACGCGGCGATCGACTCGTCCAGCGGCACGTCCGACCCGTCGACGCCGGTGAACTGCTTGGCGACGTGGGTGTTCTGGGACAGGAAGCGCTCCACGCGACGGGCACGGTGGACGACGAGCTTGTCCTCCTCGCCGAGCTCGTCGATACCGAGGATCGCGATGATGTCCTGGAGGTCCTTGTACTTCTGCAGGACCGTCTTCACGCGCATGGCGGCGTTGTAGTGGTCCGCGGAGATGTAACGCGGGTCCAGGATCCGGGACGTGGAGTCCAGCGGGTCCACGGCCGGGTAGATGCCCTTCTCGGAGATCGGACGGGACAGAACCGTCGTCGCGTCGAGGTGGGCGAAGGTGGTGGCCGGGGCCGGGTCGGTCAGGTCGTCCGCGGGGACGTAGATCGCCTGCATCGAGGTGATCGAGTGACCGCGGGTCGAGGTGATGCGCTCCTGGAGGAGACCCATCTCGTCGGCCAGGTTCGGCTGGTAACCCACCGCGGACGGCATACGGCCGAGCAGGGTGGAGACCTCGGAGCCGGCCTGCGTGAAGCGGAAGATGTTGTCGATGAAGAACAGCACGTCCTGCTTCTGGACGTCACGGAAGTACTCGGCCATGGTCAGGCCGGCCAGCGCGACGCGCAGACGGGTGCCCGGGGGCTCGTCCATCTGACCGAAGACCAGCGCGGTCTTGTCGATGACGCCCGAGTCGGACATCTCCTCGATCAGGTCGTTGCCCTCACGGGTGCGCTCACCGACACCGGCGAACACGGAGACACCGTCGTGGTTGTTGGCGACACGGTAGATCATCTCCTGGATGAGCACCGTCTTGCCGACGCCGGCGCCGCCGAACAGACCGATCTTGCCGCCCTTGACGTACGGGGTGAGCAGGTCGATGACCTTGACGCCCGTCTCGAACATCTCGGTCTTGGACTCGAGCTCGTCGAAGTTCGGGGCCTTGCGGTGGATCGGCCAGCGCTCGCCGTCGTAGGACTCGTCGACGTTCAGCACCTCACCGAGGGTGTTGAACACCTTGCCCTTGGTGAAGTCGCCGACGGGGACGGAGATGGCCGCGCCCGTGTCGGTCACCGGGGCCTGGCGGACCAGACCGTCGGTGGGCTGCATGGAGATGGTGCGGACCAGGCCGTCACCCAGGTGCTGGGCGACCTCCAGGGTCAGCGTCTTCTTCTCGCCCGCGTTCGCCGGGTCGGCGACCTCGACGTGCAGGGCGTTGTAGATGTCCGGCATCGCGTCGACGGGGAACTCCACGTCGACGACCGGGCCGATGACCCGGGCGACGCGGCCCGTAGCCGTCGCGGTCTCAACAGTGGTGGTCATTATCGGTCACTCCCCGCGGTCGCGTCGGCCAGGGCGCTCGCGCCACCGACGATCTCGCTGATTTCCTGGGTGATTTCGGCCTGGCGGGCCGCGTTGGCAAGACGGGAGAGCGTGTTGATCAGCTCGCCCGCGTTGTCGGTGGCCGACTTCATCGCGCGCCGCGTGGCGGCGTGCTTCGAAGCGGCCGACTGGAGCAGCGCGTTGTAGATGCGGCTCTCCACGTAGCGCGGCAGCAGGGCGTCGAGGACGTCCTCCGCCGAGGGCTCGAAGTCGTACAGCGGCAGGATCTCGCCCTTCGGCGCCGCCTCCTGCGCGACCTCTTCGAGGCGCAGCGGCAGCAGCCGGGCGTCGAGTGCCGTCTGCGTCATCATCGAGACGAACTCGGTGAAGACGATGTGGAGTTCGTCCACACCACCCTCGGCCGTGTCCTTCTCGATCGCCTCGATCAGGGGCGCCGCGACCTTCTTGGCGTCCGCGTACGTCGGTTCGTCCGTGAAGCCCGTGAACGACTCCGCGATCTTGCGCTCACGGAAGTTGTAGTGGGCGACACCGCGCCGGCCGACGATGTACGTGTCGACCTGCTTGCCGTCGCGCTCCAGGCGCTCGGTCAGCTGCTCCGCCGTCTTGATGGCGTTGGAGTTGAAGGCCCCGGCCAGACCGCGGTCGCTCGTGAGGAGCAGGACCGCGGCACGGGTCGGGTTCTCGGCCTCCGTGGTGAGCGGGTGCTTGGTGTTCGAGCCGGTGCCGACCGCCGTGACCGCGCGTGTCAGCTCGGTCGCGTAGGGCGTGGAGGCCGCCACCTTGCGCTGCGCCTTGACGACGCGCGAGGCGGCGATCATCTCCATCGCCTTCGTGATCTTCTTGGTCGCGGTGACAGATCGGATGCGACGCTTGTAGACCCGGAGCTGGGCTCCCATGAGTCAGGTCCCTTCCTTACGTCACTTGGCGGCAGCGGCAGGAACGTCCTCGCCGAGCAGCTTGCCGTCCGAGGTCTCGAACTGCTTCTTGAACTCGGCCACCGCGTCGTCGATCGCCTGGATCGTGTCGTCCGACATCTTGGCGCCCTCCTTGATGGAGGTCATCAGGCCCTGGTGCTTCCGGTGTAGGAAGTCGATCAGTTCCTTCTCGAAGCGGCGGATGTCGGCGACCGGGACGTCGTCCATACGGCCGTTGGTGCCGGCCCAGACGGAGACGACCTGGTCCTCGGTGGCCATCGGCTGGTACTGGTCCTGCTTCAGCAGCTCGACCATGCGCGAACCGCGCTCCAGCTGCGCCTTGGAGGCCGCGTCCAGGTCGGAACCGAAGGCGGCGAACGCCTCCAGCTCACGGAACTGGGCGAGGTCCACACGCAGACGGCCGGAGACCTGGCGCATCGCCTTGTGCTGGGCGGAACCACCGACTCGGGAGACGGAGATACCGACGTTCAGCGCGGGGCGCTGACCGGCGTTGAACAGGTCCGACTCCAGGAAGCACTGGCCGTCGGTGATGGAGATGACGTTGGTCGGGATGAACGCCGAGACGTCGTTGGCCTTGGTCTCCACGATCGGCAGACCGGTCATCGAACCGGCACCCATGTCGTCGGAGAGCTTGGCGCAGCGCTCCAGCAGGCGGGAGTGCAGGTAGAAGACGTCACCCGGGTAGGCCTCACGGCCCGGCGGGCGGCGCAGCAGCAGGGACACGGCGCGGTAGGCGTCGGCCTGCTTGGACAGGTCGTCGAAGATGATCAGGACGTGCTTGCCCTCGTACATCCACTGCTGGCCGATGGCCGAACCGGTGTACGGCGCCAGGTACTTGAAGCCGGCCGGGTCGGACGCCGGGGCGGCGACGATGGTCGTGTACTCCAGCGCGCCGTTCTCCTCCAGCGCGCGGCGCACGCCGGCGATGGTGGAGCCCTTCTGGCCGATGGCGACGTAGATGCAGCGGACCTGCTTCTTCGGGTCGCCCGAGCGCCAGTTGTCGCGCTGGTTGATGATCGTGTCGACGGCCAGGGCGGTCTTGCCGGTCTGGCGGTCGCCGATGATCAGCTGACGCTGGCCACGGCCGATCGGGGTCATCGCGTCGACGGCCTTGTAGCCGGTCTCCATCGGCTCGTGCACCGACTTGCGCTGCATGACCGTGGGGGCCTGCAGCTCCAGCGCGCGGCGGCCGGACGTCTCGATCTCGCCGAGGCCGTCGATCGGGTTGCCGAGCGGGTCGACGACACGGCCGAGGTAGCCCTCGCCGACCGCGACGGAGAGGACCTCCCCGGTGCGGGTGACCGGCTGACCCTCCTCGATGCCGCTGAACTCACCGAGGACGATGGCACCGATCTCGCGCTCCTCGAGGTTGAGGGCGAGGCCGAGGGTGCCGTCCTCGAACTTCAGCAGTTCGTTGGCCATGGCCGAGGGAAGACCCTCGATCTTCGCGATGCCGTCGCCGGCAAGGGTGACCGTACCGACCTCCTCGCGCGAGGCCGCGTCCGGCTTGTACGACTGGACAAAGTTCTCCAGCGCGTCCCGGATCTCCTCCGGCCGGATCGTGAGCTCCGCCATCTGGGTTCCCTGCTCTCCTTGTTGGGCCCGAAGTTTCACTTGGGGGGTCTGGGGGCGACCCCCAGGAATCCTCTGCACGGCCCAACCAGGGCCGTAAGTACGTACTGCTTTTCTCGAATGGTCGAGGTGCTGCTAGCTCGCCATGCGGCGGGCGGCGTCATCCAGCCGGTCCGCGAGGGAGCCGTTGATGACCTCGTCACCGACCTGCACCCGGATCCCGCCGATCACGTCGGGGTCCACGTCCAGGTTGAGGTGCATCCGGCGGCCGTAGAGCTTCGCGAGGGCATCGCCCAGGCGCTGCTTCTGCGGGTCGCTCAGCGGCACCGCCGAGGTGACGATCGCCACCAGACGGTCCCGGCGGTCGGCGGCGAGCTTGGACAGGGACTCCAGTCCCGCTTCCAGGCTACGTCCCCGCGGCGCGGTCACGAGGCGCGCGACCAGACGCTCGGTGGCGGGCTTGGCCCGTCCGCCCAGCAGCCGGTGCAGCAGCTCGGTCTTGGCCTGGCCGCCGGCGGCGCGGTCGGTGAGCGCGGCGCGCAGCTCGGTGTTCGAGGAGACGATCCGGCCGAACCGGAACAGCTCGTCCTCGACGTCGTCGAGCGTGCCCGTCTTCTCCGCGGCGGTGAGGTCGGCGATGTCCGCCAGCTCCTCCAGCGCGTCCACCAGGTCGCGGGGCTGCGACCAGCGGGAGCGCGCCATGCCGGCCACCAGGTCGGCGGTGGGACCGCTCACCTGGCCACCGATCAGACGCTCCACCAGCTGCGCCTTGGCCTCTGCGGGCTGCGCCGGGTCGGTGAGGACCCGGCGCAGGCCGGCCTCGCGGTCGAGCAGCGCGGTGACGGCCGCCAGCTCGTCGGCGAGCGAAGCGGCATCGACGGACGTGGAGTCCGTCAGCGCGTCGAGACGCTCCCGTGCGGCTGCCAGGGCCTCGCGGCTCGCTCCGTTCATCGCGTGGCCTCGGCCTTCTCCTCGAGCTCGTCGAGGAAGCGGTCGATCACACGGCTCTGCCGGGCGTGGTCCTCAAGGGACTCACCGACGAGCTTGCCGGCCAGTTCGGTGGCGAGCTTGCCGACGTCCTGGCGCAGCGCGGACGCCGCGGCCTTGCGGTCGGCCTCGATCTGGGCGTGACCGGCGGCGACGATCTCCTCGCGCTGCCGCTGGCCCTCGGCCCGCATCTCGGCGATGAGCGCGGCACCCTGCTCCTGCGCCTCCTGGCGCAGACGCGCGGCCTCGTGCCGGGCCTCGGCGAGCTGGGCCTTGTACTGCTCAAGGACGCTCTGGGCCTCCACCTTCATGGCGTCGGCCTCTTCGATACCGCCTTCGATCGCCGCGCGGCGCTCTTCCAGAACCTTGTTGATGTTCGGGAGGAGCTTCTTCCCGAGGAAGAAGAAGACGATGGCGAAGGTGACGAGGCCGATGACCAGTTCGGGACCCGGCGGGAGGAGGGGATTCTCCTGTTCCTCAGCCGCCAGCTGCACCAGCTGTTGTGTCAGCTGCATGTCATCAGTGCCTTTCCCTTAAGGGTGATCGTCAGCCGCGGTTTACTTGTAGGTGTAAACGAACGGCATGACGATGCCGATGAGGGCGAGCGCCTCACAGAAGACGAAGCCCAGGATCTGGTTGGCGCGGATCAGGCCGGCGGCCTCGGGCTGACGGGCCAGGGCCTGGGTGCCGTTGCCGAAGATGATGCCGATGCCGATGCCGGGACCGATGGCGGCGAGGCCGTAGCCGACGGAGGCGATGGAGCCGGTGACGGCGGCAAGGGTCTCAGTGGCAGCCATGCTGATTCTTCCTTCTCATTTCAAGGACCGGTGGGGGTTGGCCACCGGGCGTCTGGTGACGGGGGCGGAGGGTGGCTCAGTGGTGCTCGGCGAGAGCGCCCTGAACGTAGGTGCAGGCCAGGAGGACGAACACGTACGCCTGGACGGCCTGGACGAAGAGCTCGAACCCGATCATGAGGACGGTCATCACGAAGGAGACCGCCGCGGCGGGGATCAGGTAGCTGTTGAACAGGTACCAGCTGGCGACCGTGAACATCACGAGCAGCAGGTGGCCGGCGAACATGTTGCCGAAGAGCCGGACCGCGTGGGTGAAGGGCCGCACGAAGAGGTTCGAGAAGAACTCGATGAGCATGACCAGCGGCAGCACCCAGCCGAGCGACTTGTCGTACCCCGTGAGGTTCTTCAGGCCACCGACGAAACCGTGCTTGCGGAAGGTCAGGATCAGCCAGGTCAGGTAGACGATCGCGGCCAGGGCGGCCGGATAGGCGATGACCGACGTGACCGGGAACTGCGCGACCGGGATGACCGACCACAGGTTCATGATCCAGACGAAGAAGAACAGCGAGACCATGAACGGGACGTACTTGTCGCCCTCACGCTTGCCGAGCGTCTCGTAGACGATGCCGCGGCGGACGAAGTCGTAGCCCGCCTCGCCGATCATCTGGAGCTTGCCGGGGACCACCTTGGCCTTGCTGAACGCTGCCCAGAAGAAGCCGACGACCACCAGAGTGCTGAGCAGCGCCAGCAGCATCGGCTTGTCGATGTCGACACTGCCGACCGTGAACATCGGCTTGAACAGGAAGGAGTGCAGGCCCGGCGACGGGAAGCCGCAGCCGTTGTCGGCGAAAACGCGGCAACTCCAGTCGAAGGCGAGCGTGGTCTGGTCAGCACTCACCGCGAGCTCCTTCGGCGTGGCGCATGGATACGGCAACCTCGTTGTGTCGGCGCGGCGCGCAGCCGCGGGTCGGCACCGGACTGGTGTTACGGATGTGGGGGCGGCTGGGGGGCATCAAGCCTCGCGAATGAGCAGGCGACAGCTCCGATGCCCGCGCCCGCGATGCCGCAGTTGGCACCGGACGATAGCAGGAGATCAGACACGTCTTTATCCCGGCCCTACCCCTCACGACGGGTGCCCTGTCTTCTCGGGCTTCTCACCCTCGTGGGAGTCGGGGTCGACGTAGAAGATCTTGGCCTTCAGATGCGCCCGGGTCTGTGCGGCCATCCACACGACGGTCGCGGCGATGAGTGAGAACGCGAATGCCCTCGTATTGAAGAGAGTGGTGCCCTTGAACACCGCCAGGAAGAGCATGACCAGCAGTAGCTGGGCGACATAGAGCATGAGACCCATGGCCTGGAAGAGCTGCGGGAGCGTTTTTGCCGTCCACTGCAGCACGTAGAGACCGATCCCCATGTAGGCGATGGCGAGCAGCACACCGACGGCCGCACCGAGCGCCCCCTTGCCACCGGCGACCGCACCGCTGACGGCAACGGCGACCACGCCGGCAGCCGCTGTGGGCACAGCGATCCGCAGAAGGTTCCGGGCGTCATTGGACGGCATGGCGGCAACTCCGCTTTCACAGGGGGCAGGGTGTCGTCATGGACGAGCGTAGTCCCGGGCTGAGTGATCGAGACCTCACACCAATGGACCGTGGCACTCAGGTCCTTCGGTTCTATCCGGGGTTCTCGTGAACCGTATCACAAACTATTTGATGAGGTCTTTACCTGATCGGTGTGCTCGCTGTCACACATGAGAGTGACAGTGCGCGTCTGTGCAGGAACCGAGCCCACTTGTCTGGTATTAGGGGTCTTTGTTCCCCCATGAGTGGGCAATGCTCTCGTCAGATTCTTACCTTGCCAGGAGGGTGTCCCCGCCCGGTTCGTCATATTTGCGACGCACATACGAGAGATCGCTGAGGAGGTCCGCCGACGTGAAGCGCCGACCGCGGAGCCGTCGCGGGGCGTCGACCGGCAGCGAACCCGTCGCCTCCCAGCGCAGACGTCCGTCGGCGTCGATATAACTGCGGGTCTGCCCCTTGTTGTCCGGATGCAGGCAGTAGGGGATGTCGAGGTAGCCCTTGCGGAACGCGATCAGCAGAGCACGCCCGACGTCCGGGTCGAGATCCAGAACGGTGCCGACCAGTGCCGCGGCCTCGTCATAAGTCGGGGAACCGGCACCGGCGTCGACCGGGACCCGGGCTGCCCGCCGGGCCGCCCAGGCCGCGTACTCCAGGGCGCGGACGTTCACCTCGATACTGGGGATGCGCTGCGACTCCGCGGCCGTCTTGACGATCAGCCGCTGGGCGCCGCCGTCGACGGCGAGTTCGGCCGCCTGTCCGAGCAGGCGGTAGGCGCCGTCGTGCGTCTGCGGGTACAGGCCCATGTACGCGTACACGACGACGTGCCAGTCGGACACCGGCAGCAGCTCCCCGCACAGCCGCCGCAGCGCCGCGAGCGCCTCGCGGTCCTGCCCCGGGTGGGTCTGCTGGGCGTAGCTGACGGAGATGCTGCGGATGCCGTGCTGGGCGAAGAAGAGAGCCTCCAGCACGCTGATCGCCACGAGCTGTCCGGGCGGGCACAGCTGCCCCAGCATGCAGCCGCCGAAGGTCTCCAGGTGCGGCTCCAGCCCCTGCTCGCGGAGCCGGGTGAGCAGCTCGCAGCCGCGCGCCCAGTTGTCGACGGACTCCGCGAGCGGCGTACGGCCGTAGGGCAGGCAGTAGGAGACCGGCCCGCCCTCGGTGGCGGCCAGGCCCACGGCGAGCATGGCGTCGAAGATGCCGAGGGGGTCCGCGGAACCATGGCGCACCTGCACCGGGAAGTCCGGGCCGTGGAGGCCGGCCAGCACCCCGGCGGTCGTCGCGGCGGGGTGAGTGACCAGGGGATAGCCGTTGAGGGCGGCCCCGTCGCGCAGCGCCCTCTCGACGGCCGCCAGGTGCCCCACCCGGGTGTGGGCGTCGACCGTGATCGTGCCGACCGTGCGGGCGGCCGCGGCCCGGGTGGCCGCGAGCCCGGCGCGCATGGTCCGCGGATCGCCGAAGCCCATCCGCGGCTGGACCACGAGCCGGCCCGCCTCGGCCTCGGCCCTGACGTACGCGCCGAAGTCGGCGGTCTCCCGGTCGCTCATCGGGCGGCGGGCAGCATGACCGGGAGTCGGCCCGGCGCCACGGCCCGGGGAAGCGAGGCGGCGAAGGCCGCCAGGGCGGTGGCCGGGTCCGTCTCCTCCTCGAAGACCTCGTCGAAGCCGGCCGCCCTCAGCTCCCGCGCGCGGGCGGAGTCCTGGCCGGCGACACCGAGCTTGCCGCCGATGGCCACGGGGGTGGCGGCCAGGTCGGGGTGGGAGCGGAACGCGCCGATGACGCGCAGCCCGTCCTGGTGCCCGTGGCCGTTGACACTGCTGACGACGACGAACGCCGGGCGCAGGGCGGCGCAGCGGGAGACCAGCAGGTCGTCGGGGACGCAGGGGCCCAGGTTGACGACGTCGTAGCCGAGTTCCTCCAGGAGCAGCTGGAGGAACACCAGGTTCCAGGTGTGGGAGTCGGAGGCCATCGAGGTGACGACGACGGTCTGCCGCGCCGTCGTGCGCACATCAGTCATGTTCCCGTTCCACCTTCCGGTAGGTCCGTACGTGTTCGATACGGGAGACGGAGACCACGTCCTCGGCGCGCACCACGGCCTCGGCCGGGGCGGGCCTGCCCAGGAACATCAGGAGGCTGGCGGTGGGGCCGTAGGCTCCGGTGTTCGGGATGGCGACGAGGTCGCCGGGGCCGAGGCCGACGGGGACCTCGACGTCCCGGCCGAGGGTGTCGCCGGGGGTGCACAGCGGCCCGGCGAGGGTCACCCGCTGCGTCTGTCCGGCGTCGGGGTCCGAGCCGGGGGCGGAGTCGACGCGGACGGACACCGGGAGGATGCGGCCGAGGCCGGACAGTCCGCCGAAGGTGTTGATGCCGGCGTCGAGGACGACGAAGGTCCGGCCGCGGCCGGTCTTGACGTTGCTGACCGACGCCAGCAGGGTTCCGCAGTCGCCCACCAGGTAGCGGCCCGACTCGACGGCGAGCCGGGGGGCGCCCTGCCGCCAGCGCGGGAAGTGCTCGTCCAGGGCGGCTTCGAGCGCGGCGCGCAGGGCGGGGTAGGCCGTGCGCTCGCCGTGCTGTCCGTAGGGCGCTGCGAAGCCTCCGCCGATGTCGAGCAGGCGCAGCGGCACGCCGAGTTCCCGCTCGATGCGGGCGGCGGTGTCGATGGTGTGCCGGAACTCGCTGATCAGGGCGTTCTCGTCGGACGCGTTGCTCTGGGTGAACAGGTGCAGACCGGCCAGCGAGGTGCCCGGCACCGCGCGCAGCCGGGGTGCGAGGCCGGCGATGGTCTCGCTGTCGAAGCCGAACTGGGTGGGCCGGCCGGTCATCCGGACACCGGTGGCCGCCCGGGCGGTCTCGTCGTTGACGCGCAGCAGGCAGTCCGCGACCGTGCCGTGGGCCAGCGCGGCCTCGCCGATGTGTTCGAGGTCGGTGAGCGACTCGGCGGAGAAGAGCCGGACGCCCTGTCCGATCGCCTCGTGCAGTTCGCCGGGGGTCTTGCCGGGCCCGGTGTAGAGGATGTCCGCGGGGTCGTGGCCGGCCTGCAGGGCCGCGGCGAGTTCGCCGGTGGAGCTGATCTCGGCGCGGCAGCCGGGGCCGTCGCCCTCGCGCAGGGCCTGGACGAGATCGACGTGCGGGTTGGCCTTGAGGGCGTAGAAGACCTCGAACTCCTCGGGCAGCCAGCCGAACAGGTCGCGCCGGGCGGCGTCGAGGCGGTCGAGGTCGTAGACGTACAGCGGGGTGCCGTACGCGTCGGCCAGTTCCCGCAGGCGGGTGCGGTCGGTCATGCGCCGTTCCCCTCCAGCAGGGCCGCGAGCTCGCGGCGGGCGTTCTTGCCGTGCAGGGTGAGCGGGAACTCCTTCAGGACCCGGCAGACGGTGGGCACCTTCGGCAGTTCGAGGCGCTTGGTGAGCTCGGTGACGACCTGGTGGGCGTCGAGGTCGCTCTCCACGAACAGGGCGAGCCCGTGTCCGTCACCGGGCGGCAGCGCGGCGGCGGCCCGCACGCCGGGGATGTCCATGGCCGCGCTCTCGATCTCCAGGGTGCTCATGCGGAAGCCCTTGTGCTTGAACATGTCGTCGCGGCGGCCCTGGAAGTAGAGGTAGCCGTCGTCGTCCAGCCAGCCGTAGTCGCCGGTGTGCAGCAGGGGCTCCCCGGAGCGCGGGTCGCGGCGGAAGGAGCGGGCGGTGTCCTCGGGGTTGCGCCAGTAGCCGGCCATCACATGCGGGCCGGTGGCGACGATCTCCCCCACCTCGCCGGCGGGCACAGGGCTGCCGTCGTCGTCCAGGATCAGCACGCGGGTGCCGGGCAGCGGCAGGCCTACGGAGTCGGGGCGTTCCCGGTCGGCCTCGGGCGGCATGACCGTGATGCGTTTGGCCTCGGTCTGGCCGTACTGCCGGACCACGCGGGCACCGGGGAAACGGGTGCGCAGGGCGTCGATGGTGCTCTGGGGCAGCGCGGCGCCGGTGTTGGTGAACATGCGCACGGGCGGCATGGCCCCGGTGTCCCGGCCGGCCAGGCGGACGATCATCGTGGCGAGGGACGGCACGATCGGCACGACCGTCACGCCGGTCTCCCGCATGCGCCGCAGCAGCAGGAGGTCGGACTCGCCGTCGGCGAGGACGATCTCGCAGCGGGCGACGCAGGTCATCAGGACCTTGCACAGGCCGTAGTCCCAGGACATGGGGAAGCGGCAGAAGACGACGTCGTCCGGGCGGTAGCCGAGCACCTCGGTCAGGGCGCGGCAGGCGAAGGTCACCTGGGCGTGGGGGCACATGACCGCCTTGGGGGCGGCGGTGCTGCCCGAGGTGTAGATCAGCACGGCCAGGTCGTCGGGGGAGACCGCCTCCGCCTCGCCGGGGTCCTCGCCCGCCGGAGCGAGGTCCGGCCGTACGTCGGCGATGTCGTGCACCGGCGCGGTGCTGACGCGGCGCAGCACCGGGGCGCCCGCGGCGTCGGTGAGGACGAGCTTCGGTTCCGCGTTGCCGACGACGGACCGCAGGTGGAACTCCTTCATCGCCGGGTTGAGCGGGACGAAGACGGCTCCGACGCGGGACGTGCCGTAGAACATCGCGGCCAGTTCCCGGCTGGTCGGCAGCTGGACGACGACGCGGTCACCGCGGCCGATGCCCTGGCCGCGCAGCCAGCGGGCGAACGCCCGGGCGGCGGCGTCCAGTTCGCGGTAGGTCCAGCGGCCGGTGGCGTCCCGGATCGCCGGGGCGTCGGGCGTCTCCCGGGCCGCGGTGTCGAGCAGGGAGTGGATGGTCTGGCCGTTCAAGCGTGTTTCCCCCGGTTTCAGCGTGCGCGGGCGGTCGTGAGCATGTCCCGCAGGGCGCGGCGGTCGATCTTTCCGTTGGCGTTCAGCGGCAGGTCCGCCAGCACGGTGAGGGTGCTGGGGATCATGTATTCGGGCAGGCGGGCGCGCAGCGAGGCGAGGACATCGGCGGGATCGACGTCGTCTCCCGTGCAGACGGCCGCGAGGCGGGTCTCGTCGCGTGGACCGGGGAGGGTGAGCGCGACGGCGTCGCGGACGCTCGGGTGGGCGCGCAGTTCGCTCGCCACCTCCCCGAGCTCCAGGCGGTAGCCGCGCACCTTGACCTGGTCGTCCAGGCGGCCGAGGTGGGTGAGGCCGTCCTCGCCGAGGCGCACCCGGTCGCCGGTGCGGTACCAGAGCCGCTCGTCCGGAGCCGTCACGGCGTCCACCGCCGTGGCGCGGTCGTCGCCGGGTTCGTACCGCAGGAACCGGCCGGCGTTGTCGGCGGGGTCGAGGTAGCCGGGGAAGCGCTGGACGCCCCGGACGCACAGCTCGCCCTCGGCGGCGGGGTGGCCGTCGTCGTCCACGACGAGCTGTTCCAGGCCGGGGTAGAGCCGCCCGATCGGCACGGTGCCGTGCGCGGGCGGCTGTTCGGCCGGGGTGTCCGTCAGCCGGTGCTGGGTGCAGCTGAGGGTCAGTTCGGTGGGGCCGTAGAGGTTCTCCAGCACGCTGCCGGGGGCGGCCGCCCGCCATGCCTCGGCCTGGGCGGTGGTCAGGGGTTCGCCGCAGAACAGGCTCCAGCGCAGCGTGGGCATGCAGCCGGGGGTCAGGCCGCGCAGCCGTCGGGCGAGGGAGATCACCGAGGGCACCGAGAACCAGTGGGTGATGCGTTCCCTGGCGACGAACCGGGCGGGGGCGAGGAGGTCGCCGCGGCCGGGCACGACGACGGTGGCGCCGCTGCTCCAGGCCGCGAACAGGTCGAAGACGGAGAGGTCGAAGGTGAGGTCGAAGGTCTGGGAGAGCCGGTCGCCGACGCCGATGCCGTACCGGGCGGTCACGTGGTCCAGGTAGGCCGTGACGTTGCGGTGCCGGATCGGGACGCCCTTCGGGGTGCCGGTGGAGCCGGAGGTGAAGAGGATGTAGCCGAGGTCGTCCGGCCCGGCGGACCGCGTCTCGCCGAGGGGGGCCGGGGCGGGGGCCGTGACGTCGGGTGCCAGCACCGGTACCGGCAGCTCGACGCCCGCGCGCTCGGGGTCGGTCAGCACGCAGTCCAGTGCGGCGGCCTTGGCCGTCGCCGCCGTGCGCGGGAGCGGGAAGCCGGGGTGCAGCGGAACCACGGTGGCGCCGAGCCGCTGTACGGCGAGATAGCCGGCGTAGGCGGTCAGGGTGCGCAGGGCGAGCAGGCCGACCCGGCGGGGGCCGGGGCCGTCCGTGCCGGCGACCAGGGCGGCGGCCAGCCGTGCGGCGAGTGCGTCCAGTTCGGCGTAGGTGTGGGCGGTGCCGTCGAGTTCGAGGGCCACGGCGTCCGGGTGCCGGCGCACCGTGGCGGCGAACCGCCCGTAGAGGGTGTCCTGGTGGGTCATCGGCCGGTCTCCCCCGGCTGCTCGCCCTCCAGCCGCTCCACGGCGCCGATCAGCTGGTCGAAGGCCGTTCGCACGACCCCCTCCCGGTACCGGCCGCGCTCGGCCGAGGCGATGCCGAAGCGCACGGCCTGCGGGAGGGAACCCCACGCTGCCGCCGCCTCCGCCACACCCGCCGCCTCGGGCCGGGAGGCCAGCCGGAAGCGCTGGTGGCGGGCGGAGGTCCAGATGTCGTCGGCATGGCGGGCGAGGGCGTCCGGGTCGGCGCACACCGTGTCGGCCACGAGCCGCAGCGCGGGCAGCAGCCCGTCCACCCAGGTGCCTTCGGGGGCGGCCGTGTCCGGCGTGTCGCTGAGTTCGAGCCAGCGGTAGCCGGTGTACGGCGCCAGTTCGGTGGCCTCGCCGAGGGCGTGGCGGTCGCGGCTGACGGCCTGGGCGGTCGTACGGGACAACGGCGTGAGGAGGGCCTGGAGTCCGGCGTCGTCCACGAGGCCGTCGTACGCGGTCTGGGTGCCGTGCGGGGTGAGGGCGTCGAAGTCGTCGCGCACGTGCCACGTGGCGTCGTCGTGCCGGCGCAGCACCACCCAGTGCGAGGTCTCCGCGCCGCCGTACGACGGGGACCAGGGGATGTGGCGGGTGTTGCCGACGGCGAGCACGCTGCCGTGCCGGGACAGTTCGGCGTCGAGCGCGGCGCGGGCGGCGGCCCAGTCGTCGGCACCGCGGTGGACGAGGCCGCGGCCCCGGTGGTCGATGTCGACGCGCGCGTGGTGGGAGAACGCCAGTCCGCCGTCGGGCGGATCGGTGCGCACCCGCAGGCGGACGGCGGCCGCGAGCCGCTCCCGGATGTCCGGGACCCGCGGCTCCAGGTAGGCCACCAGACCCGCCGTGTAGCAGCTCAGCTCGGCCGGGGGCTCACTCACTGTCGTTCTCCAGGGGGCGTTCGGTGGGCGGGGTCGGTTCGGAAAGCGGCGTGTAGGCGCAGCTGAGCGGGATCGGCGACTGCTCGCGCAGGCTCACCCACCGGTGCCGGCCCGAGGCGCCGTGCCGGCTGCGGGGGGCGACGTCGGCGGTCCACAGCCCGCCCGCGAGGCCGGTGCCGTCGGCCTTGACGAGGGCCTCGCGTACGGTCCACAGCCAGGCGAACTCCCTGGTCCGCGCGGCCATGGGCAGGCGGGCGAGCTGCTCGGTGTGGGTTTTGGCGCAGCGGCGCAGCATGCCGTCGGACACGGTGTCCGGCGGGTGCTGGAGGTCGACGCCGACGGCGTGGTCCAGGGCGGCGCAGGCGGCGACGGCCCCGCCGTCGTGGCTGACGCTGATGCCGATGCGGGGCTGGTCCACGAGGCGGGGGGCTCCGCGGTCGGTGTAGGTGACGGGGGCGTGCCGGGCCTGGGGGAAGTGGGCGGCCAGCAGGCGGCGCAGGGCCCGGCGGGCGGCGAGGAGTTCACGGGCGCGCCACTCGGGCAGGTGCTCGGCGTCGGCCAGGTCGTGCGGGGTGAGCCCGGCCGGGTCGTCGGCGGGGGTGCCGACCGGTTCCACGGTGACCCAGACGCCGGGAGCCGCCTCGGTGTGCAGGCGGGTCCCGGCGGCGCCGGAGGCGGTGGCGGCGGTGGCGGTGGCGGCGGTGGCGGTGGCGGCGGTCATGGCGTCAGTCCGTCCAGGACCTGGTCGAGGCGTTCGGCGACGGTGTCGAGGACGACTTCGGTGGCGCCGCCGCCGATGCCGAACACGGCCGCCTCGGCGCGCAGCCGCTGCACTCCGCCCCGCTCGAAGCCGTCCGCTCCCTGGAGGTGGCCGCACTCGGCGAGGACGTGTTCGACGGTCATGCCGGACAGCGCCTTGAGCGTGGCGGCGGCGGTGGCGTCGTGGTGCCGGGCGATGCGGTCGGCGGACTGCGTCCACAGCGCGTCGAGGGCGCTGAGGCGTACGGCGCAGTCCGCGAGCCGCTGGCGTACGGACGACGACCGGCGCAGGGGTGCGCCGTCGACGGGCCGGGCCGCGAGCCGGCGGGCCGTGTCGGCGACGGCCCTGCGGCACAGTGCCACGGCCCAGGCCGCCGAGGCCAGGCGTTCCACGCTCAGGTGCCGGGCGAACAGGGCCAGGCCCCGGCCGGGGCGTCCGAGGACGTGCTCGCGGGGCAGGCGTACGGAGTGGAAGTGGAGGTGTCCGAGGCCCGCGCCGTCGAAGAGGCCGGTGTCGGCCGCTTCCGCGGTCACGCCGGGGGCGGTCAGCGGGACCAGGACCCAGGTGAAGCTGGTGAAGTGGCGGCCGGGGCGGTGCCGGGCCAGCACCAGGGCGTGGCCGGCGGTCAGGGCGGAGGTGACCCAGCGCTTGCCGCCGTCGAGGACGATGTCCCCGTCGTCCCCGTCGCTGCCGGAGAGGTCGACGGTGGTGCCCAGTGCGGCGAGGTCGGAGCCCGGGGCGGCCGTGTCGGTGGCGGCGAGGGCGAGCAGTCCGGCGCCTTCGAGGGCCGCGCGCAGGGTGCGTGCGGCGGCGGGGCTGTCGGCCATCTCGGTGAGCAGCGGTGTCGCGCTGGCGAGCTGGACGAGCAGGGCGAGAACGGTGCCCGCCGGGCTCTGTGCGTCGGCCTCGGTGAGGATGCGGCGCAGCAGCAGCGGGTCGAGGCGGCCGGTCGGCTCCTTGCCGTAGAGCTCGGTGAGCGTGCCGGAGGCGGCGAGGGCCGAGAGGATCCCGGTCGCCTCGCCGACGGGCAGCCCGAGGGGCCGGTCAGGCAAGGGTCACCTCCGCATCGAGCAGGGCGAGCCTGCCGTCGGCGAGGTGGAGCCGGTCGTTGCTGTAGTTGAGCGCGGCGGACCTGAGGTCGCGCAGGGCGCGTTCGAGTCCGGTGGGCGAGCTCTTGAGGTAGCCGTGGCGCAGGCCCACGGCGTCGACCAGGTCCTCGATGGTGCGGTGGCACTCCTCGGACGCGGTGATCTTGAGGGCGTTGACCAGCAGCTGGTACTTGGGGCGGGAGAGGTCGTCGCCGTCGTCGGCGGCCCGGGAGAGGGTGGCCGCCGTGTGCCGCAGCAGGGCGTGCACGGTGTCCAGGCGCTGCCGGGCCCGGGAGAGCCGGGTCAGCAGCAGCTCGGATTCGAGGTTGGCGCTCTTGCGGCCGGCGGGGCTGCGCAGGGTCTGCAGCACCCGGGACAGGGCGCCGGCGGCGGTGCCCAGCCAGGTCGCGGACCAGCCGAGGTGGGCCAGCGGGCCGAAGGTGTCCAGGACGACCTTGCGGAACTGGCCGTGCTCGCCGACGACCTGGTGGCCGGGCACCTGGCCGGTGAGTTTCAGGGCCACGCTGTGGCTGGCGCGCATGCCGAGCGGGTCCCAGTCGCCGGAGACGTCGATGTCGAGCTGGTCGCGGTGGGCGTAGACGAGGGAGACCTCGTGCGGGGAGCGGGCCGTGGGGCTGAGCATGGTGATCAGGAAGCCGTCGGCGTGCGCGCCGCCGGTGACGATCGGTGCGACCCGGTCGATGACCAGCCGGTCGTCCTGCGTGGCGAGTTCGGCGGCGGAGGTGAGCAGGTGTCCGCCCTTGCCGGCCTCGGTGGTGACGGAGGCCAGGTAGAGGCGTCCCGCGGCGATCTCCGGAAGGAGTTCGGCGGCGAGCCCGGGGGACGCGTGCCGGACGATGCCGGCGACCTGCTGGCAGTGCATGGTGAAGATCATGGCGACGGACATGTCGGCACGGCCGAGGGCGATGCCGGCGTCCAGGACGTCGTCCACGCCGCCGCCCATCCCGCCGTGGGCGGTCGGCACCATCAGGCCGAGCAGTCCGGTGCGGCGCATCTCCGCCAGGGCCGCGAGGGGGAACTCGGCGGCCTCGTCGCAGGACGCGGCGTGCTGCCGGGCCGTCTCGCACACCCGGCGGACGGCGTCCGCGGTGGCCTGTGCGTCGAAGCCCGTGCGGTCGAAGCCCCTCATATCGCGTCCGCCGTGCCGGCGGGCATCGCGGCGACGGCCGCGTTCCACAGGCTGCCCGCGGTGGCGAAGGTGGCCTCGGTGAGGGCGTCGTCGGGCAGTTGCACGCCGAAGGTGTCCTCCAGCGTGAACATCAGCTCGATGGCCTGCATGGAGTCCAGTCCGAGTTCCCGCAGCGGGGTGTCGGCCGTGATGGGCTCCTCGCCGAGGAAGGGCAGGAAAGGCTTGAGCATCTCGGTAAAGCGGGCGTCCACGGAAGAGCTTTCCCTTCGATGTAACTGGCTTCTATTCATGGTCGAGTGCGCGGTTCAGCAGCGCACACAGGCCCGCGACGCTCTGCAGGTTCTCGGGCACCAGGTCGGCCGGGTCGAACTCCACGGCGAACCGTTCTTCGAGGATCTCCACGACTTCGACCATCCGGATCGAATTGAATTCCGGATGGGCCGTCAAATCACCGTCGGACAGGACGGTTTCGTCGACCCGGAGGACGGAGGCGACGACCTCGCGCACGGCCGCACCGGCCCCGAAGACCGCGGCGTCCTGCGCGAGTGCGTCGGCGGCCCGCTCGAACAGGCCCGGCGGTTCGGCCCGGCCGCGGTCCACGCGCCGGAAGGCGAGGTAGGCGTGCTCGACCAGGGCGTCCCAGCGCTGGAGGTGCTCCCGCACCGGCTCCGGCAGCCCGGCCCCCCGCCGCTCCTCCAGGTAGGCGGCGTGCAGCCGACGGGCGCGGGCGAGCAGCCAGGTCTCCAGGGTGAAGGCCTCCAGTGCCGCCTGCCGGTCGGGGTGCTCGGCGTAGCCGCGCAGGTACTGCGGCGGCGGGCCGGGTACGTGGCCCGGCTCGGGGGGTGCGCCGGGCGGGCGGGGGGTGAACCGCAGGGTCTCTGCGCCGTCCGGCAGCGCTTTCAGCAGGGCGGCGAAGTCCTCGCGCGCGTAGGGCAGCTGGAGGGGACGGGCGCGGCCCCACTGGGTGTCGTTGTGGTAGGCGTCGCTGATCAGGAGGGTGTCGCCGCCGTCGTCGTCCACGAGGAAGCTGTGCTCCACGTGTTTGGTCCCGTGGTAGGGCACCCAGGGCAGGTGGTAGGCGTCGGCGACGACGTACAGCGGGCCGCCGGCGGTGTCCGGCACCTCGCCCGGGCCGGGCCGGCGGCGGTCGGTGACGTGCAGGCCGATCAGGGCCGCGGCGGCGGCGAGCTGCTCGTCGAGGGTCGGCTCGACGGTGAGCACGCCGGCCAGGGGCCCGTCGGCCAGCGGGCGCGGCGCGTGGCGCAGTACGGCGCCCAGGCGGGTGTGCGTGCCCGCGCCGTGGTGCCGGTCGGCGAGCAGGGCGAGGTTGGCCTGGAGGCAGTCCAGGTGCTGGGCGTGGGCGGGGAAGGCGGTCACCGGGCCGGGCTCCCTTCGGCGCCTTCGACGGCCAGGTCCACGAGGTCGCGGACGGTGTCGTAGGAGCGGCCGGCGAACAGGTCGTCGGGCAGGGGGGTGTCCAGCTCGTCCTCCAGCCGGGTGAGGATGCCCAGCAGGCGCATGGAGGAGATCCGCAGCAGCTCGCCGCCGAGCGGCTCGTCCTCCGTCAGCGCGGACGGCTGCAGGCCGGGCCCGCTCTCGGCGATGATCACGCGCTTGACGGCCTCGGCGATGCTGTCCCGGTCGGGATTCACTTCTGGGTTGACCTTCCGTCGTGTGTTCGCGGTACGGCGGCGGGGCCGCTCAGTACGCCGCCCTGGGGCCTGCGGCCGGCATGTGCTCCGCGAGGGCCCGGATCACCGCGTCCGCCTGGGAGTTGAGGTAGAAGTGGCCGCCGGGGAACACGGTCATGTCGAACGGTCCGGTGGTGTGCTCGGCCCAGGACCGCGCCTCTTCCCGGGTGACCTGGGGGTCGGTGTCGCCGATGAGGGCGAGGACCGGGCAGCTCAGAGGCGGGCCGGGGCGGTAGCGGTAGCCCTCCACGGCCCGGTAGTCGCTGCGGATGACGGGCAGGATCATGCGCAGCAGTTCCTCGTCGGCCAGGATCCGTTCGTCGGTGCCGTCCAGCCGCCGGATCTCGGCCATCAGCCCCTCGTCGTCCTGCAGGTGCACCAGGTCGCGGGCGGGCCGGACGCAGGTCGGTGCCCGGCGGCCGGAGACGACGAGTCCCTGGGGTGCCCTGCCGTCGGCTTCCAGCAGGCGGGCCGCCTCGAAGGCGACCATGGCGCCCATGCTGTGCCCGAAGAGGGTGACGGGCCGGTCGAGCCAGGGCGAGAGCGCGTCCACGGCTGCGCGGGCGAGCGCGTCGATGGAGTCGAGGCAGGGTTCGGCCCGGCGTTCCTGGCGCCCGGGGTACTGCACGGCGAGGACGTCGGTGTCACCCGCCATGGCCCGGGCCACCGGTACGAAGTACGAGGCGGCGCCGCCGGCGTGCGGGAAGCACACCAGCCGCCGGGGGGCGTCAGGCGCCGGCTCGTACCGGTGGATCCACTTGCCGGTGTCTACTTCGCCCACGTGGGCTGCTCCCGGATGGTGAGGACGGCGGAGGAGCAGACCCAGCCGGGGCCCTGCGAGGTCACCAGGACGTGATCGCCGACCTGGACTTCGCCGGTGCGCACCGCGTGCTCCAGGGAGATGAGGATGTCGGCGCCGCCGGCGTGTCCGACGGAGGCCCCGTACTCCCAGATCAGCCGGTCCGCGGGAATGCCGAGCGGGCGCAGCAGGGCGTGCTCGATCATCCGCTTGTCCACGTTGATCGTGATGACCTTGGAAATGTCCGCGGCGGTCATTCCGGCGTCGATGATGGAATCGTTGATGACACCGAGGTCGAATTTCGTGAACGTCTCGAAAAGCTCGGCGAAGCCCATGACGTTGTCCACGAAATACTGCGACCGCTCCCCCACGTTGAAATACTTCCGGGGGTTTCCGTCGGGCGGCAGCAGGGATTCCTGACCGCGGTGCCACTGCTCCAGGCTGTGCAGCGTCCCGGAATTCATGGACCGGACCTCGGCGAATCCGCCGCGGCCGTTGACCACGGCCGCCAGGGCACCGTCCGAGTAAAGGGACGAGGTGCCGAAATCACGCCAGCGGTTGATGAGCGGGGAGCTGAAGTTCGTGGCCGTGGTCAGCAGGACGTTCTGCCGGCGGGCGACGCCGGTGATCTGTCCGGCGGCCGTCTCCAGCGCGCCCAGCACACCGTCGCAGCCCTGCTGGACGTCCAGCGAGGGGATGTGGCCGGCACCCAGTTCACGCAGGATGTATCCGGGGGCGTAAGCACCCTCGGGCACCTGGTAGTAGACGCTGCCGTGAATGTGGGAGTCGATCGCCGACAGGTCCACGGCGGAGCGCTCGACGGCGCTGCGGGCGGCCAGGACGGCCATGTCGACGGCCGGCGTGTCCCCGGCCACGTGCGTGCCGGTCAGTCCGGCCGCGGTGAACTCGCCGCGCTCGTAATCCCCCGGGCCCTCCGCGTCTGCGACGGACACCCATTCCGAGAGGTGCACGCCGAGCGAGTCAATGTATACCCCGTTTACCTGCATCGCGGAAATCCCTTCACGCCCCCGTCTTTACTGATCACTACCCAATTACAGCGGCAATCACCATGTCAAGCCAGGTTGGCGAAACATTGCCCCTCGTACACGTGATGTACATCACATCCGAATTTTGGCAGTACGGTATCCATATACCTGCACGGTTTTTCACCGACGGAGGAATGATGAACGCTCGCATTGCGCCCGGTGCCGAGGTCGACGAAAAGGCGACCGTGGGAGACGGCACGTCCGTCTGGGGCACGGCTCATATACGGGAGGACGCGGTCGTGGGCCGCGACTGCACCATCGGGCGGGGCGTGTACATCGGGCCCGGGGTCACGGTCGGGGACAACTGCAAGGTGCAGAACCACGCCCTCGTCTACGAGCCCGCCGTGGTGGAGGAGGGCGTGTTCATCGGTCCCTCCGCCGTGCTCACCAACGACCCGCATCCCCGTGCCGTGACCCCCGCCGGTGCCCCGAAGGGGGCGCGGGACTGGACCCCGGTGGGGGTGACCCTCCGGCACGGCGCCTCGGTCGGCGCCCGCGCGGTGTGCGTGGCGCCGGTGACGGTCGGACGCTGGGCGATGGTCGCCGCCGGCTCCGTCGTCACCCGGGACGTCCCCGACTTCGCCCTGGTGGCGGGGGTGCCGGCCCGCCGCGTGAAGTGGGTCGGGCGGGCCGGGGTGCCCCTGGAGGACGAAGGGGAGGGCCGCTTCCGCTGCCCCAGCACGGGTGAGCGGTACACCGAGCGCGACAGCGACACCCTGGTCCCCGAGGGGCAGGAAGCACTCCACGACGGTCTCCACGACGGTCTCCCTGACGACTGACGAACGCCCCGGCATGCGACGACCACCCCCCGCTACGACGCCCACTGCAAGCGCAGCGACTGCGGCGGACGCCGGTGCGGGGGCGACGGGCGGGGCGGCGCCTGGATCCGGGGCAGCGCGTTCAGGCAGGCCAGCAGGGTGCGGGCCTGCACGCTGACATAGTGCTCGTGCCGCAGCAGACCGCTCAGCTGCGGCACACTGAACCAGGCGAAGTCCGGCGGGAGTTCACCGGGCAGCGTCGCATCGGCCTCCACGATGGTGTAGCGGGCCACCGCGTCCAGGAACCGTCCGCCCTCCTCCGAGTGCACGGTGTCGTACCGCACCAGTGCCGGGTCGGCCGACAGGACCCAGTCCAGCAGCGGCGGCCGGTCGTCCGGGCCGTAGTTGCCGGGCACGCACTGCACGGTGGGGCCCAGCTCCACCACGCTGTGGAAGCCGGGCTCGGCACGGGCCCGCAGCAGTACGTGCGGCACGCCGCCGAACTCCCGCACGACCAGGGCGACCACGCCCGGCCCGCGCGGAGCGAACAGCGGCTGGTGCCAGCTGCTCACCTCACGGCTGCCGGCCCGCACGGACACCGCGACCACGCTGAAGTACCGGCCGTCCGGGCGGGCGATCTCGTCCGGCCCGCGCAGCCAGCCCTCGGCCTCCGTCTCCCGCAGCGGAACCCGGCTCACCTCGATGTCGCGGGTGGCGCGCTGTCCGGTCAGCCAGCCCAGCAGCTCGGCGGTCGGGGTGAGCGCCTCGTCCTCCGGCCCTGACGGCCGCACGAACGGGGCCAGGCAGGACAGCACCGTCCGCGCGTCCATGTTGACCACGTTGTCCCGGGCGAGCAGCTCGTGGATCTGCCCCAGGGTCAGCCACCGGAAGTCGTCCGTGAGGGGCACCTCGGCGTCGGCGTCCACCTCGACCACCATGTTGCGGTTGCGCTTGCGGTAGAACCAGGTGCCGTGCTCGGACTGCAGGACGTCCACCACCACCCGGCCGCGCCGCGGACCGGCGAAGTACTCCAGGTAGCGCACGGGCGCGCCCTTGTGCACGCCGGTGAAGTTGCTGCGGGTGGCCTGGACGGTCGGCGACAGCTGGAGCAGGTTCGGGTTGCCGGGCTCCATCTTCGCCTGCATCAGGAAGTGCGGCACCCCGTCGAAGTCCCGCATGAGGATGCCGAGGATGCCGATCTCCGGCTGCCTGATGATGGGCTGGCGCCACCGGCCGGTCTCCGTGCTCACCCGCAGTCCCTCGACGGTGAAGAACCGCCCGCTGCGGTGCGCGAGGTTGCCGGTGGCCTGATCGAAACTCCAGCCGTCCGCCTCGGCGAAGGGCACCCGCTCCACCCGGAAGGGATGGGCCTGCCGGCGCTCCTCCAGCCAGGCGTCGAACTGTTCCGTCGGCAGCATCGTCCCGTCCCGCTCCCACGCCGACCGCGCGAGCCGGGCGGGCAGGCCTGGGTTCTCGCACCGGAGCAGCACCGCCGGTCGCGCCGGGGCGGTCATGCGGCCACCCCGCGGTCGGCGGCGGACGCCTGCCACCAGTCCGGGTTCGCGCGGTACCAGTCGACCACGCCGGCCAGGCCCTCCTCGAAGGGCACGCGCGGGGCGTAGCCCAGCTCCTGACGGATCTTGGTGTCGTCCAGCGCGTAGCGCAGGTCGTGGCCCTTGCGGTCGGTGACGTGCCGCACCTGGCCGGGCGAGGCGCCGCACAGCCGCAGCAGCAGGTCGGTGATCTGCCGGTTGGTGCGCTCGGTGCCGCCGCCGACGTTGTAGACCTCACCGGCCCGGCCCCGGGTGAGGACCGACTGGACGGCCGCGCAGTGGTCGCTCACGTGCAGCCACTCGCGGACGTGGGAGCCGTCGCCGTACAGCGGGACGGTCTCGCCGCGCAGCAGCCGGGTGACGAACAGCGGGATCAGCTTCTCGGGGTGCTGGTGGGAGCCGTAGTTGTTGGAGCAACGGGTGATGGACACATCGAGGCCGTGGGTGCGGGCGTAGGACCGGGCCAGCAGGTCGCTGCCCGCCTTGGACGCCGCGTACGGCGAGTTGGGGGCCAGCGGCCATTCCTCCGTCCACGCGCCGGACGCGATGGAGCCGTAGACCTCGTCGGTGGAGATGTGCACGACCCGTTCGACACCGGTGTGCAGACAGGCCTCCAGCAGGGTCTGGGTGCCGACGACGTTGGTGCGCACGAACACGGAGGGGTCGGCTATGGAGCGGTCCACGTGGGACTCGGCGGCGAAGTGCACCACCGCGTCGTGGCCGGGCAGCAGCTGCCGCAGCAGGTCGGTGTCGCAGACATCGCCCCGCACGAACTCCAGCCGGTCGTGCCGCTCGGGCAGATTGCCCCGGTTCCCGGCGTAGGTCAGCTTGTCCAGGACGGTCACCGACGCGTCCTCGTAGCCGGCGTAGCCGCCCGCCAGGAGGGTGCGGACGTAGGCGGACCCGATGAACCCGGCGCCGCCGGTCACGAGCAGCCTCATGCGGCCACCTCCACGCGCGCGTGGTCGCCGACGATCAGCCGGTGGGAGCCGTCGGCGTCGACGGCGCTGACGCTGGCCTCGCGGCCGATGATGGAGCCGCGCACCGACGTGACACCGCGCATGCTGGCCCGTTCCAGCACGATGGTGTCGCTCAGCTGCACGCCGAGCAGCCGGCAGCCCTCACCGATGGACGTGTGCGGGCCGATCGAGCTGCCCTCCACGACCGCGCCGGCGCCGACGACCGCCGGCCCGGTGATCCGGGAGCGGACGATCCGGGCGCCCTCCTCCACCACCACAGCCCCGATCAGCTCGCTGTGCGCGTCGACCTCGCCGTCGACGGACGGCTTGAGCCGGTCCAGGAGTTCGCGGTTGCAGGCCAGCACGTCATCGATCTGCCCGGCGTCCTTCCAGTAGCCGCGGTAGGCGCTGGCCCGTACCTCCGCGCCCCGGGTGACCAGCCACTGGATGGCGTCGGTGATCTCCAGCTCGCCGCGGGCGCTGCTCTCCACGGCGGCCACGGCCTCGTGGATGGCCGCGGTGAAGAAGTACACGCCGACCACCGCCAGGTCGCTGACCGGCTGCTCGGGCTTCTCCACCAGTCGCAGCACCCGCCCGTCGGCGTCGACCTCGGCGACACCGAAGGCGCGGGGGTCGGCCACCTTGTGCACCACGAGCTGGGCCGCGGGGCGCCGGGCGCGGAACTCGGCGGCGATGTCGTCCACGCCCTCGGGGAGCAGATTGTCCCCGAGGTACATGACGAAGTCGTCGTCGCCGAGGAACTCGCGGGAGATGGCGACGCAGTGCGCGAGACCGTGCGGGGCGTCCTGCGGGATGTACGTCAGCCGTACGCCGAACTCGGTGCCGTCGCCGAGGTACTGGCTGATCTTCTCCGACCGCTCGCCGACCACGACACCGATCTCGGTCACGCCCAGGCCGCGCAGTTGCTCGATGACGTGCAGCAGGACGGGCTTGTTGGCGAGCGGCATCAGCTGTTTGGGCATCGAATGGCTGAACGGCCGCAGCCGCAGCCCCATGCCGCCGGACAACACGAGTGCTTTCACCGGGGACTCCTTCTTGAGGCGTGGGCTCACAGCGTCTTGAGGACGTCGCGCAGGGCACCGATCACGGTGTTCTGGAGGTCCACGGGCAGGGAGGGGTACATCGGCAGCGAGAAGATCTCGTCGGCCAGCGCCTCGGTGACCGGCAGGGCGCCCTTGCGGTAGCCGAGGTGCTCGAAGCCGGTCATGGTGTGCACCGGCCACGGGTAGCTGATGTTGAGGGAGATGTCGTACTCGGTCTTCAGGCGCTCGATGATCAGGTCGCGCTGCGGGTGGCGGACCACGTACACGTAGTACACGTGTTCGTTTCCGGGGTTGGTGCCGGGCAGCAGCAGGCCGCCGGGGCCGGTGAGGTCGGCCAGGCCCTCCTCGTAGCGGCGGGCCACCGCACGGCGGCCGGCGATGTAGGCGTCGAGGCGGGTCAGCTTGCGGCGCAGGATCTCGGCCTGCACCTCGTCCAGGCGGCTGTTGTGGCCGGGGGTCTGGACGACGTAGTAGACCTTCTCCATGCCGTAGTAGCGCAGCCGGCGCAGCGCGGCGTCGGTGTCGGCGGCGTCGGTGAGGACCGCGCCGCCGTCTCCGTAGGCGCCCAGCACCTTGGTCGGGTAGAAGCTGAACGCGGCGGCGTCGCCCATCGTGCCGGCGAGCCGGCCGTGATGGCGGGCGCCATGGGCCTGCGCGCAGTCCTCGACCAGGGCGAGGCCGTGCTCCGCGGCGAGGGCCCGCAGGGGCTCCATCTCCACGCACTGCCCGTACAGGTGCACCGGCAGCAGGGCCTTGGTGCGCGGGGTGATCGCGGCGGCGACCTGGTCGGTGTCCATCAGGAAGTCCTCGGCGCGGACGTCCACGAAGACGGGCGTGGCGCCGGCGCCGGCGATGGCCACGACGGTGGGGGCGGCCGTGTTGGACACGGTGATCACCTCGTCGCCGGGCCCGACGCCGAGCGCTTCGAGGGCGAGCTTGACGGCGTTGGTGCCGTTGTCGACGCCCGTGCAGTGACGCACGCCGTGATAGGCGGCGAACTCGGCCTCGAACCCGCCGACGCTCTCGCCGAGCACCAGGCGTCCCGAGGAGAAGACCTTCTCCACGGCGTCGAGGATGTCGGCGCGCTCGTCCTGGTATTCCGAAAGGTAGTCCCAAACATACGTGGTCATGAGGGGTGTTGCTCTCCAAGCCTTGAGAAGTGGGGGGTGGTGGGGGTGAGGGTCAGACGGCCGCGGCCACCGCGGTCTCGATGACGTCGCAGGCCGTGTCCACGCCCCGCTCGGCGCGCACGCGCTCGCCGATGAGGGTGGCCCGCTCGGCGGGCCGGGGGTCGTCCAGGACGGCCGCCACCGCCTGCCGCAGCCGCTCGGCGGTCATCCGCTGGAACGGCACCGGGGCCGGCGCGACGCCGATCCCGGCCAGCCGGGCCGCCCAGTACGGGCCGTCGGCCCAGCACGGCACGGTCACGTGCGGCACGCCGGCGCGCAGCGTGTCCGCGGTGGTGCCGAAGGCCGCCCCGTGGATCACCGCGGCCGCCTTCGGGAAGAGCCAGCCGTAGTCCACTTCCTGGACCCGGAACACGTCGTCGGAGGCGGTGCCCTCGGGTCCGCCCACCACGACCAGGCGCCGCCCGGCATGGCGTACCGCGTCCCGCACGGCGTGGAAGGTCTGCTCGCCGTACACCGGCCAGGCGCTGCCCAGGGCGAGCACCAGCGGCCGGGAGCCGCTGTCGAGGAAGTCCGCCAGCCGCGCCGGCGGCTCCTGCTCGGGGCGTTCCCAGACCCAGTAGCCCGTGACGTGGGCGCGGGCCGGCCAGTCGGCCGGGGGCGGCAGGAAGGCGGGGCTGTAGGGGTAGAGGACGGGGTGCTCGACGCCGAGCGTGCCCATCGGCGACTTCTTCAGCGGCGGCAGACCCTGACGGGTGCGGACCTTGTTGACGGCCGGGCGGTGCACGGCCCACTCCAGCTGGGCCGACATGGCGTGCGTGAACCGCGTGTAGGCGGCCCCGAGCGGCAGGTCGGGAGTCTTGTACGCGCGGAACTCCCGGGTCGGGGTCATCGGCCACCAGTTGACGGTGCCCCAGGGCGCGGTGGCGCCCGCGAACCCGTAACCGCGGCAGATCATCGAGGTGAGCACGAAGTCGGCGCCCTCGGCGGCCTCCTGCATCCGCTCCACGGAGTGGGCGAACTCCTCCGTGGTGGGCCGCTTCATGACCAGCGCGGTGCGCAGCGACGAGGCGCTCTTGCGGATCGACCGGATGACGTCGGGGTCCGAGAAGTGGTCGGCCGCCTTTCCGGGTATCTCGCGGAACTCCAGGCCTGCCAGCTCGACCATCGCCTTGAAGTCGGTCGACGTGGCGACGCTGACCTCGTGTCCGCGCCGGCGCAGGCCGATGCCCAGCGCCAGGAAGGGATGAACGTCACCGCGGGTTCCGAACGTCTGCAATGAAACCTTCACTGGACCTCCAGCACGTTTTTCCGGTACCACCGCGCGGTGTCCCGCAGGCCGTCCTTCAGCGGGCGCGGCGTGAAATCGACGACCTTGTGGAATCTCTCGAGATCGAGCGCCCGGCGGGCCGTCCCCACGGGCTTGTCGGGGGCGAACCGGATCCGGTCCTCGTCCTGACCGGCGGCCTGAGCGACGAGGAACGCCAGATCCCGGATGGAGACCGGCTCCGGCGTCCCGATGTTGAGCGCCGGATACTCCCCGGACCGCACCATGCACAGCACCGCGCGTACCAGGTCGTGCACGTGGATGAAGGTCCGCAGCTGGCTTCCGTCGCCCCAGACCTCGACGTCCTGTCCGGCGGCGAGCCGCATCAGCATGTTGGGGATGACGTGGTTCGTCGTCGTGGCGAAGTCGTCGCGCGGCCCGTACACGTTGGTGGGGCGCGGCGTGTAGATGTTCATGCCGAACTGCGTGCGGTACAGGTCCGCGAGCACCTCGGTGAACATCTTCGACATCCGGTAGCCGTTCGGTGAGAACTCCATGTGCCGCCGGTGGTCGTCCTCCTCGCGCGCGGGCCTCGTCCCGTCGTACGCGTAGATCTCGGCCGAGCTGATCAGCACCACGTCGGGCACGGCCCGGTCACGGGCGAGGTTGAGCACGTTGGAGACGATGCGCATGTTCTCGTCCAGCATCCGGCCCGTCTCCTGGAGCAGGAACTGCATGTTCCCGTCGAGGGTCGCGCAGTTGACGACCATGTCGAGCCCCGGGACCGTGTCCGCGGCGGCCCGCAGCGCCCGCTCGTCCAGGACGTCGACCTGCAGGGTCGTCAGCGCCTCGTTGACGGGCAGCTCGGCCCGTACCTCCGGGTGGTCCCGGCGGTACAGGCACAGCACCCGCGCGCCCAGGCCCAGCAGCTCCTCCACGAAGTGGGAGCCGATGAAGCCCAGTCCCCCGGTGACCAGGACCGTGCGGCCGGCCCAGTGTCCCGCCGCCATCTCAGGCCCGCTCCGCATACGCCTCGATCGCGTCCGCCGCCGCGGTCGCGCCGCCGCCGGCGCGGGCGAGCCCGGCCATGGCGGTCACCCGCTGCCGGATCCCCGCGTCCTCGGCCGCCTTCAGCACCGCCTCGCGCAGCGCTTCGGGCGAGGCCTCCTGGCGGGCTACGCGCACACCGAGGCCCAGCTCGGCGATGCGCCGCGCGGTGAAGTCCAGCTCCACCGACTGCGGCACGGCCACCAGCGGGACGCCGGCCGCGAGCGACTCCATCGTGGAGCGGATGCCCGCGTGCGTGACGAAGACCGCGGCGTGCTCCAGCACCGCACGCTGCGGCACCTGCCGGTGCACCTCCCAGCTGTCCGGTACGGCGCCGAGGCCGGCGGGGTCGACATGCTCGCCGACCGCCATCACCACGTGGAACGGCAGGTCGGCGAAGGCCTTCAGGCAGGCCCGGTAGAAGTCGGGCCGCTCGTTGAACAGCGTCCCGAGGGCGATGAGCAGCACGGGCTTGTCACCCTGCGGCGGCTGCCACGAGGCTGCCTCGCCGTCCGCGGTCGCCGCGGGGCCCACGAAGACGTACCGCTCGTCGAAGGTGTCCGCGGCGGGCTGGAACTCCTTGGCCACGAACACCACGTTGAGCTCCTCCGGCGCACCCAGGATGTCGCCGGGGCCGGGAACGGGCAGACCGTGACCGGTGTAGAACTCGGCCAGTTTCATGCCGAATTCGAGCAGCGCCGGATGCTGCGGATCCATCGCGGGGAATTCCTGCGCCAGCGCCGCGAGCACCGAGAAGTGCTCGTTGGAGGCGAGCATCGGAACCAGCTGTGCGGCCGGCCTCTCCCACTTCTCGGCCAGCACCCGGCCGGAGAAGTTCATGAGGGTGTCGTAGACCACCACGTCCGGCCGGTCCGCGGCCAGTGCCCGCTCGGCGGCGGCCGTGACCGCCACGTTCTCCCCGAGCATCTTGAGCGGACCCTCCGCCATCTCGTCCGCCGACATCTCCGGCGGCACGCTGCGGTCGGCCGGCCAGACCGACTCGTACGTCACCACGTGGGCGCCGGCCGCCGACACGGAGGGCGCGAAATGCTCGGTGGTGACGTAGGTGACCCGGTGTCCGCGGCCGACGAGACCGGCGACGACGGGCAGGGTGTGGTTCACATGCCCGTGGTACGGGGCTCCGAGAACGGCGATGTGCTTGGTCACAAGTCCTGACTTTCGTTGGGCGTTCGCTTCGCTTGCTACGGACACTCGACGGGCGCTCAGCCCGCCGCGCCGTTCGCGGTGATGTCGTTGAGCCATTCCTCGACCACGCCGGCGGTGTCCCCGGCGTGCTCCTCGACGATGCTGAAGTGGTTTCCGGGCACGTCCCGCGCGGTGTGGCCGAGCTTCCAGTCGACGCGCAGCATCACCGGGTCGTCCTCCGCCGCTCCGGACGCCGACGGCATCGGTTCGGTGGCGCGCACCAGCAGCGTCGGGGTCTTGACGGGCTCGGGGCGCCAGTCGCCCAGGAGGCGGTGGTAGCCGCCCATGGCGGTCAGCCGGACGTCGTTCATGATGCCGCCGCCCAGCTTCCGCTCCCGGTCGAAGGCCACGCCGAGCATCGCCGCGCCGACCTCCGCGTTCTCCGCGTCGTCCTCGGGCCACGGCACGTCCAGCAGCACCAGGGCCGCGGGCTGGGTGCCGAGGGTCTCCAGGTGCGCGGTCACGGCGTGCGCGATCTGCCCGCCCGCGGAGTGCCCCACCAGCACGAACGGCTCCTGACCGGCGATGCGGCGCAGCGTCTGCGCGTGCAGTTCGGCCAGCGCCGCCATGTCGGCGGGAATCCGCTCGCCGGGCAGGTAGCCGGGCTGGGGCAGCACCGTCACGTCCCGGCGGCCGCGGAAGCGCTCGGCGAAGCGGGCGTACTGCTGGGGCCCGGCGGTCGCCACCACGGCCGGCAGGCAGAACAGCCGGGGCCGTTCCCCGCCGGTGGCCAGCGGCACCGGCTCCGGCGCGTGGCCCGCGGCCGACGCGACGTCGAAGGCGTCCCGCAACCGGGAAGCCGCCATGATCAGCTCGTTGCCCGCGACATGCCGCCCCTCGGCGAACGACTGCCGGAACATGGCCTCGATCCCGCCCGGCGCCCGCCCGCCCGCGGCCGACGCACGCGTCAGCTCCCCGCGCAGGTGGGCGGCCACGGCGGCCGGCCGGGTGTGCTCGAACAGGAGCGACGCCGGCAGCCGCAGCCCGGTCGCCGCGTTGAGCCGGTTGCGCAGCTCCATCGCCATCAGCGAGTTGAAGCCCAGCTCGAAGAAGCCGCGCTGCGCCTCCACCGCGTCCGGCCCGGGCAGCCCGAGGACCGCGGCCGCCTCGGCGTGCACCAATGCGGTGAGCACCCGCAGCTGCTCGGCCTCCGCCAGCCCGGCCAGCCGTACCGCGAGCCCCTGCTCGCCCGCCTCGCCGGCGGACACCGCGGTGCGACGCGCGGGAAGGGGACGCCGGACCACGGTACGCACCGGAGCGGAACCGCCCGGCTCGTTCGTCCGGTCGAACTCCGCCGGATCCAGGGCTGTCAGCGTCACCAGCCGCACCGCCGCGACCGACGCGCCGCTCGGGTCGGCCAGCTCGACGGACACGCCCTCCGGCCGCCCGGCGTCGATCCGCACCCGCAGCCGCTCCGCCCCCACCGCGTGCAGGACGACGTCCCGCCAGTCCGTGGGCACCAGCGGCCGGTCCGTGTCCGCGCCGCCGTCCACCGCGAACCGCGCGGCCTCCAGGGCCGCGTCGAGCAGTGCCGGATGCAGGCCGTAGCGGGCCGCCTCCGCCCGCTGCCCCTCGGGCAGGCTCACCTCGGCGAACACCTCGCCGTCGGCACCCCGCCACAGGGCGTCCACCCGGTCCGTCTCCACCCGGGCCGCCCCCGCCGGAGGCCAGACCGCAGGCTCCCACCGCGACACCGGCGCACCGGCCCGCACCAGCAGCCCGGTGGCGTGGCAGGCCCACGCCGTGCCCGGAAGGGCATCCTCGGCGCGCGAGTGGACGCCGAAGACACGCCGCCCCTCCGCGTCGGCGTCGGTGACCCGCACCCGCACCTGCACGGCGCGCCGTGCGGACAGCACCAGCGGCTCCCGGACCGTCAGCTCCGCCACCGTGTCACAGCCGACCTGGTCACCTGCGTGAACGGCCAGTTCCACGTACGCCGTCGCGGGCAGCAGCACGCTCTCGCCCTCACCCGCGAGCCAGGAGTGGGCCTGCGCCGAAAGACGCCCGGTCAGCACGACCCCCTCCGCCTCCGGCAGTTCGACGGCCGCCCCGAGCAGCGGATGCCCGGCCGGAAGCAGCCCGACGGCTCCGACATCACCCGCGGTCGAGGGGTCGACGGTCAGCCAGTAGCGGCGGTGCTGGAAGGCGTAGGTGGGCAGGTCGACGTGGCGGGCGCCGGTGCCGGTGAAGGCCTGGGCCCAGTCGACGTCGATGCCCTGGACCCACAGCTCGCCGAGAGAGGTCAGGAAGCGGTCCGGGCCGCCGTCGTCGCGGCGCAGGGTGCCGGTGACGACCGCCTCCTCGGCGGTGTCCTGAATACCCATGGCCAGCACCGGGTGCGCCGACACCTCCACGAACGCGGTGTGGTCCTGACCGGCGAGGGCGCGTACGGCGTCCTCGAAGCGGACCGTGCGGCGCAGGTTGCGGTACCAGTAGCCCGCGTCCAGGGCCTGCGTGTCCAGCCAGTCGGCCTCCACCGTGGAGAAGAACGGCACCGCAGAGGTCTGCGGACGGACCTCGGCCAGGGCCTTGGCGAGGTCGTCCTCGATGCGTTCCACGTGGCTGGTGTGGGAGGCGTAGTCCACCGGGATACGACGCGCTCGGACCTCGTCGGCCTCGCAGGCGACGATCAGCTCGTCCAGAGCCTGCGGCTCACCCGCCACCACCACCGAGGTGGGCCCGTTCAGAGCGGCGATCTCGATACGGCCGTCCCAGCCGGCGATCCGCTCCGCGACCTGCTCCGCGCTCAGCGCGACGGACACCATGCCGCCGTCACCGGCCAGGCTCGCCGCGATCGCCTGCGAGCGCAGCGCGACCACCCGGGCGCCGTCCTTGAGCGTCAGCGCCCCGGCCACGCAGGCGGCAGCGATCTCGCCCTGCGAGTGACCGATCACGGCGGCCGGCTGGACACCGTAGGAGCGCCACAGCGCGGCCAGCGACACCATCACGGCCCAGGACAGCGGCTGCACCACATCCACGCGCTCCAACGACGGAGCACCCACAGCACCGCGAAGAACCGCCTCCGCGTCCCAGTCCACGAACTCGGCCAGAGCCTCGGCGCACTCGGCGAAACGGTCGGCGAACACCGGGGCGGAGTCGAGGAGTTCCACACCCATCCCGGCCCACTGCGCACCCTGACCCGGGAAGACGAACACCACCCCGCCACCAGAACCAGACCCGGCATCCACCTCACCCAGCCCAGCGAGGAGTTCGTCTCGGTCACGGCCGACCACGACCGCCCGGTGCTCGAACCGCGCCCGGCTGGCCAGCGTGAAGCCCACGCTCACGGGTGAGAACTCCGGCTCCTCCGCGAGGTGCGCGAGCAGCTTCGCCGCCTGCTCCCGCAGGGCACCGGCGCTGCGCGCGGACAGGATCCACGGCACCGCCACGGGCTCCACCACGGCAGGCGACTCGGCCTCCGGCGCCTGCTCCAGGACAACGTGCGCGTTGGTCCCACTGACGCCGAAGGACGAGACACCCGCCCGACGCGGCCGGTCAGCCATCTGCGGCCACTCGCGCGCCTCGGTGAGCAGTTCGACCGAACCCGCCGACCAGTCCACCTTCGACGACGGCTCACCCACGTGCAGCGTCCGCGGCAGCACACCGTGCCGCATCGCCTCGATCATCTTGATCACACCCGCGACACCCGCGGCAGCCTGGGTGTGCCCGATGTTGGACTTGACGGACCCGAGCCACAGCGGCCGTTCCCGGTTCTGGCCGTACGTCGCGATCAGCGCTTGTGCCTCGATCGGGTCGCCGAGGGTCGTGCCGGTGCCGTGGGCCTCGACGGCGTCGACGTCGGCCGGGGAGATCCGCGCGTTGGCGAGGGCGGCGCGGATGACCCGCTGCTGGGAGGGCCCGTTGGGGGCGGTGAGGCCGTTGCTGGCACCGTCCTGGTTCACGGCCGAACCGCGCACGACCGCCAGCACGGGGTGGCCGTTGCGCCGCGCGTCCGACAGCCGCTCCAGGACCAGCATGCCCGCGCCCTCACCCCAGCCGGTGCCGTCCGCGTCGTCGGAGAAGGACCGGCAGCGGCCGTCCGCGGACAGCCCCCGCTGCCGGCTGAACTCCACCAGGAGGCCGGGGCTCGTCATGATGCTCACGCCGCCGGCCAGGGCCAGGGTGCACTCTCCCGTCCGCAGCGCCTGCACCGCCAGGTGCAGGGCGACCAGCGACGACGAGCACGCCGTGTCCACGGACAGAGCGGGGCCTTCGAGGCCGAGGGTGTAGGACAGCCGGCCGGAGACGACGCTGGCCGCGATGCCCGTGGCCAGGTAGCCCTCGGACTCCTTGGGCGAACGCTGCATCAGCGTGCTGTAGTCCTGGCCGTTGGTGCCCGCAAAGACGCCGGTCCTGCTGCCGCGCAGGCTGGTGGGGTCGATGCCCGCGCGTTCGATGGCCTCCCAAGCCGTCTCCAGCAGCAGCCGCTGCTGCGGATCCATGGCGACGGCTTCACGGGGGGCGATGCCGAAGAAGGTGGGGTCGAAGTCGGCGGCGGTCTCCAGGAAGGAGCCGGTGCGCACGTAGGTCGTGCCGATGTGGTCCGGGTCCGGGTCGTAGAGGCTGTCGATGTCCCAGCCGCGGTCCGCCGGGAACTCCACGATCGCATCGCCGCCGGAGGCCAGCAGCCGCCACAGTCCCTCGGGGGAGTCCGCGCCCCCGGGGAAGCGGCAGCCCATGCCGACGACGGCGATGGGGTCGCCGTCGGCCGCGGGGGCGGCGGGAGCCGGGGCCGCCTCGGGGGCCTGGTCCGTCGTACCGAGGAGTTCGGCCAGCAGGTGCTGGGCGAGCGCGGTGGGCGTGGCGTAGTCGAAGACCAGGGTGGCCGGGAGGGCCAGGCCGGTCTCGGCGGCGATCCGGTTGCGCAGTTCGACGCCGGTCAACGAGTCGAAGCCGGTCTCCTTGAAGGGGCGCCCGGCGCCTATGACGTCGGCGGAGGCGTGGCCGAGCACCTGGGCGGCGCTCTCGCGCACCAGGTCGAGCAGCGCCTTGTGCCGGTCGGCCGGGGCGACGCCGGCCAGCCGCCGGGGCAGCGCCGTGCCGTCCTGGGCGGTCGCCGCGTGCTGTCGCGTGACGGCGCGGCGGGTGGCGCGCGGCGCCAGCGCGCGCAGTACGGCCGGGAGGTGGCTGCTCGCGCGCAGGGCCGCGCGGTCCAGTCGTACGGGCACCAGCGCGGGCCGTCCGGCGGTCAGGGCCGCGTCGAACAGCGCGAGGCCCTGCTCGGCGGAGAGCGGCAGGATGCCCTCGCGGGCGATCCGGGCCAGGTCGACCTCGCCGAGGTCACCGCCCATGCCGCCGAGTTCCGGCCCCCACAGGCCCCAGGCCAGGGAGACGGCGGGCAGGCCGCGGGCGTGCCGATGGGCGGCCAGGGCGTCGAGGAAGGCGTTGGCGGCGACGTAGTTGCCCTGTCCGGCGCCACCGAAGGGGGACGCCGCCGAGGAGAAGAGCACAAAGGCGCGGAGCGGCAGATCGGCGGTCAGCTCGTGCAGGTGCCAGGCCGCGTCGACCTTCGGACGCAGTACGGCGTGCAGGTCGTCCGGGGTGAGCGTGCTCAGGAGGCCGTCCGCGACGACGCCGGCCGTGTGCACGACCGCGGTCAGCCGGTCGCCGATCGAGCCCACCAGCTCGGCCATGGCCGCGCGGTCGGCGGCGTCGGCGGCCACCATCCGCACGTTCAGGCCGAGCGCGGCCAGTTCACCGAGCCAGTCCGTCCAGCGCGCGTCGCGCCCGGAGCGGGAGACCAGCACCAGTTCCCGGACGCCGTGGGCTTCGGCGAGGTGGCGGACCACCAGCCGGCCCAGGCCGCCGGTCGCGCCGGTGACGAGGACCACGCCGTCGGAGAGAGAGCCGGTCGTTGCGGGCGCGGTGGATGCCTGGGCGGTGAGTTCGAAGGGCTTGAGACGGGCGACGTACGCGCGGCCGGCACGGACCGCGACCCACGGCTCGTCGGAGGCGGCGAGGCCCACGCGGAGCGTCTCGGTGTCGATGGGCGCGGTGCCCGTCCCCGTCGCCGTCGTCGTCGCCGTCCCCGTCCCCGCCGTCGTCGCCTCGGCTTCGAGCAGGGCGAACCGGCCCGGGTTCTCCGACTGGGCGGAACGCATGAGTCCGCGCACGGGCTCGGCCACCAGTTCGGTGTCCGTCCCGGCCGGCTCCGACCGGGTCACCACGACGAGCCGGGAGTCCACCGTGCGGGGGTCGGCCAGCCAGTCCTGGACCACCTCCAGCAGGCGTTGCGTGACGGCGTGCACCCGCTCGGGCAGCGGGTGCCGTGGATCACCGCTGCCCGGCTCGTAGACGACGACCGGCGGCAGCGCCCGGCCGCCCGGCGGACCGGCCACGGCCTCGTACGGGCTCCATTCCACCGGAGCGTCCAGCGGGCGGCCCGGCGCCGGAACCCACTCCACCTCGAACAGCGAGTCCCGTCCGACGGGGGCCGCGGCGACGGGCAGCTCACCGGCCGCGAGCGGGCGCAGCGTCACCGCCTCGACGGCCAGTACGGCCGCCCCGTCGTCGTCGGCGGCGCTGACCTCCACGGTGTCCGTGCCCGCGGGTGTCAGACACACGCGCAGGGACCGGGCGCCGGTCGTGTGGGCGCGCACACCGCGGAACGAGTGGGCGAGGAGTTGTTCGGCGGAGGTGACGGTGTCGAGGCGACCGGCGAGTCGCAGAGCCGTGTCCAGCACGGTGGGGTGTACCCCGTACCGATCGGCGTCCGCGTCGTCCTCCGTGCCCGCCGGGAGGTGCACCTCCGCGTACAGCCGTCCCTGGGCCTCCCAGACCGCCCCTGCGCCGTCGGCCGTCGGCCCGGCCACCTCGACGGCACCCTCCGGGGGCCAGGAGGTGAGGTCGGCCTCCGGCTGTGCGGTGGTCTCGTCCCAGGGGGCCAGCGTTCCGACGGCGTGCTCACGCCAGCCGTCCTGGCCGGTGGCGGAGGCGTCGGCGTGTGCGTGTGCGTGGACGCGCAGCGAACGGCGTCCCTCGGCGTCCGGCGCCGCCAGGGCGAGCTGGACGACGGTGCCTCCGGCGGCGGGTACGACGATCGGCGCGGACACGGTCAGTTCCCCGATCACCGGCGCCTGTACCTGCTCACCGACGTGGGTCAGCAGATCGACCAGGGCCGCCGTCGGAAGCACCGCGACCTCACCGACACGGTGGTGCATCAGCCAGGGCTGCGCCTGCTGCGAGAGGCGAGCGGTCCAGAGAAGGTTCCCTTCGCCTGCGACCTCCAACTTCGCGCCGAGCAAGGGGTGGTCGGCAGCATTCAGGCCTACGGCACTCAGGTCGCCGCGGCCTGCGCCGGGACCGTCCTCCAGCCAGTAGCGGTGGCGTTGGAAGGCGTACGTGGGCAGGTCGAGGCGCTGGGCGCCGGTACCGGTGAACACCGCCTTCCAGTCCACCTCGACACCATGCGTCCAGGCACGGCCCAGCGCCGCGAGCAGCGCCTGCTCCTCCGGCCTGCCGCTGCGCAGCGCCGGGACGAACAGCGCATCGCCGGCCACCTGCGAACCCGGACCGGTCAACACACCGTCCGGACCCAGCTCGATGAACACCGTTACGCCCTGCGCG
>NZ_JBEOYR010000028.1:0-120520 GCF_040297165.1 Streptomyces sp. NPDC001851 | reverse complement strand
ACCCCCCGGGTCATCCGTTCGACAGGGGGGAACAGTCATGCCGGGCCCGGAGGCCAGCGGTCCTCTTACAGGACCGCGGAAAACATAACGGGGGGAGGGGCGGCGGCGGGCCCATCAGCATCAAGGCACTGTTCGAGCAGCTTCGGAGTGGGGTGCGTCTGAAGTGACACGCCCTACCCGGCACCCGTGGCCGGGGTCGCGCCCGGCGTGGTCGGCCTCATGGCCGGGCCTGTGGCAGGCCCCACCACGCCTGTCCCGCCCGGTCTGGAGCGGCACCCGGGCGGGTGATTTTCCTTCGCGTACGCGGGCGCCGTCCCAGCGGCGTGCGTCCAACTTGCCTATTTTGACCGAGCATTGACAGCTTTCCTAGTATTCAGTCATGTTCTCTGTCATGACTGGGGCGGGTCGCAGCCGCCCGTCGTCCTGCTGCACGGACTGGCCGGCCATACGGGCGAATGGGACGCGATCGCCCAACACCTGACCCCCCGGCACCGTGTCGTCGCAGTCGACCAGCGCGGACACGGCTCCAGCGAGCGGCCCCCTCATGACCGCTCGCACGCCGCGTACGTCGCCGATGTCGTCGCGGTCCTCGACCGACTGGACCTCCGACAGCCTGTTCTGATAGGCCGAGTCGCTCGGCGGCCACACGGCCATGCTCACAGCCGCCGCGCATCCCGACCTCGTCCGCGCGCTCGTACTCATCGGGGCCGGACCCGGCAAGACGAGTCCGGATGTTCCCCTCGTCGAGATCGGCAGATGGCTCGACTCGTGGCCGACCCCGTTCCCGTCGAGAGAGGCTGCCGTGGCGTTCCTCGACGGCGGCCCGGTCGGCGAGGGCTGGGCCGCCGGACTGGAGGAACGTGACGGCGCATGGTGGCCGCGTTTCGACCGCGAGGTGATGGTCGACTCCCTGGCCGAGAACGCCCAGCGTTCCTACTCGGACGAATGGACAAGCATCACCTGCCCGACGCTGGCCGTGCTCGGCCAATCCGGCATCATCGCTCCGGACGAGTGCGACAGGATGCTCCAGCAGCGACCCGTGGCCCGTGTGCATCACCACCGACCGCAACCGAAGCGTCCCCGGAAACGTCAGCCCGCCTGCCAGTCACGTAGCAGCCCCGTCGCTGTCAGCTTCCCCCTGAACGCCGTCACTTGCGCTCGGCCTGCCGTCAGATGCCACAACATGGGTAGAGATCTGCTCGCGGGCGTCTCCGGCGACAGATACCGCGCTCGCCCCCTGCGCGGGCAGATCACCCGTCGCAGAGACCCGCGTTGTGATTGCCTGTAGGCGGCACCGCCGATCGCCACCGATCCGGCGCCAGGCGCCTGTGCGCCGCCGTCGTCAGCCGTCACAAGCACCTGCAGGACGACAGCGACAACTACCAGCACCCCGAGTGCCACCGCACCCACCAGGGCCACGCCGGCTGATCCGTCACCACGTTGGTGACCAGCCCGGGCGTCGGTGCGGACGGCCGCGATCATCAAAGACCGTTGCTTGCCGTAGCCTTGCATGTGATCTGACACATGCAGGGAGGAGCGGCGAGTTGCTGTGTGGCTGTGGCGGGGACATCGCCGAGCACTTCGCCTTCTGCCCGCACTGCGGGATCGAGCTTCGCTGGTCCGCCGAGGCGCGCCGCAACGCTTCTTCATCGGCTGGCTCCCTGTGCCGGACGCTGCGTTCCTGCGCAACGAGGACGTTTGAGCGTCTGGCTGATGACCACTTCGCCGGGCCGGTGCCAGATGAAGAGTCCTACACCAAGTTCAACCTGCAAGACATCTACCGTCTGCACAGCGATCGCGTGGTGATTCGCGAGTTCCAGCGAAGCGAAGAAGCCCTCAACGGAGCCGACTGGGAATGGTGGTTCCACTCGGGCGGCCAGGGCTTCGGGATGCGGGTCCAGGCCAAACGCGCGAAGCGCGGCGGAGGCTACGAACTTGAGCACATCGTCCGTCGGACCGGTGCCCGACAAAGTGAGCTGCTGGTTCAGGACGCACAGGCCGCCGGCTGCTTCCCAGCCTACGTCCTGTACAACCACCGCAACTGGGTGGCGGCATCACAGCTCGGACAGGTGACCGACTGCCGCCACGGGCGCGGCGAACAGGCTCAGCTGGGCTGCACCCTCGTCTCGGCTTTGACCGTGCATGCCGTCCTGCGTAGCCGTCCTGTGAAAGCAGCGTACGTCCGGGATCGCAGCGTTCCGTGGCATCGCATCCTGTGCGACGCTCCCCGCGGCAAGCAGACCGGGCTCTCCATGGCCCACGCGGCGACCAGGCACCTCCATCAGCGGGGGCTGGACGACCTTCGCGCCGCAGTCCGCGCCGAGGCCCGCTGGGCGAGGAACCGGGACCGCTATGGGGCTGCCGCCCGCTACGGGCCCTGGGACGAGCCGGAGGAAGCAGGCGAGGACGGCACAATGGCTGAGCCTGACGTACCCGACCCGGATTTCCAGCATGCTGAGGACGAGGTGCTGGATATGCCAATCTACCGAGACGTTGGCGAGGTCCTGGCGCGACCGCTCTCCCCCTTGCCAGGCCGGGTGCGGGCCATGATCGAAGGCGCCGTCACCGAGCCGCCCGACGAACGCGCGGCTGGGGCTATGCTGATCGACCTCACGGACTGGAAGCTCTACAACAATCGAGGGCACCGCAGACCAGGCAACGTGTGATCACTCGGGGAGCGGAAAGCCTTGACTGTGATCTTGTGTCTGATCTCTGTATGCCTCTGGTCGGACCTCTGGTGCGGCCGCCGGCTGAATCAGGCACTCCGCAGTCAGGCCACGAGCGGGCCGCAGCCGGGTACCGGAGTCCACCGCCACCATAAGCCGCCCCGTCGCAAAGAGAGCTCCGGCAGGCCACGTGCTCTTGGCTGTACGAGCCCAACGCGCCCGACGAGCCCGAGAGCGATGCCGCGCGGTAACCGCGAACCGCAGAGCAGGCCGCCCTGCGCGCCTAACCGAAGGTCACGGCAGAGCGCGTCACTTCCATGAGGTGAGCCGATCACGCCTGATGGCCTGCGAGCAGACCGCAGGCCTCTCCACCTCTGCCTGGCGCAGCTGCAGGTATTCAGTATTCGCCTTTGGCCCTTCACAGTTCTGCAGCGGCTTGCTTCAGATGAAAGAAGGGTCCGCAACCGCAAGAAGCTGGGCGCCCGCGGTGGCCGACCGCCGAAGTTCGACAAGGCCGGCTATCGGGAGCGCCACGCGGTCGAGTGCGGGATCAATCGCCTCAAGCGCCACCGGGCCGTGGCCACGAGATACGACAAGCTCGCCGTCCGCTACGAGGCACCGTTACGATCGCAGTCATCAACGAGTGGCTGTGACGGTCGCGGCGCGGACATCGCGGGGCACCCGGTTCATCACACTGGTTCCCCAGGAGGCAATGGAGCCCAGGGAAGTGCTTCACGCCAGCCCGGCCGGCCGCGGGCCCACCCCTGTAGCACTTCGGCAACGGGCTCCACGGCGAACGCCTCGTGCGTACGCGGCACATGGGCGTGGAAGTGCCTATCCGGGCCACCGTCGCGGTATTCAACCTGGTAGCTGAGGTCGTCGTTGAGATAGACCTGCATGTAGTGCTGACCTGCCGGTTCGAGGTCGAGTCGCTCGACCACGACAAACCGCCAGGTCAAGCTCATGTCGGCCAGGAGATCGTGCAACTGATCGTCGGACGGGTCGTCCCACGACGTCCCGTCCCACTCGATCGCCCGCAGTACCGGTGTCGCCATGAGAGTGACTGTACTGGCTGATCACGCTGCCGACATCGGCAGGATGCCGCTTGTGAAACAGGCCCTTGGTGTATTGGTCACGAACGTTGTTAACGCGGGCCGGTCTTGATCGTGGCGAAGGCCCCCGTGTGTGGTGGAGGTGTCGAATCCTCACCGCACGGAGGCCTTTCGTGTCCACCGTAATGCCAGGCTGACCGTTCATGGCAGGCGACTGCTGGTCGAGCGTGTCCGCTCCGGTCGTCCCGCCGCCCACGTCGCCGCTGAGGCTTGCCGACCTCGGGCTCACCCGCATCTACCGGCCGCAGACCAACTGCGAGGATCTGAGCGCGTTCTTCTGGCCGGTCTGACCCACAGACCAACGGGCCGTCCGTGCCTTGTTGCCGATGTGTCGGCCGGCTGGGAGAGCGCATGCGGCTGCACCGGTGGATCGCCGGATGTGACTTGATAAGAGCCTGGCTCACAGCCTCATCGCAGTTGTGTCCCCGGCGCTTCATCGGTGCGGCTCCAGCCCCGCAGACGGCCAGGAGGACAGGTGCCCAGCAGCTTCTGCACGAGCATGACGCTCGGCGTCGACACCCACGCAGACGTCCACGTCGCTGCCGCCCTCGACCAGCTCGGCCGCCGGCTGGGCACGCTCGCTGTTCCCTCGGCTCCAGACGGCTATGCCCGCCTGGACTCCTGGGCGGCAAGCATGGGCATGATCGACCAGGTGGGTCTGGAAGGCACAGGCTGTTAAGGCGCTGGCCTGTCCAGGTGGCTGCGGCGGCGGGTCCATCGAGTCGTCGAGGTCAACCGACCCGACCGCCAGACACGCCGCCGCCGCGGGAAGTCCGACGCGGTGGACGCCGAGGCTACCGCATGAGCGGTGCAGGCCGGCACCGCCACTGCAATACCGAAGACCGGTGACGGTGCCGTCGAAATGATCCGTACTCTCAGAGTCGCCCGCCGCAGCGCGATGAAAGCCCGCGCTCAGGCGGTCAATCAGCTCAAGGCCCCGATCGTGACGGCCCCTGTGATGGGGATTCTTGGAAACGACCGGTGTCGCTCCTCGCCTCACTTGATCCAGTTCTCAACGACTGGGGAGGGTTGGCAGGTATCACGCCGGCGACAAGCCGGTGCCGCGAGGCTGGTCAGGTGCAGCCCGTGCTCGCGGCCCTGCTCAAGGCTGTACGAGGCTCTTCCGGGCGGACTTACGCCTCTTCCGCGGGAATGGCCGGCCGTGCCGCGTAGCGGCTGCGCATCGCGTCGCTGGCTGCGGGGCCCGCGGTGAAGACGTAGGCGGCGCTGTCGTCGAGTCGGCGGCCGGTCTTGGCGTCGACGACGACGGGCTCGACTTCCTCGCCGGTGTGCGCGTCGACGAGGATCATGCTGCGCTCCGTCGGCGTGAGTCGGGAGTTGCCCCACGCGGCGAGGGCGACGATCACCGGGCGCAGGGAGCGCCCGAGTTCGGTCAGGACGTACTCGTGCCGGACGGGGCTGGTCTGGTAGGGCCGGCGCTCCAGCAGACCGTCGGCGACCAGGGTCTTCAGCCGGGTGGTGAGCATGCTGGAGGAGATGCCCAGGTTCTCCTGGAACTGGTCGAAGCGGGTGTAGCCGTCGAAGGCGTCGTGGAGGATCAGCAGTGTCCACCACTCGCCGACGTGTTCCACCGTCGTGGACAGCGGGCACTCCCGGTCCTCCAGCCTGATCCGGCTCGCCACGGCGACCATCCCCTCAGTTACTGCTAATGTCGAAGTTAGTAGCTTCGATTTTAGCAGTCGAGACGGGAGCGGCGCCGCGCATACCCGCGCCCGGGAACGGAGCACAACGTGACCACATCCATCAGCGAATCCCTCGAAGGCCGACGCGCTCTGGTCACCGGCGGCACCAAGGGCACCGGGGCCGCGATCGCCCGACGGCTCGCCGAGGCCGGCGCGACCGTGCTGGTCACCGCCCGCAGCCGCCCCGACGACGTCGAGGAGAAGACGTTCATCGCCGCCGACCTGTCCACCGCCCAGGGCGCCGCCCACGTCGCCTCCGAGGTGGACGCCCGCGTGGGAGGCGTCGACATCCTGGTCAACAACCTCGGCGGCTCCGAGGCACCAGCAGGAGGATTCGCCGCGCTCGGCGAGGACGACTGGGCAAGGGAGCTGAACACGAACCTGCTGGCCGCCGTCCGCCTGGACCGTGCACTCCTCCCGCACATGATCGCCACGGGCAAGGGCGCGGTCGTGCACGTCACCTCGATCCAGCGCCGCATGCCGCTGTGGAACGGCACCCTGGCCTACGCCGCCGCCAAGGCCGCCCTGACCACCTACAGCAAGGGCCTGGCCAACCAGGTCGCCCCGCACGGCGTTCGCGTCAACACCGTCTCGCCCGGCTTCGTCCAGACCTCGGCCGCCGACAACCTCGTCACCCGGATCGCCCACGACGCCGGCATCACCCAGGAAGCGGCGCTGGGCCGGCTCATGGACTCCCTGGGAGGCATCCCGCTCGGCCGTCCCAACCGGCCCGAGGAGGTCGCCGAGCTCGTCGCCTTCCTCGTCTCCGACCGCGCCTCGGCCATCGTCGGCGCCGAACACGTCATCGACGGCGGCACCACCCCCACCGTCTGAACCCGCCACCACCATCAGGAGCGTCATGCACGGCAACCAGCCCCGGACCATCACCCCGGACGACCTGCCCGAGGTGATCACCCGCTACCTCACAGCGCACCGCGTCCACGACACCGCCGCCGCGGTCACGACGTTCACCGACGACGCCACAGTGATCGACGACGGCAACACCTACCAGGGAAGCGCCGCAATCGAGCGGTGGCTGGACCGATCCGCCACCGAATTCACCTACACCATCCGCCTCCGCCGTCCGCGTCCCCGGCTTCCTCGACACCCGCACCTGCCAGGCCGCGCTCACGGCGCTCGACCGGCTGCCCACCGCCGATTACGACCCGCAGCGGGTCCCCACCCGGATCGTCCGGTTCGGGCCCGCGCTCAATGACTACCGCGACCAGGAGGGGCGGCTGGACGCCGACCGGTACTGGCTTGCAGCGGAGACCGCTCGGGCGGCCTGGCACGGGGCCGGGTTACGCCCGGACCCGGTCGCCGTGGCCATGGCCCGGCTGGGCTCCGCCTGGGGTGCTGCCGTCGTTCCGGCCACGATCGGCGGCAGGGCGGTCCTCGGCGGCACTCTGCGGGAGATCAATGAGGGCGCGCTGATCCACTATGACGACGTCAACCGCGAGTTCCCCGCCGGATTGTTCGACCAGGAGGTGGTCGCCCAGCTCGCGTTCAACGTCTGGGTGGCGGTCCCCGAGGCGGGCGGGGCGACCACGGTGTGGCGTCACCGCTGGGAGCCGGCCGATGAACAGTACCGTGAGGCCTACGGCTACCGGACCGCCGCGGTCGGGGCCTGCCAGCACGTGAGGGTGATACCGCGGCTTGGTGACGGGCTGCTGTTCAACCCGGCGAACTTTCACGCGGTCGAGCCGAACCCGGGCGGGCGCCGGATCGCGTTCGCGTTCTTCCTCGGCCTGACCACCACCGGCCAGCTCATCGCCTGGTCCTCACTCCCTCTTCCACCCCGCAGGAGCAATACCGTGCACCAGCTGACGTACGGCGACATCAAGGCCGCCGCCGACCGGATCGCCGGACGCATCCGACCCGTCACTCTCGCACCCGTCGATCCCGGCGCGATCCGCACCGGCCACCGCGACCCCCTGGACGACCGCCCCGAACAGCCCTGCCAGGTGTGGCTGGCCCTGGAGTTCATGCAGCACACCGGATCCTTCAAGGCCCGCGGCGCCCAGAACTTCCTCCAGGCCCACCGCGACGCCGGCACCCTGCCCGGGGCTGGGGTGACGATCGCCTCCGGCGGCAACGCCGGCCTGGCCTGCGCCTGGGCCGCCCAGCAGCAGGGCGTCCCGGCCACCGTCTTCCTGCCCGCCACCGCCCCACAGGTCAAAGTCGCCAAGCTCCGCTCCTACGGCGCCGACGTCCGGCTCGTCGGTACCGAGTACGCCGACGCCCTGGCCGCCTGCGAGGACTTCGCCGCCACCACCGGCGCGCTCGCCTCCCACGCCTACGACCACCCGCTCATCGCGGCCGGAGCCGGCACCCTGCTCGAAGAGATCCACCAGCAGATCCCCGACCTGGACACCGTCGTGGTCGCGGTCGGCGGCGGCGGCCTTTTCGCCGGCGTCGCGACCGCCGCCCAGCACCACGGGATCCGCACCGTGGCCGTCGAACCGAACAACTGCCGCGCGCTGAACGCAGCCCTGCAGGCCGGCCGCCCCATCGACGTCACCGTCGACTCCATCGCCGCCGACTCCCTCGGCGCCCGCCGCACCTCCACCATGGCCCTGCACGCCGCCCAGCAGGACCGCGTGCACTCCGTGCTCGTGTCCGACACGGAGATCGTCCGCGCCCGGCAGGCACTGTGGGACCACCGCAAGCTGGCTGTCGAACACGGCGCCGCCACCGCCCTCGCCGCGCTCCCCTCCCCGGATCACCACGTGCCCGGCCGTGACATGCCGTCCCGGCCGGACATGCCGGCCAGCAGCTACCGGCCGGCCAGCGGCGAGAAGGTCTGCGTCGTGCTGTGCGGGGCGAACTCCGACCCCACCGACCTGGTGGCCGCCGGTCAGTGACCATCACACGCAGGGGAGCCGAGCGGGGCGCTCGGCTCCCCTGCGCTTGTCTCGGTGAACGGCCCCCAGCTGAGTGGCCGTTCCAGTGATCAATAGGACCCGGTGAGACGAAGCTGCACACGGCCTGTTGTGTCTGGCCCCCCAATGCACTGGTCACGGCCGGAGGGCGGCGGTCACTTGTCGGACGGATGCGGGATTTCCATGCGGGACAGCCAAGCTGTGAGCAGCCCTTCGAGTGCCTCGGCTTCTGCGGGCGTCAGCAGGTCCAGCAGGCGGCGTTCGTTGCGCATGTGGTCAGTGAACGCCCGGTCGATCAACTCGCGTCCCGGACGGGTGAGGGCGACGATCCGGCCGCGCTGGTCGTCGTGGGAACGGCGGCGGGTGACGAGTCCGGCCCGCTCCAAGCGGTCGATTCTCTTCGTCATCGCACCGGTGGTGACCATGGTGTGCGCGGCGAGTTCGCCGGGTGCCCGTTCGTAGGGCTCACCCGCGCGGCGCAATGCGCACAGGACGTCGAACTCTCCCTCGGTGAGGCCGTAACGGCCGTAGACGAGGCAAAGCTCCTCGGTGAGCTGGTCGGCCAGGCGGTGCAGCCGACCGATCACGCCTTGGGGGGTGATGTCGACGTCGGGCCGTTCGCGGCGCCAGTCGGCCTGGATACGGGCCACATGGTCCAGCGGTTGCGGGTCGTCCATGAACACAATATAGCTTCCCGGGAAGCTATATTGTCTTCCGTGGAAGCTAATATGCGATGGGTGACACTGACCGCTGTCGCGCCGGCGGCCTGGGGGACCAACTACTTCGTCACCCACGAGTTCCTGCCCGCCGACCGCCCGCTCTGCGGGGCGGCCCTGCGGGCGCTGCCCGCCGGCCTCATCCTGCTGGGTCTGTGCAGGCAGCGGCCTCGCGGCGCGTGGTGGTGGCGGTCCGCGGTGCTCGGGATGCTCAACGTGAGCGTGTTCTTCGTGCTCGTCTACGCCGCCTCCCAGCTGCTCCCGACGAGCATCGCCTCGACCGTCATGGCGGTGTCCCCACTGGCAATGATGATCATTGCTTGGGTACTGCTGTCCGAGCAGCCCGGCATCGCGCACCTGGCCGGCGCCGCGATCGGGCTCGGCGGGGTCTGCCTCATGCTGCTCACAGGGACCGAAGGAGTAAGCGTGCCGGGCGTCCTTGCTTCGGCCGCAGCCATGCTGGTGTCAGCATTCGGCCACATCCTGGCCAAGCGGTGGAGCGCCGATGTGGACGTGCTCGCCTCGACCGCCTGGCAGTTGACCGCCGGAGGGCTGTTCCTGCTCCCGGTCGCCGCAGCTGTGGAGGGCCCTCCGCCCGCGCTTTCCAGGTCGGCGCTCCTCGCGTTCGGCTACGTCTCCCTGGTCGCCACCGCGCTGGCCTTCACCGCCTGGTTCACCGGTCTACGGCACCTTCCCGCGGGAACCGTGGGCCTGATCGGACTGCTCAACCCCGTCACGGGCGTGCTGCTCGGCACGGTGGTCGCCGGAGAGGTCCTGACAGTCCAGCAGCTGTGCGGGCTGGTACTGGTCCTGGTCGGAGTCGTCCTCGGCCGACCCGCCCGCGCGGGACGACGCAACAGCACCCAGGGGCCTCCCCATCCCGCATCCGATGAGTGTCCCACCCACGAGTCATCCACCTGCAATCCCCGGTGAGGACAAGAGGCACGGGAGCCAGGGCTTCGCCGATGTCCCTGGACGGGCCAAGGCATTCGGACCACGGCAGCGAGAACAGTGCTCTTCGGTGCTTCGCCAGAACTCGCGGAGTGCGGTGACGAGGGCCTCGGGTGCCTCTTCGGCGATGTGGTGTCCGGAGACGATCGGGCCACCGACCAGCCGGTCGCCCGCCCAGTCGCGCCAGACGCTCAGCACGTCGCCGTACAGGTCGGCCATGTCGTCATGGGTGGCCCACAGGACCTGCAGCGGAGAGCCGATGCGTCGCCCGGTCTGCCGGTCGGCGTCGTCGTGGGCACGGTCGACACCGAGCCCTGCTCGGTAGTCCTCGCACATGGCGTGCACCGTGGCCGGGTCGTGGATCGCGCGGCGATAGTCCTCGTACGCTTCGGTGCCCATCCTGTGGTGTCTGAGACGTTGGGAGACCGTTTCCCCAGGCAGACGCGTTCCTGGGGGAGAACCTGTGACCCTGTGACATAGCTGGTAGGTGCAGCCCGCGACGATCACGGAAGGTGACTGTCACACTGTCGCGCCCAGGGGGTGTCACGCACCCCGTCCGGCTGTCAGGAGGGTGTCACGCAGCCGGCTTGGCCCGGAACCACGGGCCCGGACCCCGATCCAGGCCTCTCGCCTGATCAGCGTGACACGGCTCGCGTCCGGTTACCGTCCGCTCCTGAACAGACCGCCCGACCTAGTCCCGTCACCGAACCCTGATGTCCCGTCTCAAGCGATCTGTCCGGAGGCCATGCCTGTGAGCCTGGTGCGACCAGATCAGCTGAGACGGATGAACCCCTGTGAGCCGAAGGTGATCCGGTCCAGTGGATCCGGACGTTGCCCGCCATCCCGAACGATCTGGTCTGCTGGTACCGCTGTGTGGCCCTCAGCGACCCGGCCCGTGGCGATGGACCAATGTGTGATCCCGTGCGTGATACTGAATCCGACTTGACCATTTTCGGGTGATTTACCGGTCTCGACTCGCGGTACAGGAGTGCATGCCAATGAACCTGGGTCTCACCGACAGGGTTGCTGTCGTCACCGGCGCCAGCAAGGGCATCGGCTTGGCCATCGCCGAAACCCTCGGCCGCGAAGGCGCCCGGGTCGTCGCCGGCAGCCGTACCCAGACTCCTGAGCTCGCCGCACTGTGCGAGAGGTACGGCGCAACTTTCGTTCCCGTCGATCTGGGTGAGGCCCAGGGCCCGGGCCTGTTGATCCATGCCGCTGCCGAGCGCCACGGCCGGATCGACGTGCTGGTCAACAATCTCGGTGCTGCCCGCCCCCGCTCCAGCTTCCTGGACATCGACGATGCCGAGTGGCAGGGCGTCTTCGATCTGACCTTCTTCAGTGCGGTCCGCACCAGCCGCGCCGCATTGCCTCAGCTGCTCGCCGGCAATGGCGGAGCGATCGTCAACATCAGCTCCGTCAACGCCCGCCTGCCCTTCCCCATGGTCGTCGACTACTCAGCGGCCAAGGCTGCGCTGAGCAATCTCACCAAAGCTCTGTCGGAGGAGTTCGCCCCGCAGGGCGTACGCGTCAACGCCATCGCCCCCGGGCCGGTCCGCACGCCGTTCTGGACCGCCCCCGGCGGCTTCGCCGACGCCGCAGCAGCCGGCACCGGCAAAAGCGCCAAGGAGACCCTCGACAAGGTCGTGCCCCAGCAGATGGGCATCTCCACCGGACGGATCACCGAACCCCAGGAAGTAGCCGAACTCTGCGCCTTCCTGGCCTCTCCCCGCGCCGCCAACATCACCGGCGCGGAATTCGTCATTGACGGCGGGCAGATCAAAACCACCTGACCCGTCCCCAGCCCCGCCGAGCCTGGCGGAGGATCCGCGGATCTGCCCGCTCAATGAGACGGTCACCTGCCTGAGCCGTCTGTCGATGAACCCGGGGAACCACTCCTTGATCAGCTTTGACCAGTCGGCCTCGCTCATCGGCGGCCCGCCCGGGCTGATCCGCTTCCGCCGGCGCCAGGTACTTCCTGACCGTCTTGCGGTCACCCCCAGCGACGCGGCCAACTCGCTCTTCGACTCCGCGACGACCAGGTCCCTCGATCCCGACCTCCGCACTACCCATGGCCAATTAGGAGAATTCGGGATGGAGAATTATATGAAACTCAAACCGCCCAAGCTGGGGAAAACTTGATCGTCGACAGGAACACCTCCCAACCTGGCGCGCCCGTCTCGCTCACGAGCGGGGCGAGGAGCTGCCACCCGAGGACAAGGCCCTCAAGCTCGTCCGCGACGCTCTGGAACACCTCGACGAGGACGCCTTCACCGAAGACGCCGCCCGCTCTCCGGAATCCAAGGGACCCGCTGGCCGGGCCCTCCGCGACCTTCCCGAGCAGCAGCTGCGCCTGGTGCTCGGAGGCCGCAGCCTCTTCGAGGTCCTTAAACGCGGAACAACTCGACGAGGAGGCCCTCAGGGGCGTCCAGTCCATTGAGGACGAGCTGGGGGAGCGAGCCGTGGCCGCGTATCAGGCCCCCTGAGCGGGCACTGACCCTCACCGCTGTCCTGTACCAGGGATGGGATCGAGGCAACCCTGGCAGGGCTCTGACCGGCGCGATCAATGTTCGATGACGCAAACGCGCGTCCGCCACGCTTCGGTGGCACGCGGTCAGAGTTCGGTGACACAGGACAGACCTGTCTCATCACCCTCCTGTTCTCCCAGGCGGACATGCCTGTCTGTGTCACTGATCAGCTGATCTGTGTCATCGCCGACCGGGACCCGGGTGGACCCAGCAGCCGCCCCAGAACCATGGGTCCCTGGGTCCGAAACTGGTGTTTTCCCTGGTAGACACGAACGGGGCCCGTAGCTGGGTCCTCCTTGGTCCCGCCCGCTCGCACGGGCCGGTTCGTCCGGAGTGGTCCCCAGCACCCGGGGCGGCCGATACCGTGGGGGAGACGCCAGTTTCGCCCTTATGGAGTCCTTGATGAGCGAACAGCAAGCATCGGCCGACCACGCCCGGCAGCAGCTGGAGCCCGCGGCCGCCGACGCGGTCCGCGCGTACGCGGCCAAGACCCGCGAGAACGCCGACCAGCTCGCCGCCGTCCTGGAGGACATCGCCACCAACGGCCTGCCGTCGGTGGAGGACTGCACGCCGTGGGAGGAGCTGCGCGAGGCCCACCTCGCCCGGCTCGCTCGCCAGCGCCCGGCCGTCGCCTGATGGCCCCGCAGCACGGCCCGCGCCGCGCCCGCATCGCCTTCTCCGACTCCGCCGCCAAACAGCTGGAGAACATCACCAGCGAGGCAGAGATCCACGCCCTGGACCGCGCCCTGGTCGTCGTCTCCGTCGACCCCGACGTCGGCGAGTCGATCCCCGGGGACACCGTCGGCCCCCAGCTGCGCCAGTACACCGACGCAGTCGAAGCCGTCCGGGTCCTGTACTTCGTCACCGCGCTGCGCACCGTCGTGGTCGTCGCCTACATCGAGGTCTAGCCCGACCAGGCCGACCCTTGCGCCCATTCACCGCGCCTTCGGCCGGCCCGGACCTGCAGCCGACGGCCGGCCACTGACCCGTCTCACCGAACTTTGACCGATCTCACCGGACTTTGACCGGTCCGGCTGTTGGTCGGCGGGCGGCTGCCGCACCCCTCACGACGGTCTCTGGCTCGGCGGCTGGCCGACAGCACCGCTCCGCCGCACGATTCCGCCGCCGGACGGCGTGATCAGGCCAATGCCCGGTATCTGCGGCTGCTTCGCGGTACTTCTGCGTGCTTCCCCCTGTTGTCCCCGGCGACGATCACCGCTCGCCCCGTTCATCCGGTGCAGGCGGTGCCACGCGCCGAGAAGGGACACCACCGCCGAATGAGCACGCACCACCTGGGCCGGACGGCCGCCGTACTGACCGCCGCCCTCGCCCTGGCCACGGCAACGACCGGGCTCACCGCGTACGCCGCCGACCCCGCCGATACGACGGGCAAGCACACCACCGCCATGCCCAGCGGTGGCCGTGCGGGGCAGTGCGACGACGACCCGGACGGCTGGGAGCGCGACGGACTGTGCCTGAACGCCGCGGACAACCGCAAGGTCGACGGGTACCTTGCCCGCGCCCGCGCGGCGGAGCCGTCGATCAGCCGCGACGTACGGGCTGCCGCCGCCCTGAGCCACGCCGAGCTCGTCGGCTTCGACTACCGCCTCAAGTCCCCCGACTCCCTCAAGCGGAAGGTCGCCACCGACCTCAAGGAGCATCCGGAACGCAACACCGACGACGTCCTGGCGCGCCTGAGTGACGCGGTGCGCTACACCCTCCAATGGCCCGACGACCGCTACGTCACCGGTGCCACCATCGCTTCGCAGGCGCTGTCCGCCTGGGGCAGCGACACCACGAAATGGTCCAACACCTGGGGCCGCGAGAAGGGCTACAAGGGACTCAACACGGGCTGGCGCGCGCCCGGTTCACGACAGCTGTTCGAGGTGCAGTTCCACACCCCGGCGAGCAAGTCCGCCCAGGAGGAGACGCACAAACTATACGAGGAGGAGCGACTGCCCTCGACCGGCCCCGAGCGGAAGAAGGAGCTGCAGGACCAACAGGACGCGATCTTCGCCGCAGTACCTGTCCCGGACGGCGCTCCCGCCCTCGCTCCACCCGCCCCTCTGCCCCATCACACGGCTCTGACACCGGCCGCCTGACGCCCACTACGCAGCCCCGGCCGCCTGCCCGGGGCTGCCCTCAGTTCCCCCGCGCCACCCGGTGACCCGGCCGCGCTCCTGGAGGAGAGCTCCAATGTGGTGTCTCAGCGAAGCTGCACTGGTCTCACTGCAGATTGACGACCGGCCTGTTCTCATCTGAGATTCAGGTCACCTTTTCGTACCTGAGGCGTTAAGCCGATCATGAATAGGTTGCATTCCATCGCCAGGGCCATGGCGGCAGTTGGTGGGGCTGTGGTGCTACTTGCCACGTTCACCAGCCCCGCCAACGCGGCGGGCGGCCAGTTCCCCTACGTCAGGTTCGACACCGGGCCCCTGGACGCACTCGTCAACCCGCCAAACGGCGTGTGCCTGCAGCTGCCAGGTGGAGCAGCTCACGCGGGCAACGATACGGATGCCACCGCCTTCGTGTACGCCGACACTGGGTGCCAGCAACTGCTCGCCATCATCGGCGTCGGAGGCACCTGGGACGAGACGGGTCCGCCGCCGCTGCCCGCCCGCAGCGTGGCCTTCGGATCCGGCTGATCCGAACCCGCCCGATCCGTCTGCCCTCCCTCGGATCAGCAACAACGCCCGGCGAACGACAGCCTTTGCGAGCCGAGTCCGAGTCCGTGCGCTCGTTCAGCCGTCCTGCCGCAGGGCGTGCCGGTCGGCCCAGCGTGCCCGCAGCCGTTGGCGACGGCCTGGTGGCGGGGGTCCGCCGGGTGACGGCGCGGGGCCGGCGCGAAGCTGGGCGGCGCAAACCTCAGCGACGCGCAACGGCATCTCCTCACCCGTGGCCGTCCGCCCTCGGTGGTGCGCGTGGCCGCTATCCTGCTCCGCGCGCGCCGACACCCCTGTCCGAACCCGGCGGTGACCCTCGCAACGGTCCAGGAGCGCCTCGGCCGCCCGGGCCCTTCCCCGGCTGCGCGGGGAACGGATCGCCGACCTGGTGCAGGCCGAACCGGCACCCCCGAGGAGGGCGCCAGCCGCCTCGGCTACCCGACCGTGGTGCAGCGTACCGCCCTTGCCGGCGCCGCCACCGAACTGCGCGCCCGGCAGGTCCAGCCGTACCTGCAGCGCGTCGCCGACGTCCTGGTCGGTGCAGGCCTGGCCGAGGCTCAAGCCGTCAGGGTGTAGCGCCTGGACGGAGACTGCTCGCCGCGGCCGTGGCACTGAGCGGATCCGTAGCGCCCGCCCTCGTGTGGGACGGGCGCTACGGCTGGCGTACCGCCGTCAGCAAGCGGCACCCGATCGGCAAGGAGACCGGCACTCCGCCGGAGGGCGATGGCATCCGCTACCTCAGCGAGTACCGGCAGCCCGAGCCCGCCGAACTGCTTGCCGCACTCACCGACCGCCGGCACGGCGCCAGGCATCCCAAGACTGTTTACACGGGGGAGGCACGCTGCAGGGCTGAACTGCGCCAGCAGGAAGACGCGAGGGGCGATATCCCCGGCCAGCGGCCTGGACACCACTTTCGGTGTCCAGGCCGCTTCGTGTGGCCGGTGTCGGTCAACGTGCCTGGCTTCGTAGTGCGAGAACGCAGAGCGAATGTCGATGGGGCCTGGCATCGGTTCTTGATCGAGATGTCCGGAAATGTTGATGAGAACTGGCAGCGCCCAGAGGGCTCGGCTCGGGCGTGTCGGCACGGACGGACATAATGCGGCTGTGGACCTGAGAGCAGAGTTGTTGCCCCCGCCCGTGAGTCGGCAGCGGCTGGATGAGCTAGGCGCCGAGGTGGAGCGGATCGTTGACCTGCTGGAAGCCCGCCCGGAGGCGGCGGACGAGGCGATTGCTGCCTTCAACGCGATGACTGGGCACGATTACGTGGCTCTCAACTTCGCCGAGTACTACGGGAGCAGGAGTCTGGAGGAGTTCACGAGGGAGGCGGCCAGGCCGGCTCGCCCCGTGGTTGCGGACATCACCCGGGACGAGCTCGTCGAGATGGTTCGCAGACTCCTCAGGGCCGATCCGGAGAGCGACTACTATCTGCGGCTCCTGGAGGCGAACGTGTCGCATCCCAGGGTAAGTGACCTGGTCTTCCACCCTTCGGATGCCCTTAAAGATGTGTCTGCGGAGCAGATTGTCGACGAGGCTGTGAAGTACCGCCCGATCGCGCTCTGAGTTCCAGGTTGCCGTGGATGAGCGCGCACTCGCGGAGGAAGTTGGGCACCTGGTCAGGAGCGACCGTCAGGTCCCCGCTGCCAGCATCGGGAAAACTGCGCGCCCAGCGAGTGAACCATGTCCGACCCCCCACACCGTGGAGCGCCGGCTCTCGGGGCCGGCCAGGTCGGAGCAGTTGGCAGGAACGTCCTGCACGCACATCTGACCGTCATCACAACAACGAACAGGTCCACAGCCAGGCTCACGCTGCTACCCGATCACGATTCCTCCTGGCTGGTCCAGAACGTTGGCCCCCGCCGTCCGGGACTACTCGGTCGTGGAGGCGCTTGCTGTCGGTCACGGCGGTCTGCGCGAGGCCGCGGGCCGAGCAATTAGCATCGTCGCGAGGTTGGACGAGGAGTTCGAGCGACGGACCTTGCCGGATCCGCTGTCCCCTGTGAGGCTCGGCGCCGGCTGGTGGCACCGACGCCTGACGGGACGTCACGCTTCATCCCCGTCGCAGTCGCGGCTTGACATCAGCATTGGGAAGTCCCGTAAAGGCTGGTGGGACCGCCGCGACTCGGACCTTGCGCCTGTGGCAGCCTGCCGTCATGCCAGCCGAGCTGAGAGAACATGCGGGGCGTCACTACGCCATCCAGTTCCATTACGCCCTGCCCGACGATGCCTGGGCTGTGGAGCTGAGCGAGGCCGTGCCGGCACCAGCCGCGTGGGCCGAGGACCCCAGCGCCGAGAGGCACCTGCCTGGAGCCGCCTTCTTGGTGGCGTTTATCCCCGACGAGGATCCAGATCTGGAACCGACCGTCCACATCCACAGCCATGATGAGCACGTCATCCCTTACGAGATCATGCGCTGGTTCATGGAGCAGGTGGCCGAGCAGGTCGAACGCTGCCGCATCGCGTTCGCGCAGGACGGGCGGGAAGCAGTGGAATGATCTTGCCGTGGCTGGTGTGATCACGGCATCGGAGCCGTCCTGGATAGCCCCGTTCACCGGCTGAGCCCGCGTGCATTCGGGAGACTGGTGACGGTTCTACGGCGCGAGGGCGCGGATGCGGTCCGCAGGGGCCGGCCGTGGAGCCTTCCGTTGGAGGACCGGGCACTGCTGGTGGCCGCTTACTGGCGCACAAATTTGACGATGCGGCAGCTCGCTCCGCTGTTCGAGGTCTCGAAGTCGGCGGCGGACCGCATCATCGACCACCTCGGGCCGATGCTCGCGCTTCAGCCCCGCAAGCGATTCGCCAAGGGCACCGTGCTCATCGTGGACGGCACGCTGGTTCCCACTCGCGACCACTCCGTGACGGAGCAGTCGAAGAACTGCCGGTACTCCACCGCCCACCAGGTCGTCATCGACACGGACACCCGTCTCATCGTCGTGGTCGGCCGGCCTCTGCCGGGTAACCGGCACGACTCCTGCGGCTGGGGGGAGCCCGGCGCCAAGGCCGCCATCGGCAACACCACCACGATCGCCGACGGCGGCTACCAGGGCACCGGACTGGTCATCCGGCACCGAAAGGCGAAGGGGCAGGCCGAACTCCCGGACTGGAAGGAGGAACACAACAGGTCCCACAGGCAGGTCCGAGCACGCGTCGAGCACGTCTTCGCCCGCATGAAGACCTGGAAGATCCTCCGCGACTGCCGTCTCAAAGGCGACGGCGTTCACCACGCCATGCTCGGCATCGCCCGGATGCACAACCTGGCCCTCGCCGGATAGGCAAGCGGGCCGCACGGCGGTGCACCATGCCCGAGGCGACGAGAAGATCACTTACGGGGTGTGTCACTCAGGGGCTGTACGGTCGCTCGCGCAGCCTCGGAGTGGTGCCACCTCCCGCTCCGACTTACTCGCTGAACGGGGCTGCCGCGCCTGCACGGCATCTCCGACCCCTTCGTTCTGACGTTATCCACAGGCCCGAACGCCGCGCCCTGTGCTGCCCGGGCCGGAGACCGTCATACAGGAACCCCTTCCGTCACGGATGACAGCAAGAGGCCGTCCGCCCGCGCATCCCCCGTCCGCCTTGCTGCTTCGTCGGAGCCCGTGCCTGATCGCCTTGCACCGTCCCGGACCCCGTGTCGGGCCGCGACTGGGCAGGTCATGCTGCCGGACCCCCACCTCCGAGGAGTGGGACGCCTTCCTCGCCCACTTCGAACGACGCAAGCCCTCCGTCGGCATCTGCGCCCGCGCCTTCGGCACCTCCTGTATCCACGAACACGCCTGCATCCGCTGCTCCATGCTCCGCCCCGACCCTGCCCAACGCGCCCGCCTGACGGAGATCCGCGACAACCTTCTCGCTCGGATCACCGAAGCCGAACGCGAAGGACGGCCGGGCGAGATCGAAGGACTCGAGATCAGCCTCGCCGGAGCCCAGGACAAACTCGCCTTGCTCGATGCAGAGCAAGCCCGCACACGGCGAACCGTCGACCTGGGGATGCCCTCCTTTGCCAACCTCGCCGGACGCACCTCTACGGCCGACCAGCCGTGACCAGGACGCTTTTAGATCACTCGCCGCGCGAGCGCTTCATTGCGGCCGGTGAGCTGATCGCGGACGCACGCCAGGTCAGACACCGCAGGGAAAGCTCAGTCGACGCCATCTCATAACGTGACGCTTCGACCGAGCTTCATCCAGGCGGTTGATCAACACCACAGCGCCCCAGACCACGGGCCACGTTCTACGGGCGGCGGGACAGCACATGCGTGTCGAGGAAGCCCCGCTCGGACGCTGGGTCGTGGAGCAACCGCGCGAACGTGACGAGCCCGGCGCCAGCCAGCAACTCGGCAAACCGTCCCGTCGGCCAGCTATAGGCGGGCGCGACCTTGTGGTCGAAGCGGACCGGCTCCGGTCCCTCGGTCCCGAAGAAGGACACCAGGAGCAGGCCCCCTGGTGCCAGGACTCGCACCTGCTCCGCGAGCAGCGCGGGCAATTCCTCCGGCGGGGTATGGATCATCGAGTAGTGAGCCAGCACTCCGCCGAGCGCGCCGTCCTCGACCGGTAGAGCCTCCATTCGCGCTTCGTCGAACCGCAGCGCCGGATAGGCCCGCCGAGCGTGAGTGATCATGCCCGGGGAGAGGTCGATCCCGAAGGCATCCAACCCCAAGTCGTGCAGCATGGCCGTCAGATGACCAGGTCCGCACCCGACGTCCGCTACCCGCAGGTTCCCCGTATCACGTACGAACTCGGCGAAGGTACCGATCATGTTCCGTGCGAACGGCCGCGTCTCCAGGCGATTTGAGAACATCGACGCATACAGGTCGACGACCCCGTCGTAGGCCGCTCTGGTTTCATCTTGGTGTTCTAACACGGGAAGGAAGCTAACACCTTTGCCGTGCGCGGCCGTTCTCCGGCCTCGTACCGGCCCCTTCCGGGATTGGCGCCCTCGCCTGATCACGGGTCGCCCCGGTGGTTCAGAGAAGGCCAGCGTGCCGGTCAACGTGGTCGGCGCGACCGTGGCCGTCGCGAAGTACGCGTGGAGCAGCAGGGAGAGGCTGGGCCTGCTCCGTGTCCGTGACGACGTCCTGGTCCTGCACGCCATGCGCTGGCAGGACGAGATCCGCGACCCCACCGAACTGCTCCCGCCGCCGGTCGAGGTGTCCGACGCGGAGATCGACAGCGCCCTCGCCCTCATGGACACCATGACCGTGGACAAGCTGGAGGGCCCCGAGTTCCAGGACCGCTACACCGAGGCCATCGCCCAGATCATCGAGGCGGAGCGGGAGGAGAAGCCCCTCCCTGGGGTGCCGGAGCACGAGCAGCCGGCCCAGGTGCTCGACCTCATGGCCGCACTGCAGCAGTCGGTGTCGAAGGCCAAAGCCGCCCGCGGCGAGGACACCGGGCCGGGCGAGGTACACGAACTGCCGAAGCCGAAGAAGAAACCAGCGAAGAAGCAGCCCGCCAAGAAGGCCGCGGCGAAGAAGACGACGGGCCGTCCGCCGCGTAGCGCCTGAAGGCGTGTCCGGTGGATCGGTTCCTTGCCCACTGGACACGCCCCGGCACTGCGGAGCCGGACGGCGGCCTGGCTCGGCCGCCCCTGTGTCCGGCCTGTGTCCTGCATCATCCGGCGGGCGGCCCCAGCCACGCCCAGAGCGCCCGCCGTGAGACTGTTCCGGGCGGTTGCGCGTCAGTCGTTGACGCAGACGTTGCCGAACGTCGGGTTCAGCAGGCCGACGATGTCGATACTGTTGCCGCACGCGTTGATCGGCACATGGACCGGCGCCTGGATCACATTGCCGGAGACGACGCCGGGCGAGCCCACCGCTGCGCCTTCGGCGGCGGAGTCGGCGAAGGCGGCACCGGAGCCCCCGAGGATGGCTGCCGCAGCCAGGGTGCAGGCGGCGACGGTGGTACGGATACGCATGGTCCCTCCCATGGATAGTGGTCTCGAACCGGCGGTGCCAGTCGCCAGGACTGCCAAGAAGTGCCGGTTGCAGGGAAGAAGATCTCCGGCTCCGTCCCGGACAAACGATTCAGGCACCTGGTTCCATCGAACCGGTGATGACCTCGAATTGCGCTGTACAAAGGTCAGTTGAGTAGTCGCCCCACCGGACAACCTCTCGTCGAGGACGCCCAACTCGGTGTCCGGCCGGCATTGCGGGCAGGCCGCGACGCCCTCGGCCGGCGCCCTCAGTGCGGTCGATCGGTCGACACCTTTGCTGCGTCCTCCGGCGTTCCAGCAGCCGCCGACGTGGACCATACGGCGGCGGCGTCCCGGTTTGAGGCCGAGTTGCAGCAGCCAGTCGGGCACGGGCGGCCGTGCCCGCTCACCGCGCTGCTGTTCCGCCTGACGCTGTTCGGCCGCAGCGATCTGCTGCCCGGACTCGGTCGAGGGAGAGCACCAGCCAGGTCTCCAAGGTGCGGAGGCGCGGCAGGTCGGGCGGCATGTCGTTCACATGTTCGATTCTAGAAGGTAGGCTGCCCAGCGGCACCACACAGGGGCGCTTGTCCTTTGCCATCCGATCTTGACCAATTGACAAGTGACCTTGATCGGGCCCGCCGGGGCGTTGCCCCAGATGCGGCTTCACCCAGCGACTTGTGATGCGGTTCTTTCAGGTGACTGGAGCGAGTTCTGCCCCTGCTGGAGGGCGCGGATCGTTAGCGTCGAGCCGGCCGGGTTGTCGCATGGAGGGAGAGCGCCGTGACTACGGATCCGACGCGCAGGATCGTGCTCGTTCGTCACGCCAAATCGGAGTGGAACGACGAGGACGACCACGAGCGTCCGCTGGCGGATCGGGGGCGGAAGGACGCCCCCGTGACCGGTTGATGGCTCGCCGGCAGCGGCGTCAACCCTGATCTCGCACTCGTGTCGACCGCGGCGCGCGCCCGGGAGACCTGGAAGCTCATCGTCCCCGAGCTCGCCCAGCCTCCCCGGACCGTTTACGAAGACCGCCTGTACGAGGCCGGCCTCGCCGAACTCATCGCCCTGCTCAACGAGACCTCGGACGAGGTGGCTGACCTGGTGGTGGTCGGTCACAACCCCGGTATGCACGCTCTGGCGGACGCGCTCGCGGGTGAGGCCGACTGTGATCTCCTGGCTCGTATGAACCGCTCGGGTTTCCCGAGCAGCGCGGTCGCCATCCTCGCCTTCGTCGGCTCCTGGAAGTCGGTCGAGCACGGGGGCGCCCGCCTCGTCGCGGTCTGGGCTCCGCACGCCTGACCGTGAGGAGGTACGGCCGCTCATGCCCGAGGGGCACGCGTGAGCGGCCGTACCTCTTTGCAACCACTGGTGGCGTGCCGTTCCTTCGCTTCGGGCGGTCAAGATCACTTGGCAATCGGTCAAGATCACCTGTCACAGGACAGCGCTGCCCTATCGCAGTGAAGGTTGAGCGTTCTCACCGAACCTTGGTTGACGGCTTGTTTCACACCGAAGGTTGAGCGCGCTGGACAGAGCTGGGTCCTTGGATGGATGCGTTGGTCAGCGCGCGCAGAGCGGGCACGTCACTGATCTGCGCCGTTACCTAAGGATGACGGCATGTCTGACCGTCACAGGACCGTGGCTGGGGAGGCGCGTCGGACCGTGCTGTCGGTGGGCAGTGCGAGGAGCGCGATCGACAAGGTGTTGAAAACCGGATGATGCGAAAGGAGCAGGGGCGCTAGCGTGCGCGTATGGATCTTGAACCTGGAAAGACCGTGCCCGCCGTTCCCGTTCCTCTCGATGCCGAACTTCAGGTCGCTTATGACGCCTACCTGGCGGAGGAACCGGACTTGGCACCGATGAGCCTCGAGAAGCTGTCGGTGATCCGCGCGGAGGCCGACGCCGCAGTGGCGGCGCTCGAGGACCTCAGCCATGGCGGGCGCTTCACCGTCTTCCAGCCCTCGGTGCCCGGCCTGGACGGCGCCCCCGAGATCCCGCTGCTGGTGTGCACACCCTCCGGCGCGCCCGCATCGCGGCCGGCGCTCTACTTCATGCACGGCGGCGGCTTCTACTGTGGCGATCACCGCACCGGGCTCGACCAGATACTCGAGACGGCCGAGCGGTTCGGGGCCACGCTGATCTCGGTCGGCTACCGGCTCGCGCCCGAGCACCCCTACCCCGCCCAGATCAACGACGCTTACGCCGGTCTGCTGTGGGTCGCCGACCACGCGGACGAGCTCGGCATCGACTCGGAGCGCATCGTCGTCACGGGCTTCAGCGCCGGCGGCGCCCTCAGCGCCGCGCTCGCTTTGACCGTGCGCGACAAGGGCGGTCCCCGCCTGCTCGGCCAGCTGCTGATTGCCCCGCTGCTCGACGACCGCAACGACAGCGCCTCAGCCCTGCAGATGGACGACGTCGAACTCTTCGACCGCAGCCGCAACGGGTTCGCCTGGAGCTCGCTGCTCGGTGACGCCCAGGGCGGAGCTGACGTGCCGCAGTATGCTGCGCCCGCCCGCGCCACCGACCTGGCCGGCCTGCCGCCTACATTCATCGACGTCGGCTCCGCCGAGTGCCTGCGCGATGAGATCCTCGCCTACGCCGACCGGATCTGGCAGGCCGGCGGCGAAGCCGAGCTGCACGTGTGGCCCGGCGGAATCCACGGCTTCGACCGGAAAGCCCCCGAGGCGCGGATCAGCAAGGCCGCTGTCGCGGCACGCCGCAACTGGCTGGAGCACCTTCTCGCCACCAACTGACGGTCTCCTCCGGCGGTAGTCGGTCGCGGGATGGACAGCGTGCCGGCCAGGCGTCCCATAACAACGAGGTCGAGGAACGTTGCGCGGGACTCAGGCGGATGGCTGCGTGACACGGAGCCCTCCCAAGGTTCTGGACCAACAAGTGTCCAGCATCCCGGCTCCGTCGAACCCCGAGCGCATTACCGTAGACAGCCTCGAACGAGACGTTGTGGAGTTCACGTGGCAAGTGCTCCCAGCTGCGATGCTTTGATCTTCGGCAAGGCCGATCATCGCAGATCAGGGAGCACTTCTGCGTTCCGACATCAAGATCCGGACTTGCCTGGTGAACGCGTCAGGCTAGAAGCGATGCTGTGCAGGAGATGAGGGTTTGGCCCCTCGGAGTCACCCTACGGGGGGAGGCTCCAAACCACCACATGCTGCGTGAGCGGTGACGCGATCGTGGTGAGCGATGTGGGAAAGGCGCCCATGAGGTGTCAGGTAGGGACCAGCCGGGCGGCGGCCGGCACCGGCCTGTCGCCAGCGCTGATCGCGGTGTCGGCCGCGTCGAACCGGTCGAAGGCGGACCAGGACCCCTCCACGTGGCTGCCGCCCGCCGTCGGATACCGCTGCACCTATGTCACCGACTGGGTGGTGGACAAGACCCGCTGGGGCTTGAGCGTCGATGCCGGCGAACAGGCCGCGCTCGCTGAAGTCCTGGGCAGCTGCCCGGACGTGCCTGTCACCGTGACCCGGGCCCGCTGACCTCCGGTCCGCGCCCTGGTCGTTCTGCCCCGCGCCGGGCCCCGGGGCCGCGACGTCAACGCGGGCGATCTTTCCCGGATCGGTCCCGAACCTGCCGGAGGGGCTCCTGGTGTCGGCTCGTCAGCGTCCAGCCACCAGCGCCGGGGGAGAGCGGTATGCCCAGCAGGAAGAACCTCCTCGAGGCGCTGCGGGCTTTGCGCGACCACGAGGAGGCGGCCCAGCACGGCTGGGAGGGCGGGCCGGTTGTGTGGGCGGTCCGGCTGATGTGGGGGCTCGCGTGAGATCATCCGTCCATGAGTAGCGACCCGGAAGGGAGTGCTCTGGCGATCAATGTCACGATCCCGCAGGCCCTCCGCTGGACGGACACGCGACGCGGTGAAGCGTTCACCCTCACCACACTCAACGTCCGGCTTCTCCCGGACGGTCACCTCGCCGTAAAGGCCTATGGCCGACCCGTTGGTGGTGGTCGGGGCGCGTACGTTTCGTTCCCAGTGCCCGACAAGCCCGAACTGGCGTCCCTGGTTGCAGACGCTGCCAGCCGTGCCGGGAAGTTGTGGGCCGCCCATCGTGGTCTCGGCTGAGCTCAATTCGACTCGATGGCGGAAGGTGGCAGTGCCGGGTTTCACCCTCGCGGCGCGGCCGGTGAGGATAGATCTCCATTCATGGCGCGAGTGCAACTGACGGACATGGAATGGGAGTTCATCGGGCCGTACCTGTCGATCGGCGAGTACGGCCCGTATCCCGAGCGGTTACGGCAGCAGTTCGAGGATGTGATCTGGCGGTTCAAAACCGGCGGTCAGTGGCGGGGGATGCCGCAGGAGTTCGGTGCCTGGTCGACCGTCCACCAACCGCTTCCGGCAGTGGCGTGACGCCGGGGTCTTCGAGGCCCTGCTGGAGGGCTTGATCGCGGAAGCGGCGAAGCGGGGTGAGGTGGACCTGTCCCTGGTCGGCATCGACTCCACCACCGCGCGTGCTCACCACGACGCTGCCGGGATGCGCCTGAGCGAGGACGTCCTCAGCACACCGGAGAAGGCTGCCGCCGAGGAGGAGAAGGCCAGGTCAAAGGGGGCCGCATCGAAGAACAAAACGGTCAGGACGCCGAGACCGATCCCGAGCGGGAAGAGCGACGACGTATCCAGCGGAAGAACGGCTGGACCCTGGCGGAGGAAGCCGGCCATGCGGGCCCAGATCGCATCCACCGAATGCTGAACCGGATCGAGTGGGACGCCGATGAGGTACTCGACGACGTGCGTCAGTACGTGGTCGACAATCTCGGTGATCTCGATGCCGTCCTGATCGTGGACGACACAGGCTTCTTGAAGAAGGGGACGCGGTCGGCCGGGGTGCAGCGGCAGTACTCCGGCACCGCCGGGCGGACGGAGAACTGCCAGGTCGGCGTGTTTCTCGCCTACGCCACCGGCCGCGGGCGGACACTGATCGACCGGCGTCTGTATCTGCCCACCTCCTGGACCGACGACCCCGAACGGTGCCGCCGCGCCGGCATCCACGACGACGTCGGCTTCGAGACCAAGGTGGCCATGGCCAAAGCGATGGTCCGCCGCGCCATGACGGACAAGATCCCGTTTCGCTGGGTGACCGCCGATGCCGCCTACGGATTCAGCAAAGGCTGGCGCTCCGAGCGGGAACGGGCGGACGTCTTCCACGTCATGGCCACCACCCGCCACGACACCGTAGTCACCCGATGGGCGATCGACCACCCCATCCACGACCTGTTCAACGCCCTGCCACAGCAGAAATGGAAGCGCCGCTGCTGCGGCAACGGGGCCCACGGCCTGCGGATCCACGACTGGGCACGCGTCGAGGTACGGCCCTGGCACCGACCCGACCGCCGCCACTGGGTGATGGCCCGCCGCAGCGTCGCCCGCCCTCAGGAGATCTCCTACTACATCACCTACTGCCCCGCCGAGACCACACTCGACGACCTGATCCGCATCGCCGGCAGCCGATGGGCCATCGAGGAATGCTTCCAGAGCGCGAAGCAGGAATGCGGCCGCCTCGTCGAACGCCCCGAGCCCTCTCTGCGTGAGCAGCCTCAGCCGGTCCGCAGAAGCCGGAAGGGTCTCAGGCACGCGCGCCGTATGTGCAGGTGGCCCTCGCGGGGGAAGGAGGGCGGTGCCGCGGGCAGGAGGGTGTCGAAGTCGTAGCGGCTCTTCTGTGCGACCCGGCACGATGCCGGGTTGTCCACCTGGTGGAGGAGTTCGAGACGTTCAAGACCGTCGGCTTCGAAGGTGTCGAGGGCCCAGCTGGTGAGTGCCTCCAGGGCGCGGGAGGCTACTCCCCGGCCGCGAGCGTGTGCCGCGGTCCAGTAGCCCACTTCGGCCGCCGGTTTGCCGGAGGTGACTTCCTTGAGGACCACGTTGCCCACCAACTGTTCGCGAACTGAGTTGGGTTGTTCCTCAAGGACGGCGAAGCCGAACCGGTTCCCCGCTGCCCAGCCCTGCTGCTGAGCCTGCACCCAGCGTGTCCCGTCGGCGTCGTCGTCCACGACAGAGCTCGCCCACTGGCGCAGTGCCCGGTCCCGGCTCACCTCGACCAATGCGGCAACGTCCTCCATGCGCCAGGGGCGAAGGACGAGAGCGGGAAGGACCGGCGACGCGGTCACCTGAAGGACGACCGGGGCACTCATCAGCCGGTCATGTGTGGTGGCGTTTTCACTCGACGCCGGCCGCGTCCGCCCCATGCCTCTTTGCGACCGCCCCGTCATTGCTGTGTCCGGACGCGCAGGGCCTGGACGGACCAGTCGAACACTGGAGCCAGACTCTCCGGGGCCGGCCAGCCGTTGACCACCGCGAGCAGCTGGAGATATCGCTCCCTGCGGGGGTCGCTGATGCTCTCCAGCCGAGTCGCCAGTCGGCGGCGAAGCTCGATGTCGTCGGGGCGGCCGAGGAGGTGCGCGTAGTGCGCGGTGAAGGCCGCGACGATCGGATCAGCCTGGGGCGAGGCCGGGTCGATGCCGGCGGTCAGGGCCGGGCCGGCCTGGTCACGGACTTCTGCGGCGATGTCGCGGCGCGGGCCCCGCATGTCGCTTCGGGCCCGCTCGGCCGCCTGGTCCTCGGCCATCCGCCGCACGGCGGCGCGGAAACCCGGGTCCAGGGACATTTCGGCCAGTTCCACCCACGCCTGGAGCTGTTCTGCCTCCGGGTTGTCGGGCAACTCGGGGGTCATCGAGCGCATGACCCCCGCGAATGCGGGGTCGGCGTCAAGACCGCCGAAGACGGCGTCGAGGAAATCGCCGATCAGGCGTCTGCGTTCGTCCTCGGAAAGCTGGGCCAGCCGGTTCATGAGTTCCGTCTCCTCAGGTGTGGACCCGCGCTCGGCCACTGCCGTCAGCACCGCGCGCCGCAGGCGCAGGACGCGGATCTGCACTGCCAGTGCTTCGGCGTGCGCCGCGGCGACCTCGGGAAGCGAGAGCTCGCGGTCCACGACCTTGCGGATCGTCGGAAGGTCGAGTCCCAGCTCGCGCAGGGTCCGCACGAGGTCCAGGCGTGCGACGGCGTCGATACCGTAGAGGCGGTAGCCGGCCGGGCTGCGGTCGGTCGGCGCCACGATTCCGCGATCGGAGTAGAACCGAATGGTCTTGACCGTGAGACCGGTCCGTCGAGCCAGTTCACCGATCGAGTAGAGCGTGTCGCCGTCCATGTCCCCACCTTCGTGTCTCCCCCTACGGGAGACTCAAGTCCCTTCGCCTGCCGGCAGGCAACCACTCCTCATCCAGACGTCGTGACAATTCCTCTTGCCGACCAGGGCGGGCGGCTCGCTGTCGGTACGCTGCCCGGGCCGGAACAGGAGGTCTTGGTCGGTCAGTTGCGCGAGCCGAGCTCCTTGGGGCCGTAGAGCGCCGTGGCGTTGCCCGTGAGCAAGGCCCAGTAGCGGTCCCCGAAGGACCAGTGCCACCGTCGGGTAGCCGGGGCCACGTTGCCGTGGCCCCAGCCCCCTCAGAACCGGACTTGCAACTTTCATCGCATCCGGCTCAAGCAAGCCCCGGAGGGCTTCGCAGGATTGCAGATTTAGGGGTCCTCTTCCCATCGCCTGCATGGTGTTGACGATGACATTCGGAGTGCACAAGGCGGAGATTGGTTCGTTCATCCGAGCCGCCGTCGCGCCGGTATGTGAAGTGATGCTTGTGGAGCATCTTCTTCGACGCCGAGAACCAGTCCATCCACTCGCGTGGACTGTCTGGCTCATACTCGGCACCGGCGATCAGCGCCTGTTTGCAGAGCGGGCATACCCCTCTCTGCCGAGCGGCCAGGTAGAGACTTGTCCTGTCCATCGGAGGAGGCGCTTGCTTGCGACGACGGTTCTGCCAGTAGCCGATCAGGCTTGGGTCATCCGGGGATGCCCCACCCTTCACAAGCTGGTGGCGAGAGATGCTCGTCCAGACAAATTTTTTGGGAGGTAGGCACCGTTACTCCGGTTCCCGAACACCCAGTTGTCTTGCCTGTGTTGATTGAACCTGCCGTAGTACCGGGCTGTCACCCAGTTCCGCGACTTCCCTTCGTGGCTGCGCCTGGCCCATCGGTAGGTCAGCCGCCACATGTACGTGTCCATCGAGTTGAAGACTTTCGATGACGCCACTGACCGGTAGTAGGCCGTCCAGCCTCGAACGATCGGGCTGAGCTTCATCAGCACGGCTTCGATGCTCGCCCCTCGCAGGGCAATCATCTCCTTCCGTAGCCGTTCCCGGAGCCTCTTGCGTGCCGCCACGCTCGGTTTGATGATCAGTTTCCCACTCAATCTACGCACGGTGAATCCAAGGAAATCAAACCCATCTTCCAAGCGGACGATGGAGGTCTTCTCTTCGTTGAATTGAAGACCCCTTGGTGCCAACCATTCTGTAAGTCGAGCCTTGACCTGACGCGCCTGTTCTTCGTCACAGCACAACACGACGAAGTCATCGGCATATCTCACGAGCACCGGGTGGCCAGGTACAGCACCGGGAGACTTCCCGGCCCTGACTGTGGCGTACCGGCAGCCGGCGGCCTGCTCCATCCCGTGTAGAGCAACGTTCATCAGGAGAGGGCTGATTACGCCACCTTGAGGTGTTCCTTCTTCTGTCGGAGCGAATCGGCCTCGGTCGATCACGCCAGCTTTGAGCCACCCACGGACGAGTCCCCTTGCAGGGAACTCGCCGAGCATCGCCATCAGATGGTCGTGATTGATCCGATCGAAGGCTGCTGACAGGTCGGCATCCAGTACCCACCGGCGGCTCGGGTTGTGGCCCTTCACCGTCCAGAAGATCGCCGCTACCGCATCCTGACAGCTGCGGCCCGGGCGGAAACCGTAAGACTTCGGCTCGAACCGCGCTTCCCACTCGGGTTCCAAGGCGTTCTTAACGCGCGCCTGGAGGATCCGGTCACGGATGACCGGGATACCGAGCGGCCTCTGTTTCTCGTTGCTCTTGGGGATGAACACGCGTTTGACTGGCCTGGCTCTCCAGGGTTCAGACGACTGATGGATTTCGTCCGCCAGCCTTCCTCGCTCCTTGGGAGTGATGGCCTGTTCCCCATCGATTCCAGGGGTCTTGCGCCCCTTGCTCTGCTGCGTGACACGCTTCACGCTCACCAGCGTGTTGCTGTGACTCCGCAGCATCAGCTTCTGCAAGTTTCGGACCTTCTTCAGATCCCCTTCCTGCGTAGCCTTGAAGATCCGCTGCCTCAGTCGTCGTACGTTCTTCTCGCACTCGGCCCAGCTGATGCTGTGCCAGTCGACGTTCACGCCTTCGGGTCCGTTCGCCGTCGGCATGGAAGCAGCAGCGGTCGCCTTGGCCCCCAATTTCGCCTCCCGCATCTAACTTGCCCCTCAGTTCGGACTACCTTGCTGCGGTGAGTTCAAAGGCTCACCTGATCCACGTGGGCTCCCTTTCGGGCCGAGCCATGGGGCTCGTATCCGGCGAGTTATGCGAAGACAGATGAAGGTTCCGTCCCCGGTTTCCTCTGACCTTTCGGTCCACCGGCATTTGCTTCTTGGATCATCCTGTTCCCGCCAGGGAGTTCCGCCTTCCTTGCGGTCGGCTTACCAAGCCATGACTTGGACCCTGTCGGGGTTACCACGTTCCACACCAATAAGATTCGGCTGGGGTGGGCGCCCCCTTGCACTCCGGGACCGACGGTGTCCTCCCACCGAGCAGAATTCCCCGGTGGTCGCCTGATGCATTGCAGCACCTGGTCCTTAAGCCGCCGATTGCAAACCACCAAGCGGCTTTACCCTTACGAAGCATCATCGAGGGTTCACTTGCGTTCGCCCGTCCAGCCTTCCCCTTCGCCTGTTGCTTCCCGATGGCCGGGACGCTCTTGGGCTTGACGCGCTCAGCTTCACACCCCGCCGTTACCAGCGACGCATGTGAGCGTGGGGACGAGCCTTGGACACTGGCTCGGAGTTCAGCCGTCGGGTACCTCCTTCAATTGGCTGTCCTCACTTAAATTGGTGCGACTTCGTGTCGCACACTCCGTGGGGTAGTTCACCAGCCCTGCGGCCGTGAGCACGGTGCCCAGCAGCTCCCGGTTGGCGCGGGCCTCCTCGCTGATGTTCGGGGCGTGGGTGTAGCAGGCGCCGACGCTCTCCTCCGGGTCCGCGTTCATGCGCGTGCCCAGGTCCAGCTCGTTCCCGTCGGCATCGGCGAGGGTGAGGTCGACGGCCGCGCCGGCGCTGTGCGGGGCGATGCCGGGGGGTGACACGTACCTGCTCGCCGCCGAGTGGATCTCCTGGGAGGACCAGCCGGGGTGGGCGGCTCGCAGCTGGCCGGCGTACTCCTCGAAGTACTCCCGCTGGAGGGAAGGGGGCCGGTACCCCTCGACGAACAGCAGCCGGATGCCCGTCGGGAGCATGGTCTGTGCCGTGAGCAGCCGCTCCAGCACGCCTTCCCGCAGGTGGGCGAAGGCGTCGGCCGGGTCCTGCTTGCGGGTGTCGACGAGCAGACGGCCGCCGAGGCGGACGTCCACGAGGCGTTCGCCGGACTCGGTCACGGGCACGGCGGCGACCTTCGGGCGAGGAAGGAGGCGGCAGCACGTCGTCCGCCTCGCCGACCGTCTCGAAGAGAGCTCGAAGTCGACCACGTCGACCAGCGACTCGACCGCCCGCGGTCTCGGTGTCGCTGGTCTGGCCGTCGGCGTACTGGGTCTGGCGGCGGCGGGGTTCGCCGTCTTGCGCAGCCGCTCCGCCGGTCGCGGTCCGAGTAGCGGGCTCAGCAAGAGGTCGTGTGGACACGTACGCGTCGGCACGACCTCTCTGCGGCTCCGAATACAGGTGACGCCGTCTCCTTCGTGCCGCGCCACATGCGCGTTCCGGAATTCGGCTGCCCACACACCGCAGCCAGGCCGCCGGCTAAGCAGTGGAAGGCAGCACGTGGTCGCCGACTTTGTCTGTGCTCAGGCACAGGGAGCAGACGGCCGCGTCGTGTGTGGCGCAGGCGGTCAGGTCCGGGCGTTCGTACGGCTGGTGGCAGACGTGGCAGTCGAAGGTGAGAGCGCTCGGGTTGCCGTCCGCATCCAGCAGGGGCTCGTCCATGCCGTCGTCGGTGCGGCGGAGGTAGTACTTGCCCTTGGTGACGATCGCCATCAGCGGGGTCAGGGCGAAGGCGATGACGGCGGCGGCGACGGGGGAGTACGGCTGGAGGGTGTCGCCCAGCAGGTGGAAGTACATGGCGATCGACAGGCCGGAGGCGGCAACGAAGGCCACGACGCCGACCGGGTTGACGGGGTGGAGCATGCCCCGGCGGAACTCCGGCTGGAGCGGGGAGAGCTTCAGCAGGTACTTGTTGACGCCGATGTCGGTGGCGACGGTGACCACCCAGGCGATCGCGCAGTTCGAGTAGAAGCCCAGGATGCTGTTGAGGAAGCTGAACATGTCGGCTTCCATCAGGGCGAGCGCGAAGCCCAGGTTGACCAGGACGAAGACCATGCGGCCGGGGTAGTGCCTGGTGACTCGGGTGAAGGAGTTCGTCCAGGCGAGCGAGCCGGAGTAGGCGTTCGTGACATTGATCTTGATCTGGCTGATGACCACCAGTGCCACGGCGAGCGGGATCACCATCCAGGACGGCATCATCGCGTCGAAGGCGCCGCGGAACTGCTGGATGGGCTCGGTCGCGGCGGCCGGCCCGACCTTGGCGAGGATGTAGACGGCGAGGAAGACGCCGATGGCCTGCTTCAGCGCACCCAGCACCACCCAGCCGGGGCCCGCCATGACCACGGCGGTCCACCAGGTGCGCTTGTTGGTCTCGGTCTTGGGTGGCATGAAGCGCAGGTAGTCGATCTGCTCGCCTATCTGGGCGATGAGTGAGAGGCAGACGCCGGCGCCGAGTAGGACCGAGGCCGTGTTGACGCCGCCGCCGTCCGTGCCGGCGTAGGCGAGGAAGCGGTTGACGGTGCCGGGGTCGGTGCCGATCAGGTAGACCAGCGGGACGACCATCAGCAGCAGCCAGATCGGGGTGGTCCACACCTGGAGCTTGCTGAGCGCCTTCATGCCGTAGACCACCAGGGGGATGACCATGAGCGTGGAGATCAGGTAGCCCAGCCACAGGGGCAGCCCGAGGCCGAGTTTGAGGCCCTGGGCCATGATCGAGCCTTCGAGGGCGAAGAAGATGAAGGTGAAGCTGGCGAAGATGACGCTGGTGAGGACCGAGCCGTAGTAACCGAAGCCTGAGCCGCGGGTGATGAGGTCGAGGTCGATGTTGTAGCGGGCGCCGTAATAGGCGAGGGGGAAGCCGGTGATGAAAATGACCATGGCAGCCACCGCGATGGCAACGAGGGCGTTGCCGGTGCCGTGCGCCAGGCCGATGCCGGCGCCGATGGAGAAGTCGGCCATGTAGGCGATGCCGCCAAGGGCGGTGGTCGCCACGACCATGGGGGTCCAGCGTCGGTAGCTGCGGGGAGCGAAACGGAGGGTGTAGTCCTCCAGCGTCTCCCTGACCGCCTGGTCGGCGGCGGCCTTCGGCGCGCCTGCCGTTTGGGTTCGTGACTCGGTGGTGCTCATCTCGCGCCTCCCGATGATGCTGGTGCGGGTGCCTCTGTGGGAGGGAAAGCCCCGCTTGGCGTCATCGGCAGCACGGGGGAGCCCACGGACCGTCATGCGTTCCGTTCGGCCGTGTATACGACTCTGATCCCACGGCCGGTCACGCTAGAAAGCGGTCGTTACCGTCGGTGCCCGCCGTCGTGAACGCGAAGTTTCCGAGAACTCACCTGCTCCGTTCGGTGTTGGTTCACCCCGGTGGCTCGACGCCACTCGGAAGAGGCGGGGCTGGACGTCGCTTGCGATGGTGGCGGCCTTGTCCATGTGGACTCGTGCCTCGGGGTTGGTGAGCCAGGGCGCTCGCCGGGTGAGTCGATGGCCTGCTGAACCAGGTACTCGGCGAGCTTGTGCACATCCTTCTCGCCCAGCGTGTGCTTCTCGCCGCGGAAGGAGACCAGGTCTTTCAGCCTCACGGGTCTGTCGACCAGGCCCGCGCCAGGCCCCTCTGCTACGAACAGTCTTTTGATCAGTGAGCCGACCAAACTGGAGGCGAGTTTCCCGCCGAGTACCACAGGCTCCATCCGACACCCCCGTGCATTCTGGGTACGGCGGCACGGGGCTTGGCCGTCCAGTACCCGGGCCGCCCCGCTGGATCCTGGCCGGACGTCTGTGGCGTCGGTCACGGACAAACCCGTCCGCCCAAGGGGCAGTCAAGGCGGAAACGGACACCCATCGGGTCTGGCCGTCAGACCGCGGACAAGGGGTGCTTCCTCACGGTGGCTCCAGCTCGTGCGTACATCGGCGTGCGGGCCGGACGACCGCCGACCCGGCCAGCATGCCGGAGGAAGGAAGAAACAATGCCCACATACGACCGACCCGCCCACTACCCCCGCTCCGTGCGGCCGCCATCGGGGAGTTCCACCCGCCGCGCCCTCGCCGCCCGGCCCGGCCGCGCGCCTCATGTTGACTGCTGGGCAAGCCCTGGTGAGGCCCTGCCGTCGGCGCGTGCGTTCCCACTGCCGAAGCCACTTCCGTGCCCGGCACCCGCACACCCGTCTTTCCCCCTTGTCACCACGGGTTTCCGGGCCCTCGCCTGCTCGTCACAGCCCACTCTCTCCGCTTGTCCTTGAGTTGGTTGTCGGTGGTGGGGGAGATCATCGGGCCCGGGGGCCCGGTCCCCTCCACGGCCGGGGGCCGACGCCCGGCCGCTGGCTGGTCGCGGACGACGGGAGGGCGAGGCTGATGGCGGGCAAGCGCAAGGAGAACGAGGCGGGATCGAGCAACGACCTGCGCGCGGATGTGCTGCGCGTCCTCGGCGTGCTGAAGGTCGCCACCGCCGACCAGATCCAGCGGCTGTCCTCGCCGCATCTGACCTACCGGAACACCCTCAAGCCGACGGCGGTCAAGCAGAAGGAAGCCCGGACCGCTTCCCACCGGGCAGCGGTGAACGACCTTCGGCGCCACGGCCTGGCCGCCGACGGCGGCCGTACGCGGCGCGGTGAGGAGACCCGGCTGCTCACGAAGGACGGTCTGGCTGCCGCCGCGATCGACCTGGACCGCGAGATAGAGGAGATCGGCAGCGCCCGCGCCGACGTCGTCCTGACCGGCCCCCGAGGCCGGGGTGCCGCTGCTGTTCGTGTTGACGAGCAGTTCCTCGCCGCCGAGCAGCAGCACAAACGCATCGTCGCGTTCTGCCGATCCGCGGTCATGCCAGCGTCCTTGCCCAGCTCGGATGCCGTCCGTGGCCTGCGCGGCATCGACTTCTTCCTGCTCTCGCTGCGACGACTGCAAAGGGTGTGCGAACTCGTACCAGGAGCGGGCTCCCCCACGGGCTCTCTACGCCGGGTCATGGCGACGTTCGACGGGCAGGTCTCGCCGGTGACCAGCGGGCACAACGCACTGGAGCACCCTGGATGCCACCGCCGTTATCGACAACGCGGGATTTGGCTGCGGCCTTGGGGAGGACAGGGTGATCATCACCCACAACGGCACCCTACTCGACGCCATGACACTGTTCATCGCCGCCCAAGACGTACATGCGGCCATCCGGTTCGTCGTCGATCCGATTGCGGCTGCAGACGTCTACGGTCAACACCCGATCATCGTCCTACCTGGCTCTGCCTGATTTTTGCCGCTGCCTGCGGTCGGCTGGATTGGATGACCCGGCAACTCGATTCGGCGACAATGGATTTCGCGATCCACGGCACCAGCCGCTGTGCGTCGCGCCATGAGGAACATACGGCCGACCCCCAGAGACAGCCACTGGCCTCGCGATTGCGGCAGTCACCGTCTGGTGCCCGATTCTGGATGATCTCTTACCGCCGTCTTCACGGCCGCCGATGGTCCGGTGCGTACGGTTGCCGTCGTGGTGGTCGTCGGTTGCGGCGGCCTTCGATCAGGTGGGGGAGTGAGCGGATGACGGCTGGTCGCCGTGCGGTGATGGCTGCCCTGGCGGGAGGGCTGCTCGCCGGTTGTGCCGGCCCGAAGAACGACAATGGTGCCCCCGCCTCCTCCGCCGCGCCGGAGAAGGGCGCGGGCCCAGCGGCCCGGCCGCCCCTCGCTTCCGTCCCCCCGGCCACGGCCTCCACCGCGCACTCTCCCGCCACCCGCGCGCAGATCGTGGCCCGCTACGGGCGTAGCGTGCCGCGCACCTGGGGCTTCGACGCCCCGGGCGTAGTGCACTCCTTGCCGCCCACCACGCGCGACATCGCGCTGACCTTCGACGCGTGCGGCGGCCCGGGCGGCAGCGGCTACGACCAGGCGCTCATCGATCTGCTCCGCGCACGGCACATTCCGGCGACCCTCTTCCTCAACTCCCGCTGGATCGACGCCAACCCGGCGGCATTTCACCGACTGGCCGCCGATCCGCTCTTCGAGATAGCCAACCACGGCACCCGGCACCGCCCGCTGTCGGTCACCGGTCGTTCCGCATACGGCATCCCCGGTACCCGCGGTGCAGCAGAGGTGTACGACGAGGTCGCCGGTAACCAGGCCAAGCTGACCCGCCTGCTGGGCGCCCCGCCGCGCTTGTTCCGGTCCGGGACGGCCTACTGCGACGACGTCGCGGCACGTATCGTCACAGACCTCGGGGAGCGCTTCGTCAGCTTCTCCGTCAACGGCGACGGCGGCGCCACCTTCACCGCCGAGCAGGTTTACACCACCGTGGCCTCCGCCCGGGCCGGTTCCATCGTCCTGTGCCACATGAACCACCCCGAGGGCGGTACGGCACGGGGCATCGCACGCGCCGTCCCGCACCTGCTCGCCGGCGGTCACCGCTTCGTCCGCATCTCGGACGCCCTGAATCGGCCCTGACGTGAGCCGGCGGAGCCGGAGCGGCGTACCGAAGGTGACCGGTCCTCGCGCGAGGTGACGGAGTCCAGGTGCCCACGCGAGCCGGTCGACGCGGCCGACGGGGTCAAGGCGTGCGTCAAGCCTCAAACACCCCACCTCGTGAAAGCGCGAGGTTGGCTCGGGCTCCCTGAAAAGGCATATACCGCGGATGTGCCCAGACCGCGGGGTTGCCCGAGGGTTCCCGCTGTTGCCTGGCCGAAGCGGCCGGTCAGCTCGTGCCACAAGTACGAGCCTGCCAGCGCCTCTTGCAGCGAGTTGACGAACCGTACTGCCTCGGGAGGCACGGCCGCCGGGGCCCCGGCCAGAGCGTCGACCCTGGCAGTCAGCAGACCGAAAGGCACACCATGTCCGGCTCCCTGATTCCCGGTGTATCCGGGTTTGACGGCATTGGCGAAGACGCCATGCGCAGGACCGTGAGGAGGCGCAGTATCACGTGTCGCGGTCGGCGTCCGGTCGCGCTGATTTTCGTTGGTCTTCTTCGGTGTCTTGCCTGTACACCACGTTGCATGGGGATATGGACCGATGCCTTCATTGCGCCTGCCGAGCCGGTTCTGCTGTCACGGGAAGAGTTCGGTCAGCTCGTGGTCGACCTGGCGCGCGAGCGTGTGGTGTGCACGCCCTGGGCGCTGCTGGCGGGCGAGCTGTGTGTCAACGCGAGTTTGAATTGGGGGAGCGTCAGTGGACAGGCCCGCTGGGACGACGCTGAGATCGGTACCGTCCTGCATTCTGAGGAGTACCCCGAAGGCCTGCGGGACGACGATCCGCCACCGTGGGGCGACTCGCATGAGCGAGCCCGTCTGCTGGCCCGTGGCGAGGCCATTCTCGACGTGCTGGCAGCCCTTGAGCAGGCGTCGTACGGGAAGGAGGACGTCGCGGTCGTCTTCTCCCACCTCGACTTCACCAACCGGGCGATCGTCGACTACTTCCAGTACGAGGACAAGCGCACGATCCTCGTCGCCTTCGCCCTGGCCCACCCGCAGAACCGGCCCCTGTCCACGAACGACGGCTGGAAACCCCATGGACCGGTGCACTCTGTGCGCACGTGCCTGGTACACACCTTCAAACGCGCGATGGACGACGGTCCGCTTCCGCCCCTCGCCTCCATTGCCACCCGGCATTTCGGTCCTGCCCTGGTCAACGGCGAGACTTGGGGCTGAGTAGCGTTCTTGCCTCTGTCGCGGGTCTGGGTGTGGCACGCCACCGCTGGCCACCGGTTGGCTGGGGCACGCGTCGGCCTCCGTACCGGCCGAGCCGCTGCTGGTCCCGGCCATGGCACCGAGGCTGGGACCAGCAGGTCGACGGACGACGAGAATCAGCTGCGCCGGTCAGCGCTGCTGGATCCACTAGATGGTCCACCCGGTCGCGCTCGCGCCCAGGGCGCCCTTCGTTCTCCCTGCCGACGCGGGGGCGTTCCGGCGGGCGCCCAGGCGACGGGCCGTTAGCCGGCTTCGGTCTGGTGTCCTTGCGGGGGTCGGCGGGACAGCCGGGCGCGTGGCCGCGCAGGAGCGCTTTGTGGCCGGTTCGGTGGGTGTGGTCGGGGTCCCGGTCGCGCCCGCCGACGATTTTGGATCCATGGACCGAGTGGTCCTTCAGGGTTGGGGAGTAGGAGAACTTGATGAAACCCGTCCCGACGCCCGGACCAGACGCGCCCCCGCCGTGTACCGCGTACGTCCGCGTCTTGTCGCTACTGCGGGCGGGCTGCTGTCCGAGCACGGGGGACGGGTGGAGCGGCGGTGGCGTTGCGTCAGCCGGTCGACCTGTTCGGCGAAGGTCCTGCGGGCGTACGACTTCCTGTCGCGGAAGACGCGCCGTACCCGCAGGCGAACGACCAGCTTCTGTCCGGCCGGGGGCCGGTCGGACAGGCTGTGTCGGTAGGTCGAGTGCACTCTGCGTCTTCGCCATGGACAGCTGGGGCAGCAGGGAGGTCGTCCGCAGGCCGCAGCATCCACGATCAGCACCGCAGCGGTGACGCTCGTGCCCTCCAACTGCACATCGATCCCGGAAACGACACGTCTTCGGTCGAGGAGGTCCCCATGATCGAGGACTGCCCCGAGTGAACGTTCTTGCATTCACGCTCTGGCCTGGGCTTTCACGGAACTGCGGTCAGAACCTGAATCCCCCCGCTGGGCGCTCGGGTTGTCCTGGAAGTTGCTCGGTTTGATGTGCCAGGCGGGCACGCGCTGGCCGGCGGATGGACGCGGCATGGGAGGTTGCCGCTCGGGCGGCGTGCCGGTGCCGGGTCTCCGGCTCAGATCAGTGGGTGGTGATCTTGTGGATGGTGGTGTCGTCGGGGTTCAACCGGCGCCCGTCCGCAGACAGCACTTCCAGTGGGCGCAGGCGCTGTCCCTGGCGGCGGTCGACCAGCTCTGAGTGGGGTTCGCCGGGGTCGAAGAGGTTCTGTTCACCCCATTGCCGCAGTGCCACGATGACGGGGAAGAGCGCCTTGCCTTTCGGAGTCAGTACGTACTCGCGGTAGGCGCTGCCGTCCGAGGCGGGTACGGATTCGAGGACGCCGCCGGCGACCAGGGTGCGCAGACGCGCAGTGAGGATGTTCTTGGCCACGCCGAGGCTGCGCTGGAACTCTCCGAAGCGCCGGCTTCCGTCGAAGGCGTCCCGCACGATCAGCAGGGACCACCAGTCGCCGATCGCGTCCACCGACCGGGCGACGGGACATTCGCTGTCGTCGAAGCGCGTCCTGCTCACCATGGCGTCCCTCACTCCCACTCTGGTTGCAACATGCTACCAGGGGGGGCTAGTGTCGCCACTGGTATCAAGATGCAACCGGATTCGTGGAGGGGCGATACTGATGGCTGACAGCGGTGAGGCTGTGACACCAGGGATCGCTGCCCGAAGCGATGAAGGTTCCGCGTCCGTCCTGTCCCGTGGCGTCGTTCTGCTGTTCGCTGTCGCGTGCGGTGCCGCGGTGGCCAACGTCTACTTCTCCCAGCCGCTCCTGGTGACGATGGGTCACGACCTCGCCATGAGCCCGGCACTTGTCGGCAGCGTGGTAACCCTCACTCAGGTCGGATATGCGCTGGGACTCTTCTTTCTCGTGCCGCTGGGCGATGTAGCCGACCGCAGACGGCTTATCGTGGCCCACCTGCTGCTCCTGGTGGTGGCATTGGCCGTGGTAGCCGCCGCCCACACGGCGGCGGTCCTGCTCGCGGGCATGGCCATGGTGGGGCTTCTCGCGGTGGTCACGCAGACTCTGGTGGCCTTCGCGGCATCACTGGCCCCTGCGGCCGAGCGCGGACGGGTCGTCGGTCTGGTCACCAGCGGCGTGGTCACCGGAATCCTGCTCGCCCGCACCGCATCCGGCCTCCTGGCCGATCTCGCGGGCTGGCGCTCCGTCTACCTCTCCTCGGCGTCGCTCACCGCTCTGCTCGCCCTGGTCCTGTACCGGGTGCTGCCGCGCCGCAGTGGCGCTCAGCCGGCACCTCTGGGCTACGGACAGCTCCTGCGCTCCACGATCACCCTTTTCGCGCGGGAACGACTGCTGCGGCTCCGGGCCCTGCTCTGTCTGCTGGCTTTCGCCGCCTTCAGCACCCTGTGGAGCAGCATCGCGCTGCCGCTCAGCGAGGCCCCCTACTTCCTGTCCCACAGCGCGATCGGGGCGCTGGGGCTGATCGGTGCCGCCGGCGCCCTGGCCGCGACCGCGGCGGGCCGCCTGAACGACCGCGGACTCTCCCGGTGGACCACCGGCATCGCCCTGGCGTTGCTCCTCGTTGCGTGGTTGCCCTTGTACTTCACTCGCAGCTCGCTTTGGGCCCTGGTCGTCGGGGTGATCCTTCTTGATCTCGCCGTGCAGGCGGTCCATGTCACCAACCAGACGCTGATCTACGCGCTGCACCCGGACGCGGGCAGCCGGCTGATCGGCGGATACATGGTCTTCTACTCGATCGGCAGCGCCACCGGTGCCATCGCTGCGACCTCCCTCTACACGGTGGGCGGCTGGAACGCCGTATGCGCACTGGGTGCCGCCTTCAGCTGCCTCGGGCTCGTGCTGTGGGCGTTCACTCGACACGGCATCCCGGACCCCGCCGCCAAGGTCACCTCTCGCAGCGAAGACCGGCACCCCTCGGGTGGGTGATGCTGCAAGCGCCACTGACAGGCTGCCCCGCCCGGGCACCGAACGGGCAGCCAGGTCCAGCTCATTGATGTCCTGTCGCTCGTTGAACTTCTGACGCTCGGAGGGGGGTTTGTTGGGGTTGTGTCGTGTGTGCTGAGTGGGGCCGGGCTCGTTGTGGGTTTCGCCAGCGTGTAAAGGCTCGGTTGGTGTTTGTGCTGGTCAGCGCTGTTTTGCCTGGTCGGTGGGTGGGGGTTAGCGGCTGCGGGTGGGGCGGTTGTGTTGTTCGGCGAGGTGGTCGAGTTGTACGGCGTCGAGGGTTGTTTTGGTGATGCGTTCGGTGCCGTCGTGGATGGCGGTGATGGCTGTTTGGCGGATGAGGCGGGTGAGGGATCCGATGCGGCCGGCGGTGCGCTGGTGGAGGTAGGGGGCGTGGCGGGGGAGGGTGCCGGGTTTGTGGTGGTGGAGGTCGAGGGCGTTTTCGATGTCGGTGATGACGTCGCGGAAGGGTTGGCGGGTGCCGTGGCGGGCGGGGAGGGGGCCGCAGGTGATGAGGGTGGCGCGTCCGGCGAGTTGGGCGCCCCGTGTCCCGCTGAAGAGGGGGGTGTCGGGGAGGTTGATGCCGGCGTAGACGAAGGTGGCGGCCAGGCGTTCGGTGAGGTCTTTGAGGAGGTCGGCGGCTTGGGCGCCGGTGGTGGTGCGGGGGTTGAGGCGGTGGATTTCGTCGATGAGGACGAGTTGGACGCCCGCTTGGGTGTAGCTGTGGCAGACGGCGTCGGTGATCTGGGTCTGGGTCATGCGGGTGGCCACGGGGATGCCGAGGTAGCGGGCGAATTCGGTGATGAGGGATTTCGCGGTGGCGCCGGGAGGGACGAGGACGTACGCCACGGGTGCCGCGGCGTGGGCTGATCCGGGCGGGGGCGGGTTTTTGCGGATGTGGGCGAGGTGGCAGGTGCGGCCGACGTTCAGCAAGGCGGTGGTTTTCCCGGCTGCGGCGGGTCCGGTGACGATGAGGGAGGGCCGTGCGGTGGTCTGCTGGTGGCGGCCGAGGATCATCAGGGTGCGGACCTGGGTGGCGAGCTGGCTGATGGCGGGGGTGCGGATGGTGACGAAGACGGAGTGGTAGGCCAGGCGTTCTTCGGTGCTGCGGGGCGGGTCGTCGGGCTGGGGCGGGGCGGGCGGGTCGGTGGTGGCGAAGCGCTGCCAGCCCTGCCAGGTGGTCAGGGACCAGGACGGCTCGGCCGCATCACTGTCGCCGGCGCCGACTGGTGTGCTGCCCGCACTCTGCGGGTTCGGGTTCACCATCTGTCGGCTTCCTGGTGTGCGTCGTAGAGCCCGAATCCGGTGGCAGGGGCGGGGCTGGAGTCGCCGTCGGGCGCGTCGTCGAGATCGTCGATGCTGTCGTCCTCGCCGTGCTGCGCCGACTCGCCGGTGGTGGGGTCGGTGTCGTGCTGCGGATGTCGGGCGGCGGGGATCGACGCTGTGGTGGCGCGGGTGACGAGAGCTTGTTCCGCCTTGGTGGCGTGACCGGTGGTCACGCGGCGCATGAGCTGGTCGAGGGCGTCGGCGAGGCCGGCTTCGTAGTGCTCGGCATCATCGTGGTTGCCGTGTACGGCGAGGGTGCGGATGTGCTGCCAGGTGTGGTCGTTGAACGGCTGGTGGACGTGGTCGCGGTGGATCCAGGGGATCTCGGTGAGGTCACCGTCGGGGAGGCGGATCCAGATCTGGCGGACGTCGTGGGGGTTGTAGTGGATCTCCCATTTGCCGCCTCGGCCAGCGTGGGGGGAGGGCTGGCCGCGGTAGGGGGCGAGAAGGTCCGCGTCGTAGGTGCGGTGGTGGATGCGGATGCCGGAGGCGGTGATGGCCTGCCAGCGCACGGGCAGCAGTTCGAGGTAGTCGCGGCCGGTGAGCGGGACGGGGACGTGTCCGGCGACGGCGACGAGCGCGGCCCACATCTGGTTCGGTGTGAGGGCTTTGCGGGGCATCATCGGGTGGCGCAGGCCTTCGTGGGGGCGGTGGTGGTAGTGCACCAGCCATTCGTCGAGCAGGTCTTGGAGCTGGGCGACGCTGTAGCAGGCGTCTTTCTCGGTGTCGGGGCCGCGGCGGGTGACGTCGGATCCGGTGTAGCCGGGCAGGTGCTGGCAGAACAGTGCGTTGATGGTGCCGAAGGTCCGCTCGACGATGCCTTTGGCGGTGGGTGCTTGGGGCGGGGCGGGCTGGACGCTGATGCCGAGGTGCTTGCAGGCGGCGGTGAAAGCGGCGGAGACGAAGACTTTGCCGCGGTCGACGACGATCGTCTCGGGCAGGACGACGGGCCGGGCCGCAGCCCCGGCCAGGCGCTCGTCCAGCGCGGCCAGCCGCTGGTGGGGGAGTGCGGGAGCGTGTTCCATGCGCAGGATGTCCGGCCAGGTTGGCCGGGCGGGGTGCGGGACGGCCATCTCCGCCAGCAGCAGGGCCGCGTCGACGGCCTTGGTCGCGCTCGGACACAGCACGGCGGCGAGGACGGCGCGGGTGGCGACGTCGACAGCGATGGTGAGCTCGGGGCGGGCCAGGCGTCCGTCGTCGAAGAGGGTGAGAACGTCCAGGCGGGTGGTGTCGACCTGGACCTGTTCACCGGGCCGCAGCGCCGTGGCGGGGGTGAAGGCCCGTCCGTCGTAGCTCGCGGGGGTCTGCCGGACGGGCCCGGTGGGCAGCTCGCCCGGTCGGGCCAGGGCGGTGACCAGGCGGTACAGCGTGGCCTGCGACGGCGCGGGCACGGTGCCGGGGCCGTGCCGGTCCTGAAGGATCTGGTTGATCAGCGGGAACAGGCCGTTGACGGTGCCCTTGGAGCGGCCGCGGCGGCGGCGCAGCGCCTCGCGGACGGCAGCGACGACCCGTTCGTCGGCCCGCCCGGTAGGGCTGGAGACGCGGGTGGTGCGGTGGTCGAGCAGCCCCCACAGCCCCTGTTTGCGGTAGGCAAGTCGCATGCGCTGCACCGTGGTGCGCGACACCCGGCCGAACCCGAGCGCGGTCAGCTCCTGCGCCTTGGCCTGCTCCCGTTCAGCCAGCGTATGCCGTGCAGGGTCGTACTGCGTCCGCACCGTCCCTTCGCTGCCGGGCCCGCCGGGCAGTCCGCACTCGACTTCCCTGACGTGCCGCTGCCACGCCAGCGCCTTCTCCCGTGCTGCGGCGGGGGCGGTCTCGAACAGGCCCCACTTCGGGGCCGCCTGGGGCACGTCGGCCCCGATGACGGTGAAGCCGGGGTCGGCGAACAGGTGCCCGGCCAGCACAGCTTCACCTCCGCCGTCCGGGCCGACGAGATGGATGCTCTGCCCGGCCAGAGCGACGACCTGCCACGTCACATCCCGGAAGCGGACGCGCGTTCCGGCCTTCACCGCCGGACGGGCATCGCGCCGCGCGCTCACCCGGCATCTCCCGACCTGCCTGCAATTTCCGCGTCCCGGGGACCGACCAGGACACGCTCGTGCAGCGGCGTGTCCAGGCAGGCCGCCAGATGTCCGTGCCACAGGGCGTGGAAGACCACGGGGAGGACCTCGACCGGGTCACCGGCCGCGATGGCGCCTTCGAGCAGCGGCCGTGGCCGCGTGAACGCCTGAAGGACCGCGGGCATCAGACCGAGGCGGCCGGCGTTACGGGGGTGGCGGTAGCCGGCCAGCCACTTCAGGTTCGCCGCCGCTGCCTCGTCCAGCGGGGCGAGCCGCCGGTAGGTCCAGCCGATGTGCGCGCACGCCTGCGCCACCGCTCGGGCGGCTTTCACCGCCCGCTCGCCGCCGGCCTCCGGGTGGCTGGAGCAGTCCGCGAGCAGCGCAGTGCCGTCGGCACGGCGGGCGAAAAGCTGCGGCACCCAGGAACGCACCTGCCCGCGGGGATTACGCCAAAGCAGCCGCACGGGCCGCCCCGCCAGGCCTGTCACGTCCGGGTCGCGGTCCAGGACCATCAGCTGGACACGCATCGCTTCCGACCCCGCGGCCACGTGCCGTCCGGTGGTCACCGACCACCACAGGCCCGGCCCCCAGCGCCGCCCCGGGACCACCGGGAACGCCGACACCGGCGCCAGTTCCTCGAACGCCACGGTCATGGCGGCCTTTCTCTCCGCCCGCCCGGAGTTCATTGGCCGTCCAAGGCAGGTCAAGCGCCTGCTTACCGACAGCGCCACAGACCTCGGCCGGGAGCGGTACGCCCAGGGGGCGGGCCTGGTCGACCTGATGCGGATGCTCGCGAATGTCTGACGAAGGAGCAAATGCCATGACACGACTGGCGACCAACGAGCCGGTGTGGGACCTCGAGTTCGACGAGAAGGGCCAGCTGGCGGCGCCGGCCGAGGGAGACTTCCTCGAAGAGGTGACCGCCGAAGGTGTGGACGACCTCTTCATGTTCAGCCACGGGTGGGGCACGTCAAAGGACAAGGCGCGCGCGCTGTACGACGAGATGTTCCCAATGATCCGGGAGGCCGCGACTGGGCTTGCGGGCATCAGCAACACCGGGTTCGCTGGCATCTACTGGCCGTCCTTGTGGTTCCCGCCCACGCAGGCGACCCCTCCACCAATGGCTGCCGCGACACAGGCTGGCAGCGGTGATGTAGTCGATCTCAACGCCGGGACAGCAGCACTCTCCGGGACGGAGATCGCTACGTCCCTCCAGCCGGGCTTCGTCGATCCGGTACAGCAGCAGGCGGTGTTGGAAATCGGCCGGCTCATCGACGAGGGGGAGAAAGCAGTTGGCTCGATTGAGTCCGACACACAGAAGGAAGAACGGCTGCGCCAGATCCACGAGCTGCTGCAGTCACTGGTGCCGCTGGCGCCCACTGGAGAGGTCGAGGACTCGGGCGAGACCGCCCTGCTGCTGACCGCCGAACCGAAAACGGCATACCAAGCCGCGGCCGAGGCATTCGGCAGCGCTCCGCCGGACTCCGCGACCCAAGGCATCGGGGACTGGTTCAGCCACGCCATCAATGGCGCGAAGGACGCCATGCGAGTGCTCTCGTACACGATCATGAAGACCCGTGCCGGCGACATCGGCCGCCGCGGACTGGGGCCGCTGCTTGAGACCCTGCACAGTCGGTCGCCCGCCGTGCGGGTCCACCTCATAGGTCACAGCTTCGGCGCCCGGCTGGTCTCCTTCGCCTTGTCCGGCATCAGCGCACGCGCAAACAGTCCGGTCGCATCACTGCTGCTCCTGCAGGGTGCCTTCTCTCATTGGTCCTTCGCGCACGCGAAAGACAACCCCTTCGGCAGCGCGGGCGCCCTGAACGCCTTCGCAGATCGGGTACACGGCCCCCTGGTGGCAACCTTCAGCGTCTTCGACTGGGCAGTTGGCGTGTGGTATCCGAAGGCCTCCTTCCTGGCCCAGGAAGACGCACAGGCCAAGACCGCGGGGCGCTGGGGTGGCATGGGCGCCGACGGGTACCAGGCAGTGAACCCGTCAGACGACCGTGAGATGCCGGCCAATGGCAATATGAACTACGAGTTCACTCCCGGCACCTTCTACCGGGTCAACGCCGCTAGCGTTATCAACAATGTGCAGGGAGAACCCTTCTCCGGCGCGCATTCCGACATTCGCAAGCGCCCCGTAGCAGCGCTCGCTGCGGATGCCGCCGCAGCGCATGCATAGGTGAGACGCCGCCGATCTGCGCTCCGAGGCGCGTGGCACTGCCCTATTCGCCTTGCAGGAGGCGGGCCAGTTCGTCGTCGACGTCGACCTTGCCGGTGTCGACGGCCGTCTCGATCCAGTCGAGGGTGGCGGACGCGGGCGACGTTCTCGTGGAGGATGACGCGTTCGTCGTCGCCGAGCTGCCGGTCGCGCAGGCTCGACGATGCCGCCGGACGCGGCGACGAACGAGTGGCAGGCGGCCTTCCCCAAGCCCGGTCGGCAAGCGTGGCGCCGAACTCCTCTACCGCGTCGGCGACCTCAAAAAGTGGGCTCGCAATCGACCCCGTGTCGCGTCCGGGACGACCGACCTCGACTGACCGCCCCGGCCCCGTCCGGCGGCCGCGCACCGGGACCTGTCCGGTCCGGCCGACACCATCCCGAGCACTGGAGAACACCCGGTTCACCAGGCACAGCACAGAAGAGGAACACCACGATGACGAACACGACCGCGCTCCCGAAGCTGCTGCGCCTCACCGACCCCGGCCTGCGCCAGCAGCTTCAGGCGCTGCCCGACTCCGCCGCACTGATCGGTATCAGCACCGACGGCCGGGCCATCCCCGTCGACATCGACGCCGCCCCGCACATCCTGGTCTTCAGCAGCGCCGGCGGCGGCAGCACGACCATCCTGCGCACCCTCACCGCCCAGTGTTCCTCCACCAGGGCGCCCACGCCCTGGTCCTCGACCACACCCGCATCGCCCACCTCTGGGCGAGGAACCTGCCGACGGTGACGCACCGCGGCAACGTCGCCGGCATCCACGACGCCCTGGTCGGCCTCGGCTCCGAGCTGGAGCGCCGCATCGCCCTCGACGGCGACCTCGACGGTGTGCCGCGGCTGATGGTCGTGATCGACCGGGCCGACGCCACCCTGCGGCACCTCGCCCGCTACTGGGAAACGTTCCGGCAGAAGAACGACCCGAAGCGGTCCCCGGCCATCGCCGCCCTCGATCGAGGCCGTTCTGTACGAGGGGTGTGCGGCCCGCAACCACGTCATCTACGACGGACCCGCCACCGTCGGCGGTCGCCTCATCCCCGGTGCCCGCGAGCAGGTCTCCACCGTCATCCTCGCCCGGGTCAGCGCCGGCATGTGGCAGCGGCTCGCCCCGATAGTCGACCCCGCCTCTAAGAACTCCTAACGGAATGGGTGCGTGGCAGGTGCTCGAAGCTTGCCGGGACCCAGGCGGCCACTTACTCCATGCGCAACCGATCGGTTGCGCGTGCGCCTTCGGATGTGCAACCTTTGGGTAGCGCATCCGGATGAGATGAGGTTGCAGTGGTCCCCAACACGATCGAACGCGCCATCCTGATCAATGCCTCCAGGGAACGGGTCTGGTCCGTGCTGAGCGAGCCCGCTTTCCTGGGCCGCTGGTTCGGCGATGGAGAGCCGGTCAAGATCGACCTGCGGCCCGGCGGTCTCCTGGTCTTCGACCACGGCATCCACGGCGTCATTCCCGCTCGTTTCCAGACAGTCGAGCCTCCGCGCGTCCTGTCCTGGCGGTGGTCTCAGGGCGCGGCAGGCGAGGAGCCGGACGACTCGAACGCCACTCTGGTCGAGTTCACCCTGACCGAAGACGACTCCACGGGAGGCACCCGGCTCACCATGGTCGAAAGCGGCTTTGCGTACCTTGGGCTGCCCACGGAGGAGGTCATCGACCGGCACCGCGCCAACAGTCAGAACTGGCCCGGCAAGCTTGACCAACTGCGCGCGGACTGCGAACAGACCACGGCATGACCCGCACCAGCGAGGGCGAACGGGCCCCCGATGACGTCCTGGTGGCCCTGGCCGACCCGATCCGCAGAGAGGTCCTGACCGTCCTTGCCCGCGAAGGCGGCGCGACCTCGACGTCCCTGGCGGCAAGCCTCCCCATCACCCGCCAGGCGGTGGCCAAACACTTGGCCGTCCTCGACCGCGCCGGACTGGTTCGCGCCCACCGGGTCGGACGCGAGGTCCGCTACGAAGCCGAGCTGCAACCACTGAGGCGGACAACGCGGTGGATGGACACCCTCACCGCCCAGTGGGAGCACCGCCTCAACGCGATCAAGGATCTGGCCGAGGGGCCACTGAGCCCTGAACCCCCGTAGCGCCGCTTCAAAGGCCCATCGCAGTGCGGAGTCTTCTCCAGCAGATCAGTGCGCATCCCAGGGTGAGGAAGGCTTCGTGGATGTCGTCGCGTATCTCCCAGCGGATCCGCAGGCGGCGGAAGCAGTGCAGATGGGCGAACGCGCGCTCCACGACCCAGCGTTGCGTGCCCAGGCCGGAGCCGTGCTCGGTGCCGCGGCGGGCGATCAGCGGCTTCACGCCGAGGTCCCAGACCAGACGGCGGTACTTGTCATGGTCGTAGCCGCGGTCGCCCAGCACCACGTCCGGGCGGCGCCGGGGCCGGCCGCGCTTGCCCCGCACGGGTGGTACGGCTTGGAGGAGCGGGATCAGCTGGGTGACGTCGTTGCGGTTGCCGCCGGTCAGGGTGGCGGCGAGCGGGATGCCGGTGGCGTCGGTGATCAGGTGATGTTTACTGCCCGTCCTGCCCCGGTCGACAGGGCTTCGTCCTGTCTTTGGTCCCCCTTTAACGCCCGGATGTGCGAGCCGTCGACGGCCGCCCGGGAGAAGTCCAGGGCGTTCGCGCCGCGCAGCTTGGCAAGGAGGGTCTCGTGGAGCCGGGGCCACACCCCGGCCTCGGTCCACTCGGCCAGGCGGCGCCAGCAGGTCATGCCCGAACCGAAACCGAGTTCCTGCGGCAGGTGTTCCCACGAGATCCCGGTGTGCAGCACGAACAGGATGCCCTGGAACACCAGCCGGTCAGGATGCCGCTTGCGCCCGGGGTGCCGGGTCCGGCGCTCGACCCTGGGCAGCACAGCGGCTCGATCACCGCCCACAGTTCGTCGTCGACCTCCCACGGCTTCGGCCGCGCCACCCCGCACCCCCTGATCATCAGTCTGTGAGTGATCCAACCACGTCGAAGATCATTTCGTTAGGAGTTCTAAGAGCAGCCGGCTCCCGGGCCGTGTCCACGTCGTCCAGAACGACGACGCCCACCCCGCCCAGGTGCCGCTGATGACCGACGCCGAAGCCGCCGACTGGCTCACCACCACGGCGGCCGGGGAGATCTGACCCACGTCCGGACACACCACGGGCCCCGGGGAGTGAAGACATACCCAGGGCCCGGTGTATGGAGTCGTGCTGCTCAACGACGGCGGGACGTCTTCAGGCCGTTCTTCTTCAGCCGGGCGAGGCCCTACAACCTCCGCGAGCAATGGATAAACCGATTCGTTCGCCGCCCCCCGTCATTCTTGCCGGAGTGAAGAGGGCGGCGAACCCACCAACCAAGGAAACTGAGCGTTTCTCTCTGGATCTATCGGTGATCGCCTGGCTTTACAGCCACGCTCAAAGGGTCAGCAAACGGGACTTCGATGCTCCTGTCAAGAGGAAAACTCGGGAAATTTCCCGGCCGTCGACCGCCCTGGACAAATTCGTCACCTTGACGCAAACTCGTGTGCACACCGAATCTGCCTCACGGGTCGTGTCGATCTTGCCGGAGTGAGCGACCCGTTGAGGCCCGCCCCAGGGAGATGTCAATGGTGATCCTTCTCTGCCTCATGGTCATTGCTGGACAGGTCCTCCAATCCTTCTATGCCCCCCTGTGTACTGCGCTGATCCATTCGACCATCCCGGAATTCGGAAGCCTTCAACACGTCCTAATTCAGACCGGAGTTGCGGCCATTTTCACGTTCGTGCTCTTCGACGTCATCAGGCGGTCCGTCTCCACAGACGGACGGGTGCAATGGTTCACGGCGGCATTGCTCGGATGGAGCCTGGGAGAACTCATCACGCCCTTCATCGGCCCCTAGTAGGGCCGTTTAGTTAGCACACGGGATGAGCCCGCCGCCGCGGCGCATGACCGGCTCTGGCTCGTACCGTCACGCCTCGGGCCGTGAAGGATCCGCCTGGCGCAGGCAGTACACGCACCGGGACTGCGAATCGACGCGGCCCATGCACCGCCGGCAGTCCCCGGCTGCGCGCACCGGCCCCCGGCCGTCCGCGCAGCCGGGGCAGGTCATCACCGGCTGCCGGAAGCCGAAAGCTGACCACCCACCCGTCGCCTTGAGCGGCGTCGCGCGCCAGCTGCGAGACCTCGGAGGCGGAGCGCGCGTCTTCGTCGTCGCCGGTCTCCACCGCCAGGTAGATGGCGAAGCAGTCGTCGGTGTCGCGCACGACAGCCACTCCTGTGGCATTCGATCCCCTCTCCAACCTCAACTGCGTCCCACAAGACCTGCTGATGGGAACGTCCTCGCACTGGCGTCCCCGCAAAAGCCGGATCCGTATGAGTTGAACCGGAGTAGGGGAACCCTGCCGGGAACCTGCGGTACACCTGGCGGCTGGAAGTTGAAGGCCGCCACCTCGCATCAAGGTCCCTGAGCAGCCCGGAGCCCGGCCCTCAAGAGGCGGAGGCGGTCACGGCGACGCTGCCAGCTGGTGTTCTTCACCGCGTGCAAGGCCGCTGGGGGCGCCGGTGGAGGGGAGGGGCCCAACTCGGGGCGGCTCCGTAACAGTACGTGCAGTGAGCGGGCCGCACACCTCGGCAGGGCCGTCGCCTGACCGGGGTGCCAGACACATTGCTTGCGACAGGCGAGCGGCGACGCCCCGTGCCGGCACCCGCAGGGGTTTGCGTTCGGTGGTGAGCGAGATCGAGCAGGGCGGGCTCGCCGTGGGCAGTAGCCGGCAGTGGCGGCTCGCCATCCTTCGGTCCGGCTGGCGGGTGGTTGACCGACGCAAGGCGTTACCCGCCATGGCGACAGGGCACACGTCTTCCCACCTGGGCTCGCCCACCGGACGGCACCGGGACAGATGTGGGGCGAGCGAGCGCGGGCGTGACGTGGCTGCTCTTCGGGGCGTCAGAGCTGTGGGGGATGATCGGGTCATGCTGCGAGCGAGAGACGAGCACGGTCGTCAGGTGAAAAATCCGGGGCCCACGGCCTTGAGCCGGATGGTGGCGAACCTCGGGCGCGGCAACGCCTTCGTCATCGTCGAGCGAGTCGACGATGACGCGGCTAGCGAGTGGTATGTGCAGGTGTGGCTCAGGGATGACAACACCTATCAGCTGGAGTTCCGTGACGGGACGGCGGCAGAGCACTACCAGACCCGGACGATCTCCCAGGAAAAAGTGATCGCCGCCCTGAACGGCTGGGCCAAGGGCCGCCCGAATTGGAAGGACGCTCTCATGTGGAACAAGATCGGCGCCTCGTTCGAGAACGCCGACTGACCCTGCCGCCGCCTGAGGCCGACAAGGTCAGTGACGTGCGGTCGATCAGCTGCGCCGCATGGGGATGACGTCGGGACTTGCTGCGGGGATGGCGGGCCGCGCGGCCTCGGGAGTGGCGAGAAGCGCCACGATGGTGACGGGCTTGTCTGCCATGACCCTCCAGTCGGCGGGCGACCGGACGTCGGGCCCTCAGTCCGGCGAAGGACACCGGTCGGCGGCCGGTGTGGTCGGCTTCCTTACGCTGGTGACGTCTGTAAACGTTGCCGTGCCCCACGCCAGCGGTGCAGGAAGGTTACGTCGCGCGTGCATGCCCTGCCGATGTAGACCGTCCGGGTGTCTGCCGCCGCTGTTGTTCGACGGCCGGGTCTTCCTGGGCGTGCCGCACAACCTTCTTCACGGCCTGCTCCACTTCGTACTGGCTGGCCTCGGTGGCTTTGGCGTGCGCGGCGACGGCCGCCTGCACGGCCTCGAACGCCTCGCGCCAGCGGCGCCACTGGGCGTCGTGGTCGTCACCGGCGAGGCCGGCGAGCTTCGCGCGCTCTTCCTCGGCGGATCGTTCCAGTCGGAGCAGCTCATGGGGGGCCTCTGCCACGAGCACGGATCCTTGACGCGCTGTGGGAGTTGTTCCAGCTGGTGGTGCCAGAGGCTCCGTCGCGTCCGCAGGGCGGGGGCCGACGCCGGTGTGATGACCGTGCGGTGCTGGCCGCGATTGTGTTCGTGGCCACCTCGGGCTGCACCTGGCGGCAACTGCCGCCGGTGTTCGGGGCTTCCTGGCAGACGGTGCACCGGCGCTTCGGCGACTGGTCGGCAGCCCGGGTGTGGGCCAAGCTGCACCGGGTGCTGCTGGATCGGCTAGGTGCGAACGGGGAGGCGGACTGGTCGCGCTGCGCGATCGACTCCACCAGTGTCCGGGTGGTCAAAGGGGCCCTTGACGGGACCGAATCCGACCGACCGCGGCAAGCAGGGCTCGAAGATCCATGTCATCTGCGACCGCAACGGTCTGCCCCTCTCTGTCGGCATCTCCGCCGCCAACCTTCACGACAGTCAGGCACTGGTGCCGCTGATGCAGGGCATACCGCCGATCCGCTCCCGCCGGGGCCCCAGGCGCCGCCGCCCAACCAAGCTCCACGCAGACAAGGGCTACGACTTCGATCACTACGGAACTGGTTGCGCCGTCGGCGGATCGTGCCGCGCATCGCAGGTCGCGGCACGGAGAGCTCCGACCGCCTTGGCCGGCACCGCTGGGTCATCGAACGCACGCTGTCGTGGCTTGGCGGCTGCCGTCGCCTACACCGCCGCTACGAGCGCAAGGCCGAGCGCTTTCTTGCCTTCGTCGCCCTCGCCGGCGCTCTGATCTGCTACCGATGACTGCTGTGTTCAACCATGCTGCGTAGCAACACCGGCAAACAGAACAGCCGCCGCACCGAGAACAAGCAGGTGAACGGACCCGGCGATCCACCATCGCAGGCCCATCAACCCGCCACCCCCCACGATCGCTGCGCAACCGCTGATCCACGCCCCGCGCCGCCCGGCTTGGGCAGTGCGAATGCCAGAGGATCCGAAGTCATCACCCGAGAACATCACATGCATCCCGAGCCAGGCGATAAGCACGGCCGACACCGGAAGAAGCACGATCGCCAGCCCAAGATCCAACCACACCGAAGGACGCTGCATGTCCGCCAGCGTGCCGCCCCACCCGCAGACGCACCTGAGTATCGGTACTCATCTGCACGCCAACTGAGACAATCTTTTACGAGTTGGTGCGTGATAGCGGGTGGGCATGCTCGTGTGGTGAGGGGCATGGTCCATCGGGCGGTGTTGGCGCATCCGGTGTTCACGGGCGTCTCGATAGCTCATCTTGCGTCGTTGGTTGAGGAGTTGGCCCGCCTGTGGGCGTCCGCGGTGGAGGGACGGCGTTTCCAGCAACGAGGTGGTGTGAGGAGACGTGCGCAGGGTGCCGGTGCCCGCTATCGGCCAGTGTTGGGGACCGGCTGTTGGCCACGCTGATTAATCTGCGACACGATCTGCCGCACGCTGTGCTGGCAGTGCTGTTCGGTGTCGATCGCTCGACTGTCACCCGGGCCGTCGGTGGGATGCGTCGGCTGCTGGCGGAGCGGGGTTTTGCTGTTCCCGACAGGCCTGGCATGCGGCTTCGAACGCCTCAGGACGTCTTCGCCTATGCGCAGGCCGAGGGTGTCGAGCTGAGGTTGGACGCCACCGAGGTGCAGGTCCGACGGCCGGCCGCCGGGCGGGGCGGCAGGCGGGCATTCGTGTCAGGCAAGAAGAAGCTACGGGCCGGTCTGGTCCGTCGCGAAGCCGCACCGGCATAGCGGGAAGCCTCCGGCTTCAGCCGGGGGAGGAGTCACCAGATCCAGGTCTTCCTGCACACGGGGGATCACCCTGGGGTTCTCGACGAGCTCGATGAGTGCATCTGGTGGGTCGGTGGCGGCGTGTGGTGATGACATTTGCGCTCTGGTCGGGAGATGGATGTTAAGGCGTCGCGGTGGTCTGTTCGGTGGTCAGGCGGGCTCGCCAGTCACGGACGTTGTCGGGGGGGATGGAGGCGAGGCGGGCTATCTCCGCGTCGTCGCGGCCGTCGGCCCAGGCCAGGATCCGGGTCACGGTGCGGTTCCGCGCGGTGCGGAGGTCTTTGAGTATGCCTTCGAGGCGTTCGACTTCCTTGCCTTCGTAGACGAGCTGCTGGTCGACGGCGGTCCGTTCGTCGGCGCGCAGCTGCTGCAGGTAGGCGGGGAGACCGGTCAGCACCAGCCCGTCCTCGTGCGCGGCGTTCTGGAAGCGTTCGGCCAGGGCCGCCAGCACGCAGTCCGGCACGTCGGCGAGCGTGGCTGCGGGGGGCTTGGCCGCCTCCCAGGTGCCCCTGCCGGCCTCTGTCGTCTCCAACCAGGTGCGGGCCTCCGTCGGGGAACGGTCGCCGCACGCCCGGGCGCGGTAGGCGTACAGGGCGGCGCGATGGCCGTAGAAGGTGAAACCGTCCTCGATCTGCCGGTCGCCGGGGCGGCACATCCGCCCCGGGACACCGCCGTAGCCCGAGTCGGGCCGGTAGTCGGCGTAGGCCTCCAGTTCCGCGTCGGTGGCCACTTCCCAGGACGGGTCGCACACCGGGGAGCTGGCGCTCCAGGTGCTCGCGCGAGGCTCGCCAGTCGACGTCCCCGAACCAGACCGCACCGCTCTGCGCGTCGATGGCCAGCCACTGGTGGTATCCCACGCCCGGGCCGTCCCGCTCCTCTTGCTGCTCGGCGTCTTCGTCGTGCCAGACGTACTCGGCGGGGGGCGGGTTCAGCCCCACGGCCACGAAGCCGTCCTCCACCCGATAGCCGGTGAGGATGTGGGCTGTGATCGGTGCGCTGTCGGCGGCGGTCATGAGGGGTTTCCTCTCGGTGGGACAGTAACCGCCGCAAACCGTAGTGAGCCTGTCGGTCACCAGTTCAATTTTGAGTCATTCATGCCTGGCTCGGCGCGGCAGGCGGGCACTGCCGGGGCCCCGGTGTCACGCGAGGTCTACGCGCGTGCAAGTGATCTCCAGGTTGGCCGTAATTCACGCGGCCTCCACGTTTTATTCACTTCACGGCATGCTTTTGCAGCCCGCCCTCGATCGATTCGAAGGCATGTCGGGCGCATACGGCCGCATGGGACACCGGTCGCCAGATCGGCAAACACCTATAGTTTACGGTTCTCCTACTGGTCAGGGGTTGCGGCGCGTTCCCCACGAACGCAACGTGCTTGACGCCAGCCGCCGCCGATCCGGCGCGACCTTTCACCACCGGCATCCGCCGAAAAGCTCCGCCCTTGAACACCGCACTCTCAGGAGCCCTCTCCGTCGCCCTGCTCCTGGGCGGTGCTGGCCTGCGCGGTGATCCAGCCGTGGGGCTGGCCGTTACTGAGGATCTCGGCGCGGTGTCGCCTGGCGGTCGACGAGACCTGGTGGAGGACATGTGACCGGAGCTGCTGTACGTGTCGGGGCTGGTGGGCACGAGGGGGGAGTGCGACGGTGAAGTCGTCGTGGTGGAGGAGATGTCCAGCTCTGCGGTCGGCAACGAGGTGCTGGTCCGTGACGGGGCGGGCCGCCGGTTCCGGTTGTCGCTGCGTGAGGTGCTCGCCTCTGGCCGGGCCCAGGTCATCGCGACCGGACCGGGGCCACAGGCGGACGACGACCGCGAGACGGCCTCGGTGCTGCTCGCTCAGCTCAGCGATGAGGAACCTGCCGCAGTTCGGGAGCGGGCTGCCCATCCCTGATCTTGCGTGGGTATCCCCGGCTTCAGCCGGGGAGGGAAACGCATCCTCGGACCAAGCCGCGCAGCGGCGGAGTTCGCTGCGCCTCTTCAGCCAGGAAAAGTTCCACTGCATCGCGTGCGACCACCAGGCGCACGCGGACACGGTGGGCGCGATCAACGTTCTACGGGCCGGGCTGGTCCGTCGCGAAGCCGCAGGCATAGCGAGAAACCCCCGGCTTCAGCCGGGGGAGGAGTCACAGCAACGAGGTTCTGACCGGCTTCCCGGTCGGGCAGCGACGAACTCGCAGAGCCTGGCGAGCCCCGGCCGCAGTACGCGGACCACGGTGCCCAAGCTGCAGTGATACGAGGAGAAGGCCACCGAGCTGGGCGTGAGCGTGAGGGCCATCAAGCGGTGGGCGCGCTGGCGACCGGGAAGCCGGGCTCGTGCGTGACGGCCCGGACCGTGGGAGCGGCGACATGGGAGGGCTGGGCCGGGCCGCCGTGCGGTGGGTTGAGATGGCCCTGGGGATCATGGCCGAGCACGGGAAGGACTCGAAGCCGGCCCGTGGAAGGTGAACCGTTCCGTCGGCCCGCGCCTGGAGGCCGCTACGGCGAAGGGGAGGTGAAGCTGCCACGTCGCGCGACGGCATACCGGTGGCCGTCGGCCCAGACGAGTTCCAGCCGGTGGTGGGCGTCGGCCACCCGCTCAAGCAGCACCTTCGCGGCGGCGCGGTCCCCGATGTCCGGGCGCATGAAGCCCAAGACGAAGAGGATCGCGCTACATCACGGGCGTCGCCCTGGCGGTCGTCGGGTACGCCCTACTGCTGTGGCATGGCCCCTGGTGGATCGACGGCGCTCACCTCCGCACTGTGTAGGGGTTCACTGATGGTGTGGGGGCCCGGCCGCCCGCCTTGTGTGGGGTGGCGCTGGGTGAGCTGTTGGGCTGCGCAGCCTGCGGCGTGGCTTCCAGCCGGTAGCGCGTGCTGCGCATGCTGTGCACCGGTCTTCTACAGGGCCTTGTGCGTGGCAGGGTCATGGCCATGGAGGAGTTCGTTGATCAGCTGCTCCGTCTCCAGTTCCAGGGACGCATCCAGTGATCTGTCGACCTGCTGGATGCGAGCGATGGCGGTGTGCAAGCCCGAACGGTTCCCGGCGGCGTGTTCCACCCTCATCCAGTCCCTGTACAGCAACTCGGCGCTGTCGTCGACGTTGAGGCCGGTCGCGATGGCTTGGCGTGCTGCGCTGAGGTTGTGGTGGGGGCCGGGTGGGGTGCGGTAGGTGGCTATGGTGTGCGCGACGTCGATGATCCTTGTGATCATTTCTTGTTGGAAGGGTTCGGCCCAGGGCAGCGGCTTGGAGCCGAACGGGCGTCCTCGCACCAGGCCGAGCGCCTTCTCCAGATCTGGGAGACCGGCTGGTCCCTGGGGCAGTGCGCGTTCGGCGAGTTGGAGGAACCTTGTCCAGTCGCAGCGGACGGTGGGGGCCAGCCGGTAGGGGTCGTCGCCGGTGCGGCGGCGTGGCACGTATGCGTTGCCGGCCGGGTCGTTGCCCAGGGCGCGGCGCAGGCCCTGCAGGCGGGCGTTCAGGGTGGTCGGTGACCACGGGTTGAGCGGGTCCATATCAGTGCACAGCGCATCGGCGCTGCGGCCGGGGCGGAAGTACATCAGCGCCGCGAGCTGGGCGATGCGCGGGCCGTGCCCGGAGCTGGCGACGTTGTCCACTTCGACTGGTCCCAGGACGCGGATCTCCGGTGCATGCAGGTCGTGTGCTTCGCCCGGCGTCGTGCGTTTGGCGCTGTTCGGTTCTGGCACCGCAGAGGTCGGGCCTTTTGGTTCTTCGGTCTTGGGTGCATCTGTGGCGGGGTCCTTTCCGAGGTGGTTCTGCCCGTGATGTGGTGCGGCAGGCAGGAGACGGAGTGCGGAGGGATCGGTGCTGGCGGCGAGCAGGGCCGGGAACACGTCGCTGTCGGTCACGTTGCCTGTCACGGGCGCCGTCGCGTCGGTCTTGCTGCTGCGGTCCGGGTCGGCTGCGGTGCCGTCGGATTCCTGAGGGGATGTCTGCTCGGTCTGATGCGTACCTTCAAGCTCCTCTGGAACGTCCTGCCAGGGGCCCTCGGCTGGGTGGGACGGCTGCCCGGACACCTTCAAGGCGGTGCTGATCTGCAGGTAGGCGGCGTGTTCCAGGCGCTGCAGGGTGATGTCGGTGCCGATGGAGTTGAGGGGCTGTGGTGTGCTGAGGGATGCATTGAGGGTTTCTGCTTCGGGGAAGTGCGCCGCGGCCAAGTGGGCGGGGGCGATGAGCGTGACGGGAACGTCGCCGGCTTTGTCGATGAGGTCGGCGAACTGCCAGGCGGTGTCGGTGTCCAGGGTGGCCGTGCACAGCAGCAGATAGGGCTGATGCTGGGTGTCGGGCATCTGGTGCGCTTCCAGCAGCCGTTCAGTCAGGTCGCGCAGGGCATGGGCGGGCTGCCGCATGTGTGCGATCCGGCAGGTGGGCAGGAGCTGCGGCAGGTCCTCGCCGAAGCCGACGGTGACCACTTCGGCCTCACTCGCCCACGGGCTCATCCCGAGTTCCAGGGCGAGCGAGGTGCATACCTCGGTGATGTGCAGCGGATCGCCGTCCAGCAGCAGGGCGGGCGTCTGCGCGAGGTTGAACAGGACGAGTTCACCCGAGGCAGTGCTGCCGATGGTGACCAGGCCCGGATACGGGGCCGGCATCCCGCGTGTTTCGTCCTGGTCCAGGAGATGGGCGTCGGCGGCCAGCTGCCACCATCCGGCCTGCCCCATCGTGAACGGCGCCCGGGGCTGCTGGGCGAGGTCCTCCGGTAGGACCTCCAGCGAGCGGGCCCCGATCCGTGCGGCCCGCAGCATGGGCGCCGTTTGACCATCCTGGCCGGCCAGGTACGCGAGGGTGTGCAGTGCCAGGTGCAGGCGGGTGGCACCAGCGGGTTCGGCGGCCGCTGCGAGTTTCGCCTCTGCGGGAGAGGTTTCCGAAGCGATGGCGATGGTCTCGCCCGGCTTGCGGCGGCGGCGCTGCAGCAGCCTGCGTACGGTAAGCGCCCCGGTGATGGCGGCTGCCAGCAGTGCGCCGGCGCCCAGGATTGTGCGTAGCTGCAGCGGGCTGCTCGCTGACGACGCAGGCGCCTGGGTGCCGGTTGCAGCGGGGGAGGAGCCGGGTGCGGAGGCGCTGGCAGAGGGCCGGGACGCCGTGGGCGGCACCTGTTGCTCCCGGCCGGGCTGCGCGCCGGGCGTGGAGGATGCCGGCGGGCTCGCACTCGGTGCGGGGGCCGGCTCCTTGCCCTCGGTGTGGCCCTGGTCCTGCTGGTCGTGGCCAGTCGTGGTGGGCGGGGGCGTGTGCGGGCGGCTGCCGGAGTTGCCGGCATGCCCATCGCCCTTGCGCCCGGTGCCCAGGTCTTGATCGTGCCGGTCGGATGGGGCGCCGGGCACGGTGATCTGCTGCCCCGGGTAGATCACATTCGGGTTGGTGATCTCGGGGAGGCCGCCTGGTTGGGGTTTGCCCCGGCTGGCCTCGAACAGCTGCGGCCAGGCGTTACCGTCGCCGAGTTCCTTCTGGGCAATCTTCGACAGGTAGTCGCCGTCCCGCGCGGTGACCACGCGTTCCCTCTTCTCGGAGGCGGCCGGTGCACGGGCACTCAGCTGTGTGCGCACCCCTTCTGATGCAGAGGCTTCGGAGTTGTTGTCCGCTGTGTCGCTGGTGGCGGGGGCGGAAGTGCGGGCGTCGAGGGGCAGCTTGATGAGTGCTGCTTTCGGCAAGTACTGGTCGCCGGCGGTCAGTTCGGGCAGGTGCGGATTGAGGGCGGCGAGGTCTTTCCAGCGCTGGCCGTTGCCGAGATAGATCTCGGCAAGGTCCCAGGGGGTCTCGGTGGCCGATGTGACGGTGTGCGTGGGGAAACCGGCGTCGGCACTGGGTGTGCTGCTTGGTGTGGCCGCGGCGCTCGCGGCGGGGCCGTTCACGGTTTGGGTGTTGGCGATGGCGGGGGTGGTGGTGGCGGCTGATGCGGCGGTCGGGGCCAGCAGGACGATGCCGCCGACCAGGAAGCCGGCCAGGGCCTGCATGCTGCCCAGGCCGCGGATGCGGGGCGCCGAGCGGCGACGGGCGACGGCGACGACTTCGAGGGCGACGCTGAAGGTGAACGCGGCCCAGGCGGCCCAGCCGATGCAGGTGAGGGCGACCAGCCACAGGGTGCCGTCGTCCTGCTCAAGCAGCAGGTTGGCCCCGCCGGACAGCTCGGTGGGCTGGTGGCCGAGGGTGAGCAGGGCGAGGGGGCCGCCACCGACCAGGGCCGTGAGGAGGACGAGGCCGAGGAGAGCGCGCAGCAGTACGCCGGCGGCGCGCAGCGGCTTGGGGGTGCGGGGTGCCATAGCGGCTCAGCCTCCGGCGTGGGTTTGCAGGTGGGCGGTCGCGGTGCCGTTCACGTGGATCGTGCCCACGCCGAGCAGGGATGCGAAGCGGGTGGCGTAGGTGCCGTGGACGGTCACCGTCAGGGTCTGCCCGCCGTCGGTGATCTGTACGTCGCCCTGCACATGCGCGGCGGCGAGGTAGTCCAGGGCGGCTCCGCGCGCGGCGTCGGGGTCGATGGTGATGGCGGTGCCCTGGATCGCTTGGGCGGCATCGACCTGCTCGCCGGCAGCGCGGGCAGCCTCTTGGGCCAGGGAGGTGGCGCGGTTGGACGCGTTCAGGGCGCCGCCGCCGTCGACGAGCAACCCCATGACCATGAGGATGGCGAGTGCGGACAGTGCCAGGAACAGGGACATGGATCCGCGGTCGCCTCGGGCGGCCAATTGGGCGCGGCGGCGGGCCGGCAGCTTCCGTACGGCGTGGATCATTGCCGCCCCCGGTAGGTGTCGATCGGGCTGGTCCAGGTCGCTGTGAGGGTCTTGGATCCGGGTAGGCCGGGCAGGGCGATGTCCGACAGGCGCGCGGTGCACGAGATGGTGGCGGTCACGGTGGCGGTCTGGCCGACGTCGAGAAAGTAGCCGGAGGTGTCGACCAAGACGTCGGTGGTCTGGCAGGTGACGCCGTCGCCGCTGAGGCTGTCCTGGGCGGCCGCCTGGGCCTGGGCCTGGGCGCGGGCGGCGTCGCGCTCGAGAGAGGCGGCCCGGGCCGCGGCGTGGGCGGCTGCGTCGACAGCTCCGTCGGCGTCGATGACACGGCCGAAGGCGATCATCAGGCCGAGCAGGGCGATGATGGCCGGGGCGATCACGACGACTTCGAGCGAGGCGCTTCCCCGGTCATGGCCTGCTCGGCGGCGCGCGGCCGTACGGAGGCGGATCATGGATTGGTCCAGCGTTCGATCGGGCCGTGGGCGTCCTGGATGACGGTGAGTTCCAGTCCGGGAACGAGGGTGGCGATGTGCCCGGTGACCGTGATGTGGAGCTCTTCGGCGGTGCTGCCGGCGGAGGAGACGGACGCGCCGCGCACGCTGCCGCCGAACTTGGCGAGGAAGTCCTGCGCCTGGGCGACGCCGTCGCCCGGGCCAGAGCCGAACCGGCGCCCGGTGTCGACGCCCTGCCGCGCGGCGGACTGCGCGACCTTGCGGGCGTGGAAGTACAAGCCGACCTGGATGATGGTGAAGACCAGCATCAGCACCACGACAGCCAGGACGGCGACCTCCACACTGCCGTTCCCGCGATCTGAACGCAGCCGGGCGGCCAGTGCCCGCCAGCGGCTCCTGCGCGTGTGCGCCTTCACCGTCTTTGTCCTTCCCCTGGTCGTGGGTTCGCCGCTCAGCCGCCGTTGATGATGCCGATCTTCTCCAGGACCTTGGTTCTGATGGCGGCGACCACGAGTCCGGCCACCACGATCAGGACGGCTGCCATGACGGCGAGTTCGGTGGTGGACTGGCCCGTGTCACCAGCGTTCTTGATCTGTTCCCAGCGGGCCCGCAGCAGGGTCGTGAGGTAGGTGAGGTCCATCGTTCTTCCTTTTGGGTCAGCTGCCGAGAATGGTGATCGTCAGGGGAATCATCACGAAAGTGATCATGAGGATGACCCCGAAGGTGACCGGCAGGATCATCGCGGCGGAGGCTTCGTTGGCCTTGGCCTTCTGGTCGGACAGCAGCGCGATGCGCAGCTGCCGGGCCTGCGCCTGCAAGGTGGTGTAGACGGCGGCGCCGTCCCCGGCCAGAGCGAGGGTGTCGGCCGGCCGGGTCAGCTCGGGGATGTCGAGCTCCTCACCGAGCTGCTTCAAGGCGTCCCACGCAGTGACGCCGGCGAGGTCGGCCTGGTGGAAGACCTGCCGCATCCGCTCGAAGATGAAGTTCTCGCCAACCCGGGCGGTGTCAGTCAGGGCCTGGGCGGCACCGGAGTTGGCGACCCGGGCCAAAGCTACGCGCTCAAGGTAGGAGGCGGCCGCGTGCCGCACGATCAGGCGGGCCTCAGCGGCCTCCTTGGCGACCTCGCGGCCCGGCCACAGCCAGAACAGCGCCGCCAGCCCGAGGGAAAGGCCTGCCGGGACGACGTAGGGAAACCGTGCGCCGGCGAGGGCGAGCATGGCCTGCAGCAGCTGCGGAACGACCAGCCCGTAGAGGGCGAACAGGAATCGCTTGCCGAGGTGTTCGGCCGGGCTGATACGCAGCAGATTCAGATCGCGCATCGGCAGGGCGATGCGGTCACCGAAGTCGGCCAGGAGCCGGTTGCCGACGCGTTCGGGCAGCGATCCGGTGGGGACGAGAGCGTCGCCGGGCAAGGCGGCGGGCACCTTGCCGGCGTCCAGCCGGTCCAGGACGCTGGTCAGATCAGGTTTGGCGGGCCAGGCGGCGCGCACGCCCAGACCGAGCAGAACGCCGGTAGCGGCCGCAGGCGCGACCACGTTCAGGGGGATCATCGGGCTTCCTCCGTCCGGGCAGGTGCGGCGGCCGCAGAGACCCAGACCTGCGGACGGCTATCGCCGGCGCCGAAGGCGTAGCCGAGAGAGATCTCCCGTGTGCGGTGCTTGTCGATCTCGATCAGGCGCGGGTCGGGGCTGGTGCGCGCGATGCGGCGCAGAAGCATCAGCGTCCAGGCGAAGCCGGCGCCGAGGAGGGCGAGGACCCCCTGCCCTGCTGGCGTCTGGTACCAGCCCGACCAGCCCTGGTTCAGCATGCAGCCGAGCACGACGATGAGCACAACGATGGACACCATGCGGGCGCTTTTGCGGACCTTGGCCCGGTCGGCCTCGACGTCGCGGGCGTCAGCGGCCTGCTGGTGGATGGTGACAGCCAGGGCTTCGAGCGCGTCAGCGAGACCGGGACCCTTGTAGACGGCGTGGGACTGGAAGAGCAGCACCACGTGGTCGAAGACGCCGTCGGCCATCTCGTCGGCGAACAAGTCGAAGGCATCGTGTGTCTCCATGCCGGCGCGCAGCCGCTCGGACAGGCCGCGGACGTTCGCCGCGATCGGCGCGGGGGCGTTCTTCACCGAGGCACGGATCGTGGCCGGCAGGCCGATGCCCGCGGTGTGCACACCGGCGAGATGGTTGAGCCACTGCGCGAGGGCCTCGAGGCGTTCGATGCGCGCCTGCGCGGAGACTCCCGGGTTGAGGACGAACGGCAGGCCGAGGACGGCGGCCCCGGCGAGCAGACCGTGAACAGGCCAGCCCGTGTAGGCCCACACCCCGAAGGTGACGACGCCGGCGAGGGTGACCAAATAGCGCCAGCGGGCCTGCCACTTCTCCGGCAGCTCGGCCCGTGCGCGCCGGATACGGGCGGCGACCTGGCGGCGCGGCTTGAGCGGATTGGGCGTGCGGCCGCGGATCTCGCGCACCAGGGCGATGACAGCAACGACGGCGAGCATGGCGAACAGGACGGCAAACAGGGAGAGTTCGCGTATGTTCACGGTGCCTCTCCCATGCGTACCCGAAGGGTCGGGACCAGTGGCGTCATAAGGAGGGGCCCTTTCGCTGCAGGGGCCCGCCCCACGCGCCGAGCGGATTGTCGGTCAGCCAGGCGCGGTGGAAGCAAGGGCTGCCCTCGAGGTCGGGGAACCGGGACTTGTTCTCCAGCTCGTTGATGAAGGAGGGCATGTTCTTGAAGATGGCGCGTGGCTCCTGCCGGCCGGCGGGTCCGAAGATCTCGGTGGTGCTGGGGCGGCCACCTTCGCCGACGACGTCGTGGACCTCGTAGACGTGGCTGATGTAGCGGTGCTTGCGGCCGCCGTACTTCACGTCGTCCCAGTCGTAGGCGATGTAGACGACGACGTCGATGGATGCGGCGATGAGGTGGTGGGCTGCCTCGGTGGCCATGCCGGCCTCCGTGCACAGCTGCACCAGGCGGCTGATGATCGCGTGCGGGCGGCGCACGTGCATCGTGCACATCGATCCGGAGCCACCGGCCGACATGGCCTGCAGCATCGGCACGATCTCGGTGGAACGGACCTCACCAACGACAACCCGGGTGGCGTTGTACCTCAACGCGGTGGCGAACATGTCGGAGATCGTGATCTCGCCGGCCATCTTGTCGCCGAGGATCTCGCCGTTGCTCTGCCTCGCCTCGAACGCATAGGTGACGGGGCCGGGCCGGCCGGAGGCGGCCGGTTCGTCCAGGTACAGCTCGCGGTCGGACTCCAGGGTGACCAGGCGCTCATCCGCGGGGACTTCCCGGCCGAGCGCACGCAGCAGGGATGTCTTGCCTGCACCCATGTCACCGACCACGAGCAGGTTCATCCGGGCCTGGACGCAGGCCCGCAGGAAGTAGGTCAGGATCGGGTTGAGGGTGCCCCACTGGCGCAGCTCGTCCAGGCCGGTGTCGCGCAGGCGGTGCTTGCGGATGACGACGGAAGGGCGGCTGGTGAGCATGGAGGCGGTCACGCGGGAGCCGTCGGGCATGCGAAAGCCCACCATCGGGGTGGACTGGGTCAGGCCGCGTTCGCCGTGACCGGACAGGCGGGCCATCCGGTTGACCCACGCGATGAGCTCCTCATGGGAGTCGGCGACCCGCTCGATGGTGCGGCGCGGCCGGTCGAGGTACTCGACGTGCGCACGCAAGCCGTCGACCATGACGTCCTCCACGCCCTCCTCGTCCAGCAGGCTCTGCAGTCGGCCGCCGCGGTACATGGAGTTGAAGACCGCGGTGCCGATGGCTTGTTCCTGTGCCTCGGTGAGGGGCACGTTGGCCTGCGCATACTTGGCGGACCAGTCCGCGACCGCGGTGGTGGCCAGGGAGCGGGCGAGCGCCCGCCGGTCGGCTTCCTCCATAAGCCGCTGGGGATCCCGTGCGGTCAGCTGCTTGGAGACCTCGGCCTGCAGCGTCTCGATGACCTCCCAGTCCACCGGCAGCTCGCCGGGCAGTCCGGCCAGGCGGGGCACCGCGGCGGGGTCGGTCCGGGCCAGCGGGACGACAGGCGGCGTCACCGGCGACGCGGTGGGCACGGGCCGCGCCTCGAGAGCAGCGCGCTGGGTGAGATGTCCGGCCAGGAGGCCGGCGATGTCGTCGCGGCCCATGGCCAGCTGATGGCCGTTGACGCCCGGACGCTGATGGCTGTCAGCCATGCTTCACTCCCCCTTCGGGGTGCTGCCGATTCAGCCGCTGCAGGATCCCGGCCAGTTGGGAAGCGGCAGGGGAGTACTGCTGCTGGAGGTGGCGGCGCGACGCCGCGGCCTCGATCTGCTCGGTGGCGGTGCGGGCGTGGCGCAGCAGCGGGCTGCGGCCGTAGCCGCGAGGCGGGTGGCCGCCGACGGTGAGGTAGTGGGCGACGTCCGGGGCGTAGGGCAGGGCGGCGATCACCGGCGTCTGCAAGGATTCGCCGACCTGATGGGCCCGGAAGGGACCTTCTTCGATCAGCAGCAGGCCGAGCGCGTCGGCACCGGAACCTTGTTCGTGCAGTGCGGTGCGCAGCGGGGGGATGACGTGGCGGGCCAGGGCGAGGGACTGCTCGGTGCCCCGTACGACGAGCAGGACCAGGTCGGCCCGGTACAGCAGCGGGGCCGGGGTCAGGGTCGGGTGGAGATGTCCGGCCTCCAGCGCGAGCCGGCCTGCGTCGATGAAGACATCGTGGCCTGCTTGCTGTGCCATGACGTGCAGGACGTCAGCGAGAGCGGGCCAGGTGCGGGCGAGGGCCGCGGCCTGGGCAGGGTCGGTCAGCCCGGGCAGCAGCTTGCGGTGTCCGGGCTGGTCGAGGTGCCACAGGTGGGAGGCGAAGGCGTTGGCGAGGGCCTCGGGCCCGGTGCGCTCCGCGCGAGCAAGGTGGTAGAGGCCGAAGCCGGCGCTCACCTGGCCTCCGAGTAGCCCGGCCCGGATGGTGCCGCCGGCCGGGTCGCACTCGGCGAGCAGCGAGGCTCGTTTGGAAGCAAGGGTGAGAGTGAGCGCGGCGGCGGTGACGCCGCAGGACTTCGCGGAAACGAGTGCGGTGACGGGCATGGGCTAGTGGCTCCGAGGTTCCCGTACGAGCGCGATACGGCCCTGGGAGGCGAGGCTGGCCAGCGCGGCGCCGTCGTTCGTACCGACGGCAAGATTGACGACAACCGCGCCGGAGGCGTCCGGGCGGGACACCGACACCACCACCGCCGCGATCGACGAGGCACTGGGATCGTCCTTCGCCGTCGTGCTGCCCTGGGCAGGCGTGGTGACCGCGAGGACCTTGTCGCCGGGAAACAGGGTGCCAGCCGGTGCCTGACCACGCTTGACCAGGACGCCGACCTGCTGCATTTCGTCACCCAAGCCAGTGCCGGCAGTCAGCTGCGAGGCAAGCAGCAGCCCGCCCTGGCGCAGGTCGACGGCCGTCCGCTTCCCCACCACCGACGCCTTGTCGGACGCCGGCATCGGAGTCAGTGCCGCGTCGGCGGAGACCTCCGCGACGGTGACGTCCGCTGCTGTCAGGACCTGCCCGGCCGGGACATCGCGCGCGACGGCGAGCACCTTCGTACGTGAACTGGCGGAGTTGACGGCCCATGCCGCGCCCAGGGCACAGACCACCGCCAGCACGATGCACAACGCCGCCACCGACCAGCGGCGTTCCCGCTTGACGGGCGCCGTAGTGGTGATCGGCAGCTCAGCGCGGCCCGGACCATTCGGGCGCGGCACGGTCAGTGCAGCAGAATCCATGACGGACAGTGACCTTTCGGGTTTTCTCTCGTGTGCAGTGCGCTAGTTCAGTTCAGGACCTGCACTTCACGGACATCGACCGTGAAAGCGGACTGACGGGTCTGGGTGAACTCCCCGGTCTCGCCAGGGCCCGCGGTGACCGTCCAGTCGACGGTCCAGGTAGCCGTCGCCGTGCCGTGAAATTTGCCGCCCGCCTCGCTGGTCGAAGCCTTGTCGTACACGTGGCCGCAGTCTGGTGAAGGCGCCTTGCCCAGGGAGGCCTGGTACTTCGTGCCCGGCCCGTTGCACACCACGGCGTCAGTGCCGTCGCCCATATCCCAGCTGATTGAGGAAACCTTCGCGGTAGCGATCACGGTCACCCCGGCGAGTGAAGCCGATGCTGAGTTCGGGCCGTAGGTCGTGGGGCTCTGGTTGACCCACATCCACATCGGCATGCCAACGACGTAATGCGCTGCGGCCCGCGGGCTGGCGATACTGGGCCCCGTCAGTAGCATTTTGTCGACGGCCTCTCGCGCCAGTTGCTCCGGGTCGACGTTTGATTCCGGCTCACTAGCTGCCCAGAAGACTTGTGGCACGACCGGCGCGCCAGCAAGTCCACCGGCGACGTCGCTGATACACACCCGCATGTAGATCGCTCCATCACCGGGTTTGTGCCCTTGCCACACGGGAGCGCCAGCGGGTGGCTGCGGATCCAGGCGCTGCGCAACGCACTGCGGCGGTGCCGGTTTACTGCCTCCGTTGTCGGATCCCTTTGCAGGGGAGCTGCCTTGCTGATGAGAGCCGCCCGGCAAGCCTGGCTGCTGCCGGCACACGGTGACGTACCTACTTTCCGCATGGCACCGCCCACCGATGACAGGTGCGTCATCTGCCGACGCAGGCATGGTCGTTACCGCCCAGACCGCGACGTTGCCCAAGAAGACCGCCGGGAGAGATCGCCTTAGCATGTGCGGTCTCCCTCAGGTGTCACTTCCGTGATCATCCACCGCTTCCCCCACTTCTCCGCCTTGGACGTTGTGATGTAACGCAGAGGCTGATTCGAGGGGAACGGCTGCACCTGCCCGGACTTCCTGTTGACCGTCTTCCAAGTTGAGATGTCCAGACAGTCCTGCACGACTGCCTTAGGGATGGCGCCGGTGAGAGTCATCTGGGTGACCTGCGCCTGGTGCTTTGGAGCCCCGGTGGTCGCATTTCCGCCCTTCTTCATGACCAGAACATCGCCCATAGCCTCGCCAAGAGCCTTCTCTGTGGCGTACTTCTTCAGGTCCGTGCCCTGGACGTCTCCCCGCGCATACGCCTTGACCTGCTCGGCCCAAAAGGCGTCGTAGGTCTTGAGCACAGCCGCCTTCTCCGGCGCATCCGGGGCTGCCGAGGAGGTCGGGGCTGTGGGCGACGATGCCGACGCCGGGGTGTGCTCGGAGGCCTTGTTGCCGCCGTGGGAGGAACTGCAAGCAGTCAAGGCGAGCATGCTCAGCGAGACGGACACTGCAACGAGATTTCGGAAGCGAACAGTTGAATGAGGGATCCGGTGTGCGCGGCGGTTCACGTTGCCTCCACGTTCGGCGCGCCGTGGACGGGCGGCCGACGCGGGTGTGCCCGCTCAAAGACCCGCCCCTGAAACTGGTCGAGCTGCGCTGATGCGCTATGTGTAGTCATCAGGTTACGCATATGCCAGTCAACTTCCCAGCGTGATACTTGAGTTCACTCGTTCATCATGGGTCGTATCCGGTCACTTTCGGAACCGGATGTTGATTTGCAGGTCTGTGTCTTCGCTCGTCGCGCCAGCACATCTCGCGAGGTGTACGCCGGGTTGGGTGAGCGTCCTGTGGGCGGGCGGGAAATCTCTGCTTGTCGGGTTTTCGCCGATTGCGTGGTTCGAAGGCAACCGGCGTGCCGCCTTCGTCGGTGCGGCTGGGCGGCCAGGGCACGCTGTCGGGCCGGGGTGTGGAGCTGGCGAGGGTGTGGTGGTGGCCGAGGCAAGCGACGTGAACTGACTGGGGTAAAGGCGATCTTCTTGTCTTGTCTGGCCGTAGAGCCAAAGTGCGTCGCTGTCGAGGGCGGCGTGCCAGTGGGAGTGCACCGTGTTCGGGTCGGCGATGTTCGAAGTCGCCGCTGCCACAGGGCATGCGGGTGTCCGTGGAGTGCGAGAGACTTGGGCCCGGGTGGGTTGTTGGCCACGGGGGGACTGCTTCGGAAGTGCGAATTGCGTCGGCAGTTGGCGGCACGCTTCGTCCCTAATGGCCGGTTGTCGCAACGAAGTTGCAGGCCGAGGCTCCGCTGTGCAGAAGTAAGCCGTGTGTTCGCTTGAGTAAATTTCAAGAGGTTTGGGTGTAGTTGTAAGGCTGCGGCATCCGGCCACAGGGGCCGGGACGTCACAGTTCGGTCCAGGGACGGGGCTTGCCGCCGGCCAGCGGCTCCCACATGTCGTCGGTGGTGCCGTGTTCTTCGATGTCTTCGAGGACGGCCGCGCCCAGCGGTACTTCGCGGGCCAGGTCAGCCACGAGCGGATGGTGAGCGACCATGGCTTTGAGGTCGCTGATCCGGTTGTCCATCGCCTGCCGGCCAGCGCCAGTCAGCACGAAGAGGATCCGCGGGAATACCGGGTACCACCGCAGCCATCCGGGGCTGCCCGCCTGTCGGCGCCGCCCGACGGGCTGTGGCTCGTACGTCCACAGCCTGGCGTACTCGATCAGTTTCGCGGCCAGCCGCTCGGCCCCCATCGTGGCCCGGTCGACCTCGATGAACGCCCTCAGTTTCCGCCGCTGCTGGCCGTCGATGAGGGTGTAGTGCATGACCGCGTCGGCCACGACCCTCTCTCCGTCACCGATCGCGTGGAACACCTCCGGGGTCCAGTCCAGGTGACCATGCTCGTCGCCGCGCCGGCGGGCATCGGCGACGAACGCCAGGTGCGTCCGCAGGACGGTCAGGGTATGTGGGGTCTTCAGAGAGGCGGCCGTCACCGTGGTGATCGGATACGGCGGGCGGCCCCGCAGCGCGGGCCAGTCCCGCGTGAGTCGGGCGCCCTTCGGCGTGAGATACCAGACTCGGGTGCGGTGGGACTGGGGAAGCACGGCGAAGTCGACCAGGCGCTCGTCGAGCAGATCGTTCAGCCGCTCCGAGACCGACTGGCGGGAGCGGTCGGGCCGCAGCAGGACATGCAGCTGGCCGGTTGAGGCCATGCGGTGCTGAGCGAGCGTGGCCAGGAGCTGATGCGCGAGTGGTTCCACGGGGCTGGGCGTGAAGCCTGCCGTCGTGCGGTCCGTCGGCTGGGCAGTGGTCAGGTCCATTCGCTTTCCTTCGAGAGGTTGACAGCAGCGCCGGCAGGGGAGTGCGCGGCGAGGAAGGCGGCGACGCGGCCGAGCTGCTTTGCGGCGCGGTCGGTGAGCTGATCCAGCGGGACCGCCTGGGCGTTCGCCTGGGCGGCCCACTCCAGCGCGGGGACCTCCCGTGGGCGGGCCTGGGCGGCGAAGACGGTGTCGAGATGGGGCCCGCGCAGTAGGACGGGTCCGATGCGACGGCCGTGCACGTTCATGGAGACGTAGTGCTCGAAGCGGTCCATGGTGGCGACCCGGTCGGGGCTGGGGTCATCGCCCCATTCGGCCGTGATCGGAGCGATCGCGGACTTCGCCCCGGCGGTGGTGGCCAGCGTGGACGCGTTTTGCACCAGGGACAGCCGCACGGGCGTGGGAAGGCGGGACAGCAGCTGAGTCATGCCGTGGATGTGGCACCGGTACTTGCGTAGATCCTCGAACATCGACGCGATGGTCTCCGGTGCCGCACCGGTCAGGGTGATCAGCTCGTCGAAGTACGGGCGGAACGGCACCCGTATCTCTTCAGGGGTGTCGCGCCGGGAGCGGGCGGCCCGCAGCAGATCCCGGGCGAGCAGCGCGGTCAGGAGGCGGTCGGTGGGCCCGTTGCCGCCCGGGCACACCCACACGATCATGCGTGAGTCCATCGCCGCGCGGATGTTGTAGACGCCTTCCGGCTGGCCGAGAAAGGCACGGGTGACCGGATTGGCGGCTAGGCGGGCGATCGGGTTGAGGACGACGGCGAACGCGTCGGGCGGCAGGGTCGGAAACACCGACTGCCACCATGCGCGGGTCTCCTCGTCCAGCTGGCCCGCCACCGTGGCTAGTGCTGCCTTGCGGAAGCCGGCGTCGCTGATCAGAGCCCGGATGTGGAAGATGGTGGCTTGGTCCTCGGGCTGTCCGGCCTGGCAGGCTGCCTCGTTGACCGCGACCAGTACGGTGAGCGTGGCGGTGAGGATGGTCAGCGCACGCGGTGCGGTCGCGTCGTCCCAGGCCAGTGCGGAGGCGCAGGCGTCGGCGATCGCCTCGACGACCTCGTGCGCCGCCTGCCCGTGATGCATCCCGAGCGGATTCCACGAACTGATCCGCGGGTTGGGACCGAGCCCGTTGAGGTCGACCAGCGCGATCCTCGGCATCAGGTGGTCGTGGGCCAGGAACGGCAGCGCGCGCGGCCAGGAGTCGCGGTGCGGGTCGACGAAGATCAGCCCGCCCCCCGCATGTGCCCAGCCGATTGCCTGCGCCAGGGCGCGCTCCGTCTTGCCGCCGCCGGCCTTGCCGACGCCGACCTCGAACAGGGTCTCTTCGGTGTAAGTGGCGACCAGCCGCTCGCGGCCGTCCGGGCTCCGATAGATGCCCTGCAGCAGCAGCTCGGGATCGCCGAAGACGAAGGTTGGCAGGTCGCGGGCGAGTACCGGCAGACGGCAGTGCACGGTCGGGGGTTTGAGCAGGCCCGTCAGCTCCTCCAGCCTGAGCCAGTTCGCGCGGGGCGGCTGGCAGTGCCCCAGATTCCAGCGGCGCTCGAAACCGCGTCGGGTGGGCCAGTGGTCGGCGCCGATCCGCCACGGTCCCAGGCGCCAGCCACGCATGGCCCACCTTGAGCGGCCACCGAATACGTCCAGGGCGGCCTGCAGTTGGGCGAGTCGGGCTTGGGCACGGCCTGCGGTGTTCGATGCGCACATCACCAGCAATTGCACGCGTACCAGGTGGTCGTCTTCGGCGAGCTTGCCCAGCGCTTCGGCCGGCTCCACCCGCCGGGGCACCGGCGGCATCACCAGCCGCCGCCCGGCGCCGGATGCGGGCTTGTCCGTGAGTATCTGCTGCAGCTGCCAGGCGAGGGAGTCCTCGATGCCGGAGGCGTCCTGCCGCAGCCAGCGCGCGGCCCGCTGGGCTTCCCGGCGTTCCGACCGGCGTGCGGCGCCCATCAACTGCAGGCGGCGTGCCCGCAGTACCCATTTCGGGGCCCGCTGGATGTCGAGTCGGATCTCGGCGAGGTCGCCGAGCTCGGCGCGCAGGTCGGCTACGGCATCGACGAGCGGCTGCAGCGGGTCGGGGATGAGGGGCACCTCGCGCAGCGGAGAGATGAGCTTGCCGCGCAGGATGAACTCGGCGCGCACGGCGTGCGTCCGTGGCGCGTCGGCGATCGGCCGGCCCCGGTTGACCGTGACGTCCGGCCCGAACGGCGTGATGGACAGTAGCCGTTCACCGCCCGCTGGGCCCTCGATGCGGTAGCGCAGCGGCGCACTGCCGTCGGCGCGCAGCCGGATCTGCACCGTCTTCGCCCGGCGGGGTGCCCACCAGGGCATGGCGGTGGACGCGCGGGCGAGCTGGACGCCGCGCCGGAAGATCTCCTCCATGCTCGGGTCGAAGTGCCGGGTGGAGACGAGCTCCAGGGCCATCCGCTCGGCCGAAGCCCTGGCCGCGAGCCGGCGTACCACCCACTCGCCCATGCCCCAGCACACGGCGATGGCCAGTGCGGGCAGGTACCAGTGGGCGTAGAGCCAGTCGGCGGCGTCGACCAGGCCGGTGACCAGGCCGAGTACCTGCCCAGTAGCCGGGTGATCGGCCCGGTGAGTCAGGTACGGGGCTGCCAAGTCCACGTCACTGCTCCCTTCTTCGAGGTTGTTCGGGTGAAGTGCCAGTCGGTGATGCGGAGGTCGGTGAAGGTGCCACCGCGGTCCGTGCCGGCCCACACCAGATGGACCACCGCCGTGTCTTGGCGGCCGTCCCGGCGGGCGAGGGCGGCCTGGATCCGGAAGCGTGCGGTGGCGAACGCCGGCGCCACCGCCTGGTCCGAGGCGGGGAACACTTGGGGCCACTTCGCGCGGCCGATGCCGGTGGCGTCGGCGCGGAGCAGCGCGCGGCCGGCGGTGAGTAACTCCCGCTGGTCGGTTGCGGGAAGGTCGGCGGGCCACGCTGCCTCCAGGTTCCGCTGGATGGCCTGGTCGCCAGCCACGCCCTCGCCGTGCGGTGGCAGAGCGGGCTCAGGGACCGACGGCGTCGATGCGCCGGATGCGGCGGATTGCGGGGAGGGCGGAGTGGGGACGGTCGGCTGGCTGGCAGGAGTCGCCGCAGCCGCTGGCAGATTGGCTGCGTGTGCGGTTGACGCCGTCGCCGGGGCCGGCAGCTCGTGGCCGTGCGGCACGCCCAGCAGGGCGACGCCACCGACGACGGCGAGCAGGACGGTGATCAGCATCAGCAGGCGCGGTGAGCGTGGGGTTGTTGTCACAGCAGCCGTGCTCCCCCCGCATAGCCGGACATGGCGTTGACCGAGTCCATGCGCACGACGGTGCCCGGGCGGGCCGCGTTGATCATTTGGCCGCCGCCGGTGTAGATGCCGACGTGATAGATCGTGGAGTCGCGTTCGGGGGCGTAGGCGTAGAAGACGAGGTCGCCCGGCTTGAGGGCACCCGTGCCGAGGCTGGCGGGGATCCGCCGGCCATATCCGGCTTGCACGGCCGCGGTGCGAGGCAGGCTGATGCCAGCCTTGGCGTACGCGTAGGTGGTCAGCCCCGAGCAGTCGAAGCCCTTGATGCTGGCTCCGCTCTTGCCGCTGGGCGAGCAGCAGATCCCGTACGACGGGCCGTTCGCGGTGCCGCCGCCCCACGAGTAGGGCACGCCCCGCTGAGAGAGCGCGGCATCGATGACGGTGCGGACCTTACCGGAGACGTTCTTCAGCTCTGGGCCGTTGGCGGCCGCTGTGTACTGGTCGATCCACCCCAGCACGTTGGACAGGTACTCGTCGGAGTGGTTGTACTGCAGGATCGCGGCCTTCAGCTGCGATCGTTTCGTCAGGGCACGGCCGTTGCCGCAGAGATAGATCGCGGCGCCGAGGGCGGCGTCGTCGGCGTTGTGCGGGTCGGCGACATGATCGCCGTTGCCGTCCTTGCCGACGCTCTCCCAAGTTGAGGGCAGGAACTGGAAAGGGCCTACGGCCCGTTCACCGGTGGCGGTGCCGTCCCATTTGCCGCCGTCGGTGTCCGGGACGGCGGTGGTGTTGCCTCCGGCGCCGGAGCCGTTGAGGAGCACCCCGTAGATCTTCGGGCGGATGTCACCGTTGTCGGCGACGTTGTGGCCGATGGCGTGGTTGGACTCGACCTTGGCGATCCCGGCGAGGATCGGCCAGCGCATGCCCTGGCACTTCGGTACATACCTCCCGACCTGCTGAACAGCCTTCTTGTAGGCGGTCAGCATCCGGGCAGGGATGTCCGCGGCGCTGCCGCCCTCGGCGATTCCGCCATCGTCCTGTGCACCCGTCTTGAGCGCGACATACGCGCTGATCGCATTTCCTACCGGTGCGGCACAGCACACGGCGGCGAACATCAGCAGCGCGACCATGCATGCCCACCGCCTGATGCGGCGTCCCGGCGGCTTCACTCGTCCTCACCGTCCTCGTCCCGCCGCCGGGCCCGGTCCTGGCGCCGGCGTTCCGCGTCGGGCGCGGTCCGCCGCATCAACTCCTGCATCCGGGCCCGCGCCTCCTCACGCGCCTGGTTACGCGCGCTCCCACCCCCGGGCAGAACGGGCCCGCCGAGATCGCGCGCAGGCAGTGGCACAGGGTCGTCCCGCCGCGGGATCGGTTCCGGGGGCAGAGTGACCCCGTGATCGCCCGCCGACGGAGCGGGCCGCGCGGGAGCAGGGGCCGGACGCCCCGCAGGACGGCCAGAGGGCGCAGGCCGCGCCGGACGGGGGGACGGGGCTGCCGTGGGTGCGGCTGGCAGGCGACGGCTGGCGAACGGACCGGGCCCGCCGCTGTCGTCGGCATGCTCGCGCACGACACGGGCCACGTGGCGTCCCGTGTCCGACCAGGCCCGGGCGTCCTCTCGCCACGTGTTGCCCCACACCCGCACCTGCTGGCGCGCGTCCTGGGCATAGCGCGAGGCCCCCGCACGAGCCCGCCGTACGTTGGCCGGCAAGGCGGCGGTGGCCCCGTACGTGACTCGGCCGCCGCGGTGGAGGATGCGGTATCCGCGGAAGCGGACCAGCCGGTTGTGGGCGCGGGTGGACAGCAGGGTGCGGTCGGTGTTCTGGTCGTGCAGCACCTGGCCGGTGTTGCGGTCGACGACCTGCCCCTGCTCGTTGCGGTATCGGTCGGGAGGGCCCCCGGGCCGGCGCGGCCCCCCGCCCGGTGTCCCCGGCCCGCCGCCGGGTGCTCCGCCCTCGTGCGGGCCACCATCGGCGGTGAGCCTGCGCCACCTGGCCAGCTGCTCAGCGTCCGGGCGCCTGCCGATCAGCAGCCAGCCGGCCCCCCTCACACCCAGCCGCCCACCCAGCGCGCCCACGGCTGCCGCCGCAGTCACAGGTGCCAGACCCCGGCCAGCTTCGGCGGCCGCGTCGGTGAGCATCCGGCCCGTGTCGACCGGCATGCCCGCGCCGTCGACGAGCGAGGTGAGCGCACCGATCAGCCGCTGCCGTGTACCGAGCATCCCGAACCTGTTGCCGCCTGCGCCGGTGAAGGCGCGCAACCCCGCGCCATATCCGCCCAGGGCGGCGGGTGAGTTCATGGCGAGTGCGGCGCCGAGCTCGGAGGTGTCACCTAGCAGGTGGGTGCCGCCGACCTTGGCGTAGCGCATGCGCATGGCCATCCGCCGGCCGAAGGAGGAGATGGAGGTCAGCAGGCGACGGTGCCCGGCCGTGCCAGCGATGGCGAGGACATCGATCAGGAGGATCCGCTCCACCATCAGGTCGGGCCCGTTGGTGACCGTGGCGTCGATGGCGATCCCGAAGAACGGGATGAACGCGCAGATCCCGACCACGGCGAGCATGGCCACCCCCCACAGGGACAGCCACTTCCACACGCTCTGGCGTGCAGGGCCGGGCAGCATCCCGGCGACGAAGGTGACGCCGCCCGCGGCCGCGGCCGCCACGCACACACCCTGGGTGCCGAGCAGCACGATCGCACTGGAGAGCAGCATGCCGCAGATGAACAGCGCCGCGATGAGCAGCAAGGCGGCGCCGCCGACCCGCCACCAGGTCGGCTTCTGCGCGTACGCGGCACAGGACTTCCCGACCGGGCCGGCTTGCTTCATATCGTCGAGAAAGGCCGCGAACGCCTGGTCCTCGTCAGTGACGATCGCGTTCGACGAGTCCAGCAGGTCCCCGCCCGAGGTCAGGGACGGCAGCGTGGCCTTACGGGGAATGCCCTGGTCGGCTTCGCAGAACTCCTTAGCCGCGCCCTTGATCAAGCTGCAGGCATCCTTGGCCTTGTCATTCAACTGCTCGCAATGAGCCCGTGCCGGCGGCGCGAGCGAGTCACAGTCGCCCTTCGCAGCGCCACGCTGAGCGCTGTACCAGCCGGTGATCCATTTCAGGTGGACTGCGTAGGCCTTGGCATCGGACGGCTTGGACGGGTCGAGGATGCGCCCGTATTCCAGCAGCATGTACGGCTTGACGATCAGCGCGTTGGTGATCGAGTCCTGCAGAGGGCGAGCCACGTCCTCGGCGGTGACCGGTGCTTCGCTCTCCCGCTGTTCGCACTTGATCTCGGCGTTGCCGGCCATGCCGTCACAGGGGCTCTTGCTGCCGACCTTCCCGCCCCAGTGGTACGAGTTGACGGACTGCTGGGCCACCTCGGCGGCCACCTGCTGGCTCTGGCCGAGCGGACCGTCCTTGGCGAGCAGGTAGTCGGGACGGACGAACGCGGACGCCGCGAACGCCGCGATGAGCAGCGTCAGAAAGATCTCACCCAGACCACGGCCGACACGACCGCGCACAATCATGAAACAGGCGAAGAAGAACGCCCAGGCCAGCAGCAGACCCTTCAACCCCAGAGTGCCGACGACTATGTGGTTGTAGGCGTCGGCGACCTGCTGGGCCGGACGGGTCAGGATCTTCAGCAGCGGGAACCGCAAGGCCATCTCGATAGCCCACCCGGCCAGCCCGACCAGCAACCGGATCACCGTGAACAGCCCCGACAGCGCGAACGCAAGAGCCTGGGACTTGAAGGCGACGATGGACCCGCCCTCCGCGTCCAGCTCGTAGGAGTTGATCGGCACCCCCTCGGAGGAGGTGATGTTCAGCGGAGCGAGCAGGTCCCCCGTCTCGCTGTTGCTGCTCGCCGCGTACACCACCTGGGTGTTGACCAACAGGAACACCCCGCAGAACAGCACCACGAATCCGGCCGAGCGCAGGGTGCCGCGGTCTGGACGAAACATCGTCAGCCCCGCCTCCACCCAGCCACGCACCGGCGCCGCCACACCACGAGCGCGGCAACGCCAGCTGCAGCCGGCACCAGCCGCCAGGCAGCCCCCGCATGGTGGTGTCCTGAGACGGAGGCAGCCAAGCCGCGCTCGCAGTACGCCTTGGCCCGGCCCACGATGGGCGCGCATCGGTCGCGGTGATGGGCATGGGAGTCGGCGGCGAAGGCCTGCCCGGTGTGCGGCCACCATGCGTCGGGCACGCCGACCGACAAGGCCAGCACCAGCACGCCAGCGGCCACGGTGATCACGGCCAGGACGCTTGAAGCTGCGGCGATGCGCCGGGAGCGGTCCCAGGAGAAGGTCATCGGCTGTATTCCTTTGGACGGGCATCGACGGCCTCACCGGCGATGCGCGCAGACGTGGCATGCGAGCCTGCGCTCGTGCGTCCTTTCGGTGTCGTGGTGATGGACGAGGCGATACGCGCAAGACGGGGGACGACGGCCTTGACGCGGCCGGTGTTCTGCCGCGGGCAGGTCAGCAGGAACTCGCCCTCCCGGCCTTTCTGACCGACGGGGGACAGGCCGGTGGTCACCAGTCGCAGCAGTTCAGGGTCGTTCGGGTCGAGCCCGACGAACTCCAGACCGCGGCGGGCTTGCTCACGGTCAGCGGTGCGGGCGAGCGCGCGGTAGGCCATCAGGGCGCGGTCCGGGCCGAGTTCCAGGGCGTCGTGGGATGCGCCCAGCAGGCCGGCGCCGTGCTTGCGGCCGTCATGGAGGATTTCGTGGACCAGGGCGGTGCCTTCGGCGGAGGAGGTGAGCCAGTACAGCTCGTCCAGCACCATCGCGGTGAACCGCTCGGGATCCTCGAACGCGGTCTGCCGGGCGATCGCGGCAATCAGGTAGAGCACCGCCCGGCCGATCAGCGCTTCCAGGGGCTGCTGGTGCAGGACCTCGGGCTTGTCGAACGCGGCCTTCGGCGGCAGTTTCAAACCGGTCGTGGTGATCACGATCATGTCGGAGGTACTGGAGGCGTCCAGCCTGACCGGCGGCAGCGTCGGGTCGAAGACCATCGCCGCCAGGGAGTTGGTGGCGACGACGCGGATGAGGCCGGCGAGGGTGGCGGCCGCGTCCTGCCGCTTGCCCGCCTCGCTCTTGGATATCTCCCGGAGGACCTCAAGGACACGGTGCATGGACGGGGCGTCGCTGAGGGCGGCCTGCTCGACGGCGTGATGCAGGACCTCACCGCTGGTACTCATCGGGCCGATGCCGAGTTGCAGGGTGAGGTAGGACAGGGCGTAGTGGCGGCCTTCGGGACCGTCGAACATGCGCAGCGGGTCGATGGACACCTCGGCCTGGGCGGCGTCGATGATCTGAACGCGGCCCTTGGCCGCGGTGCGAGCGAAGGTGGCCCACTCCCGTACCGGCGTGCGGTCGATGCAGATCGCGCAGCCGCCGCGCGCCCACACCGCCTCGGCGATCAGCTTCTGCAGCACGCTCTTGCCCGCACCGAGATCCCCGACGATCCCCATCGAGGCAGACGCGTCGACCTTCGGTGCGTCCGCCACGTTGATCATGACGGGGCGGGTGGTGCCGCAGTCCAGGTCGATGCCGAGGAACATCCCGTTCGGGTCGCCGACCTCACAGGCGGTGAAGGCCCCGGACAGCGCCCAGTCCTCGCTGACCTGGTGCTGGGTGAACTCCCGCACCACGCCCGGGCGCACGGTACCGGGCAACCCCAGGGTGAACAGCGCCTCCTGCAGTCCGGCCGGGCGCACGGCGCGGTAGTCGGCACCTGCGAGCAGCGCGGCCAGGGCGCGAGCCCGCGCGTCGCAGACAGCGGCGGTCGGTCCCCACACCGTCAGCACGGTCACCGACTGCACCTCGACCTCCACGCTGGTGCGGGACAGACGGGCATCCAGCTCGCCCAGGTCGCGGGCGGCCTCAGTGAGGGAGGCAGGCATGCCGGTGGGGCGGGCGTCGTACTGGTCGGCCTGGTCGATGAGTTCGTTCTTCTTGCGGCGCACCTGGTCGCGGGCCTTCTCCGCAGGCACAAGGGTGAGGTCGACGGTGTAGTCGACGGGGAAGTCGAGCGTCTCCAGCTGGGCGAACAGGTCGGCGGCGTCCTGGCTGAGCGCGGGCGGGCACTCGGCCAGCGCCAGCTGCGCCTGGTAGCCCACCCCTGCGTCGCATTCGACCTGAAGCCAGCGCCGCGCGAGCGGTGAGCCGGTGTTCAGCCGCCACCAGGCCTTGCGTCCCGACCGCGTGATCTGGCCCGCACTCTTGAGTTCGTCGACGTCGTCGAGGCCGGGGCCGATGCCGCCTTCCTGCAGGCGGACCTGTCCGAGGTCGGCGTAGCTGGGGGAGCGCAGCACGCCGTCCCGGATGTGCCCGCCGTACAGGTCACTGGTCTCCGCCTCGGTCAGCAGCGGCTCGGCCAAGCCGCGGTGGAGGGCGTGCTGGATCATCCACACGATCTCCGCCGGGCGGGCCGGGCGGAAGGCGATCCCGCCGGCGAGTGCGGCCTCCACCCGGGAGGCCTGCTCGCGGTAGGCGCTCACCTCACGCCGTGCCACCGGTGTCGGGCGCATGCCCAGCATCGGCGCGATCTCGGCCCACGCCGCACCGAGTGAGACCGACACCTGCAGGCCGCCTGTGTCGGTCTGCAAAGGCACGGCCAGCCACAGGGTGCGGCGGTGCATCTCCTGGTCGTCCAGCAGCTCCAGGGTGGCCTCGACGTTCTCCACCCACGGGTGGCGGCCCACACCGGGTGCCTGCTCGGCCGGCTCGATGCCCTCGATCATTTTGAGGGCGATCTCACCCGGGTCGACCTGCGCGCACAGACCGAACAACCTCGGTGCCCCGGAAAGCGACCGCACCAGATGTGTGATCTTGGCGAGCTGTTCGTCGCGGACCGCGGCGGGCACGTAGGTGCCCTGGACGGTCTCCTCGCGCCGGCCTTGCGCGTCCGGGCCGGGATGAAGGCGGTAAACGGCCCACACGCTGCCCTGCGTCGACCACACCAGGTGCCCGGCGATGTGACGGATCGGAACCCTCACCGCGCACCTGCTTGCTGGGCGAGCGCGAGCAGCTGCTGCACACCCGACACCGGCCCCGCTGCCACCACGGGAGCAACCGGCTGTGTGCGGCGGGGTGCGGACGAGCGGTGTGTGGCCGGGCTCGGGTGCGGCGCCCGGGCGGGATGCCGCTGAACCTCAGGGGAGGGTGCTGCCTGCGCAGTGAGGCCGGGCGCGGGCGTGTCCTCGATGGTGAAGCCGCCGAGCAGCGGGCGGGGAGCGCGGTCGCGGGCGGCCCGCCCGCCGATCCGCCCTCCACGGGGCTGCCAGCCCAGCAGCACCCAGCCCAAAGCGGCCTGCAACGGCGCACGGCCACGGATCTTCGGCCGGCGCACCGCCCAGATGGCCAGCACCCACGCAACGATGGGCAGCGGGAACATCCACGACCACCAGCTGATGGTCTTGACCAGAAGGAAGCCGCCGCCGACGGCGAGGGCGATCTGCGCGGGGGTGTAGGGGCCCAGGGGGATCTTCCAGTCGGCGACCTTGCCCAGCACCCAGGGATGGCGGCGGGCGGCGGTGTAGAAGCGGCCCACCCGGCCGGCGGCTGCCGCGCTCACAGCCAGCCTCCGACGCCCCGGGAATGATCACGGGAGGCGGAGAGTTCGGACTGGACGATGCCGGGGACCGCGGGCGCGCCCTTGGCCGGGTTCTTCACCTCGTCCTCGAACATGTTCGCGAGGCTGTCGCGGGAGTTGTACAGCCCAAGCGCGATGATCATCAGCAGCAAGGCCCCGATCCCGGCCTTGAGGCTGAACTTCTGAACCATGATCACGACGACGAGGCAGATCAGACCCGCCTGCAGACCCTTGGTCGCCCAGTTCTTGAACATGTTGATCCACGAGTTGCCAAGGTCGTCCAGCTGCCCGGCGAGCATGAAGCTGTGCACCGTATTCACCGCGCACCACCTTCCCGGGAAGTCCCGGACTCCAGCGCCGCGACTTCCCACCGCCCCGAACGGGCCCTGAGCGTGAGCTCATACGCCAGCGGCCAGCGGCCTTCGGCGTCCCGGGCTTCCACCGAGGCGAGGACACGCACCTTCGTGCCGTCGGCCGGTACCTTCGCGGCGGCCGCGGCCTCCTCGACCGCTGACACCCGCTGGACGGTGACCGCCGTGTACGGGGCAGGGGAGACCCGCGCCAACGTCACACCGGGCGCGAGGTAGCGGTCGACCTCTCCGGCATCAGTCAGGTAGGCAGCGAGGAACTCCCCGACAGCGGAGGACAGATCCCCTTCCGGGACGCTCACGCCGTACGGCGACTTCGGCACCGAGACGCGGGCCGGACCCGCCACCACGCCGGGCGCACCGGTCACCGTGAACGAGGCGCCCGCGCCGTCGACGACCACCGGCACGGCGTAGTACCGCACCGCGCCGTCGGCGTACTGCGCAGCCACCGTCACCGACCACACACCGCCGTCGCGCTGCGCAGTGCGCACCGCCGTCACAGACTGCGGCGCCGGGTGCGCACCCAAAGCCGGGTCGGGCAGGTCGACGTCCGGCGCCATCGACTGCGCAAGCCGTGCCTGCGCACTCGTCTCGTCGCCGGCGCTGCTGCGCAACCAGGCGCTGAGGAACAGCTGCGCATAGCCGCCCGGCTCGGCAGCGGCCGCCGCAGTGCGCACGGCGGTGGGCTTGTTGGGGGTGGCCGCCTGGACCGTGGTCGGGGCGGAGGAAACGGCGATGCACAGGGCGACGGGGCCAGCCGCGATAGCGGTCAACACCGCTACACGCGACAGACGTACGCGGCGCCGCATCGCCTCCAGACGGGCGCCTGCCGCCATCGGAGCAGCAGCCTCGCTCGCCGAGTCCTGCTTGCCAGAGGACATGGTCAAACTCCCAGGTCAGAACCGAACGTTGCTGACCTTGAGAAAACCCGCCGACCCCGACCCGACCACCGACCACCAGACCCCGACCAAGGTCACGATGGAGACACGAAGTCCATGGTCGGGGCCATGGTCGGCCCGACCACCGACCCGACCATGGCCCCGGCCGCGCACCGCTGGGGGGCCATCTGCGTCCGCCGACGGCCCGGGCCAACGACCACCGGGCGACCGCGGTCCGCGCGGCCACCGACGCGCACGCCGAGGCGCAGACGGACGCCGCCCGGGAGATGGCCAGTGGCTGCGCACTGCCCCACCGCGGCCTGCGCAACGAGAAGCTCCGAAGGGCCGTGCCGAATCTGCGCAACGGCAACAACACAATCCGACTGCGCAGGATCCTCGACCGGTTGCTAGCCGCATTGCGCAAGGCCCGCCCACGGCTGCGCAGGCGGCGCACCCGCAAGCGCCGCACCGGATGCGCGTGGTCGTCCCGGCCATGACCCCGACCACGGCCGCTAGATGGCACCCGTTGCCGGATCGGGACCGATGGTCGGGGCTTGTGGCCGTCAGCCTGGTCGGGGCCGGCGGATGAGCTGACGGCATGGAACACACGCACGCCCGCGCACTCAGAACCGACGGCCGCCTCACGCCGGCTACCCCGGTGCGCTGCCACGGCCACCCCAAGCGGCCTGCCGCAGGGGCACGGCCGGTGAGCCGCTTCGGGGCGGGAGTCCGCCGCGGGGTGATGGCGGCGGATCAGTTCACCCAGATCGCCAACGGCCTGTTCCGGGACAGCCGGCTCTCCTACCGGGCCAAGGGGATCTTCGGGTACGTCAGCACGCACCGGGACGGCTGGCAGGTCACCGTCGCCCACCTCGTCTCCGTCGGCCCCGACCGTCGAGAGACGGTCCGTGCCGGCCTCAAGGAGCTGGAACGGTACGGCTACCTCATCCGCGAACGGCTGCGCCGCCCGAACGGGACACTCGGCGAAATCGTCTACTCGATCACCGACCACCCCGCCACCCTCGACGTCGCCCTCCTCGAAGCCACCTCCACCCCCACCATCGACGACGAACACGACGCCGGATTCGGGGCGGGGATCCGGCGCGGGGTGATGGCGGCGGATCAGTTCACCCAGATCGCCAACGGCCTGTTCCGGGACACTCGGCTCTCCTACCGGGCTAAAGGGATCTTCGGGTACGTCAGCACGCACCGGGACGGCTGGCAGGTCACCGTCGCCGAACTGGTCCGCCGAGGCCGCGAAGGCATCGACGCCGTCACCACAGGGCTCAAGCAGCTGGAGCGGCACGGCTTCCTCTACCGCACCCGCGAGCGGAACCCCAACGGCACGCTCGGCCCGGCGCTGTACTTCATCACCGACCTACCCACCCCGCAAAGCCCCAGGTCACAACCAAAGTCGGGTTTTCCAAGATTGGCTGAGCCTACGTTGGCTGATCCCGGCACTAAGAACACCAAGAGAAAGAAGACCAACAAGCAGAACACCAGACCCCTCCGTCCATGCCGCCGCGACACGACGCGCGCACCTGGACGGACGGACCAGCCGGACACGCCGACGTCCCCGCCGGCCGCGCCCGCGGCGGATGAAATGCACCCGGGGATCCGGCTGCTGCTCGAACTCGGGGCGGCTCGCCCCGAACTACTGCTGACCGGGCAGGCACTGACCGATCAAGGCCGCGTCGTGACCGTGATGCTGGAGGCCGGCTGGAGCCGTGAGCAACTGCGGCACGTCATCGCCGCCCGGCCCCTGCCCAATCCCGTGCGGACAACGGTCGGCGCGATCATCGCCGCCCGCCTACGCGCCGCCCAGGCCTACCCGCCGCCCGCCATCGCGGCCGACCACCACGACGCACCCGCGGTGTGGGACGCTGCGCCGCCGCAGCCGATGACCGGCTCCGCCGCCGCGCGCACGGTGAGCGAAGCCCTGACCCACCGCGCCCTCGCCGAATGCGCCGGCTGCGGCGTTCCCGGCACCGCCCCCGGCGAGGACCTGTGCCCGGCCTGCCTCGGCTGGCCGCAGTGCCGCACCTGTCCCGGCCCCACTCCCCGCCGTGCCCACCCCGACGGCGACGGCCGCTGCACGACGTGCGCCTCCGCCCTGACCGATCAACCGGAAGGAAACAGCCTGTGACCGACACGCGCCACACACCGCCACCGGCCGCGGCCGCGCACCATGAGGGCCCCTTCACCCGCGCCCCGGGGCGGTGGGAAAAGGAACGCTCCCGAGCCCAGCTCACCGGCCACGTCCGCGACCACACCTGCTCGGCGGCCTGCGAGCTGGGACTCCTCTACGAACGCACCCCATGGGGCTGGCTCGCCTGGACAGTCCCCGGCGACGGCAGCTCGCCCAAGACCCCCCACCAGATCGGGGTGCTCACCCCGGCCGCGACCCGCAAGCAGCGCCTGGCCCTGCGCTGGCTGACCCGGCACCCTGCCCGGCAGATCGCCCTGGGCACCGTTCCAGGATCCCTGCGGTTTTTCGCCGCTGCCGTCGCCCTCATCAGCCTGCTCATCGGGCTGTTCGCCGCTGGCCACGGGATCCCCGTCGACGTCGTGTTGCCAGCGATGCTCCTGGCCCCCCTGATCGCCGAGCACCTGCCCGACCGGCTGGACGCCCGGGCTCAGGAACACGTCCGCACCGTCGAAGGCGACGGTGCCTGCCGCTACCTGCAGCGCCTCGCAGCCCTGCACACCTCGCTCGTCCAGGCCGCTGCCGGCAGCGACCGCTACGAGCTGCGCCGCTCAGCCGAGATCGGCCAGCACCTGCTGTGGGATGCCGCCGACTTGCTTCAGACCCGCAACACCCGCGTCGCCTCCGCAGACCTCATCGCCCGCGAACAGCTCATGCTCCAACTCGCCCACCAGGCCGCCCAGATCCTCGAGTGCTCCGCCGCCGAGGACGGCACAGCCGAAGCGGACCAGCCCCGCGCCACCGGGCGACCGACGCGCCCGTACCCGCCGAACGTTCAGCCGACGGCGACCGCGGCACCGTACCCCACCCCCAGCACGTCACTCTCGAAAGGAAGCCTCCCTATGACTGAACCCGAGTCCAGCCCAGTTGTCCGCACCCCGGATGTCTATCTGCTCTTTGCACACGAGCCGTACTACCCCGGCCCCGGAGCCCAGGAGATCAACACCACCGTCGTCTCCGTCGACTCCCTGCTCCACCCGCAGGTGCGTCAGCCGGACGGCGCCCGGATCCACGACCGCCTCACCCAAGGACGGCAGCCGGGCGAGATCATTCCGCTGGCCACCCTCACCCACGAACTGCGCGGAGGCGCCGACTGGCCGGCCGTCGGCGACTGGGAGCGTGTCACCATCGACCTGGTGCGGCTCGTCCGCTCCGGAAACTGTGATGCCCTCAGCCTCGGGCTGCCCGAGATCGCGCGTGCCCTCGTCTGCACCGGCCCCCACAGCCACGTTCGCGCCTACGACGCTGCATCCGATGACCTCATTGACTACGGGCCCACCGAACGCGCCGCCGTGCTGGCCGAGATCGACGCGTTCCTCGGAGGCCTCGTGGCCGAACGGGATCTTTGGCCCGGCGACGGCCTGCTCACCCCACTCGCCCGAACCGGACAGGAGCCCAGGTGATGAAGAACATCGGGCCAAGCCGCCACGCCGAGAAGGGGAGTTCACATGCTGATCGGATTCGAAGGGCGGGCGGTGTGGGCCGATCTCCGGCGCCTCTTCCGCTCACTCGCACAGAGAACGCGTTGTCACAGGCGGTGGCTCCGCTGACCGCTGCCGCTCCTGGGGACCAGCACACCGTGATGGCCCGGCGACCGGCCTGATGGTCGGACTAGGTAACCGTTTCTGTCCGGTGACGACCCTCGCGCCGTCGCAGACAGGGTCTTGCGCCGTGCCTGGCACGCCCGGCCGGCCCAACTGGGCGGCGGAAAGGTCCTTTTGCCCTCCGGACACTGGGACAAGCTTGGACGCTGGCAGGCCGCTTCTGCGTGGACTGACCTGCAGCGTACGGTTCGGATCGCACTGCGCCGGGCCACCGAGTACGAGCTGGTCGGGCTGTTGTCCAGCAGCGTGGCTGGGGTGGACGAACCAACGACGGCCAGGACCAGTACACCCTGCCATTGTCACCGTCGAGGGCGTGTGCAGTATCTGCACACGAGGTGAGCCGCGTTGTACGACGCATTCCCTGCTGGGTAAGAGATGACCGAGGCCCGCGCGGTGAGTGCGGGCGGGGCCTCGGTCATGCGGTGGGGCAGGTCAGGCGATGGAGGCAATGAACGCCTTCCATGCCTCGGGCCGGACGGCAAGGGCGGGGCCGTTGGTCTGCTTGGAGTCGCACACGCCGACGGCGCTGGTCAGGTCGGCGACCTTGACGCAGTTGCCGCCGTTGTTGCTGTAGGACGACGTGAACCAGGCGCTCTCGGGGGCGAGGTCCAGGGCGCGCTTGTTGAGGGCCATGTCTCAGATCTCTCGTGATAGTTGGTGCAGGAACTTCGGCGTCTCCCCGACGGGGATCGCGCCATCCCGCAAGGCGTCGAACCTGCGGGCAAACCTCCAGACCTCAGTGTCCTTGTCCGTGAGGTTGGAAGCGCCATCGGCCATGTCCATCTGGACGACCGTGGGAACGGGATCTTCGAAATCCATCAACGTGAAGTTGAAGTGAGCCCGGTAGGCGGAGGTGTTCATGGGCAGAACCTGGAGCGTTACGTTGTCCAGGGCGGCCAGGGCGATCAGGCGCTCGATCTGCTTGAGCATGATCTCGCGGCTGCCGACGACCCGGCGAAGGGCGGCTTCGTCGAGGATGGCCCGGATCTCGACGGGGTTCTCCCGGGTGAGGATCTCCTGGCGTTCCATCCGGAGCGCGACGCCACGTTTCACGAACTCGGTGGTCTGCTCCTCCACGAGCTTGCCGGCTTCGAACAGCGCGCGAGCGTAGTCTTCGGTCTGGAACAGACCGAAGACAACGCCGGGCTCCCACGCCCTTATGGATTTGGCGCCATCCTCCAGGCCGATGTACATGGCCAGGCCCGACGGCATCGTGCGCGAGTAGGTGGACCACCAGCCGCGATTCAGACTGTCGCGGTGGATCTCAACCAGGAAGTCCACGTCTTCCTGGTCGGTGATCCCGTAGCGAGTCAGTAGGGCGACGAGATCGGCAGCGCGCCGAAACGCAGACGTCCCTCTCTCCACCCGGTACAGCTGCGACTCGGAGATGTCGGTGCCCTTGACCGCCTCCTTCAGAGACTTGAAGCCGGCCTTCTCGCGCAGGCGCTCCAGCTCCTTTCCGAGCTGCACGCGCCTGACTGTCGGTCCTGTAGGAGCCGCCACGTGCCCTCCTGCGTCCAGTCGACCCGATTCTGCCCCGAGCCCAAGACGCTCAGCCGAGAGTCCCCCGAACTCAACCGAGAGTTCGGCGGTTTGACGTGAGAGCCCGGCGCATCGGGGTGCGAGCCCCGAGTGTGTCACCTTCAGTCCTCCTTGCAAAGAGGAGAGCAGAGACGGTCGCATATGCCAGATCGAGTGAAAACTTCACTTCATCTTGCAGGCCAACTGTCGCATGCGTCAGCCTTGTTGAGACACGGAAACGGCTGATCCGACTGCAGGCCGTGACCGGGCCTGGGCGTGTCCTCTTGGTTCCGACGAGGCCGCCTGGTGTGCACCACTCCCCTGAGAGCGGGCCGCCGTCGTGCTGAATCCCTGAGACGGCGGCCCGCGTGCGCTCCCCTGACAGACCGGACGGAGACACCCCCATGTCACCGAGTACGGCACAGACCTCCTGGATGGACCACGACAACGAGGTAGAGGCGTGGATGCGCGGCCGCACAATGCGACCGGTCGCAAATCGAGGCCTGTACCTGAGGCGGAAACGCGAACGGAACAACGCTGTCGCCCTGGAGACCCCCGTCAAGCGGAAGCGACGCATCATCGCCTACGCGCGCACCGAGGCAGGCGGTCAGGTTGATCACACCATGGCCTTGGTGCAGCGCCTCATCGCGGAGCAGGGCTACGACGTCGTGCACGAGCTGACCGACGTCCACGCCCCGCGCACACCGCTCACGCGCCCCGGCTGGACGGAGGCCCGGCGACTCATCAGCACTGGATTCGCCGACGGTGTCGCGGTCTTGAACCGCGAGGCGGTCAGCGTCCGCGACGACGAGTACGAGGAGGAACTGGGCTGGCTCGGTGACCGCCCGGCGCTTCTGCTGCTCGTGATCCACGAGGCCGCTCCTTGAAGGAAGTTAGGCCGCTGGCTCGATGAGCGACAGATCGGATGGCGGCAGATCCTCGCGCAGGTTCTGTTCGTCGTCTCGGTCTCCGCCGCCGTCGTCTCCGCCCTGCTGTACGCCGAACCCCGTTGAGAGAGGAAGCACGATGACCGAGCTGCCCGACCGCAAACCGGGAGCGGTGTTGCGCGCCCTACAAGAGGCCCAGCCCGCTCCGTCCGGTGGCGTGAATTTGTTCGGCGTCCCGGCCGGTGAGGTGATGGCCTCCGACCCGTTCCGGCTTGCCTACCGCCGCCCGGTGGGCGGCGGTGCGAATGACCCGGAGCCGGCGGCATGAAGGCGCTGAATGTGGTGCACGAGCGGCAGACGCCGGAGTACTGGAACCAGCTCTACAAGGCCGGGTATCGGGTGAAGGAACCCGTGGCGTTCGAGCGGGAGATGTTCCGGAACTACGCGATGGTGAAGTCCGGGATGCTGGCGGTGGACGTCGGCTGCGGCCGGGGCCAGATGTCCGCGCACATGGCCAAGTGGGGGCTGATGGTCCTGGCCTACGACTTCAGCGACGTGGCGATCGAGGACGCACGCGCCAGCCACGAGGACTTCGGCGACCAGCTGTCCTTCGTCCGGCACGACTTCGACGCTGATGCGACCCCGCCCGAGCTGGTCCCCGGCACGGTGGACATCATCTCGTGCCGGCACAGCTTCGAGTTCCTGGACCGATCCCGGTTCATCACGGACGCGCGGCGCTGGCTCACGCGCTCGGGCGTACTGCAGATCACGACGCATCGGGCGAGGCAGATGCCGCCGTCGGCCGCGCACCAGGGCCTGCGCGACGACGAAATCGAGGGTCTGCACAAGGGCTGGCGGTACATGACGTCGTACGGCCTGGACGGGGAGGACAGCCTCATCGGGATCGTGCTGCGCGGACCGCGCTGAAGCTCGCTGCTTCGCCGCCGACTGAGCACTGTCGGCACCACCACACTGCATGCGTGCATGAAGGGACCACTCGTGGACTACTTAACCCGGCGCGGACGGCTGCTGACGTCGTCCAGGCCGATGCCGGACTGGGAGGTCGTGGGATCGAGCGGCGCCTGGCTGCATCTGGCTGATGGCCGCCGGATCTTCGACGGATCCAGCGGTCTGCTCTGTGCGAACGTGGGGCAGGCCAGCCCCAAGGTCTTCTCCCGCATCGCGGAACAGTTCTCCAGGTACACCTACGGTGGCGCCGCCGTCGTCCAGCCCCACCTCCAGATGGAGCTGATGGACCGTCTGTGCAAAGCCGTGGGCCGTCCGGAAGACTCCGTTGCGCTCACCACGTGCGGGACGCTCGGCGTAGAGGTCGCGGTGGGCCTGGCCCGGAACATCACCAGAGTTCGTGACGGTAAGCGCCGCGGGGACATCCTGACGTCCACCCTGAGCTACCACGGGATGAGCGCGCTCACCCTTGGCCTCGCCGGGAACCACGCCCGCCGGCCACGCCCGGAAGACGCACTCGGCCTTGGCCCGGCCTTTGCGCCGCCCTACCCGCCCACCCACCCGCACTCCACGGGCACCTGCGACGCGTCGTGCGCCGACGACGAGATCGCCCACGCGATCGACAGCATCGGTGCGCAGAACGTGGCAGCGGTGCTGATCGAGCCCGTCAACGGGAGCACCGGCGGCGCCTACGTGCCGCCCGCCGGGTACCTGCGGCGTGTGTCGGAGATCTGCCAGGAGCGCGACGTTCTGGTCATCCACGATGAGGTGCTGACCGGACTGTGGCGCACCGGAACCCCACTGGCCAGTGACCACTGGGCCGGTGCCGAGCCGGATATGTGCATCCTGTCCAAGGGCTTGGGAGCCGGGTACACGGGCGTGGGCGCGGTGCTTGTGTCACCCGAGATCGCACCGCTGATCCGGCACAAGGACGCGGACCCGCTGCCAGCGATGGGCACCATGGCCACCCACCCCCTCCAGGCGGCGGCCTGCCTCGGTGTCCTGGACGAGCTGGAAGCCATGGGTACCGGCACCCTCCGGGCACGTGGAGAGCGCCTTGGGAGGAGCCTGCAGGCCCTGACCGACCTGCCGGTCGTGCGAGACGTCCGGGGCCTCGGCTTTCTGTACGGCGTGGAACTGGCGCCTGGCCTGCTCTGGCCCCTGATGGAGGAGGCCGAGAACCGCAATGTCTTCTTCTACCCGTTCACCGGAGCTGGCCGGCCGAGGAGCGAAGGTCTCGTCGTCGCCCCTCCGCTGACCTCGACGGACACGGACATCGACTTCATGGTCACGGCGCTCGCCGACGCGGTGACCGCGCTGGCCATGAGCAGCTAGGCCACCTCGAAGCCGCCACCGCCGGCCTGCCGCTGCCTACCCGACGGCGGCCGTCAGGCGGCTTCCTCACTGCGCCGCGCGCGCAACGCGCGCAGGCCGCACGACATCAGGCCCGTCACGGGCCACCCCAAGGAGTCAAGGAGGACCCCTCGTGTACCTGCCCTACCCCGTCATAGAGCAGCTGTCCGAGTCGCAGGTGGCGACATGGAACCGGCACTTCGCTGGTGACGGCCACGAGCGCCCGCGCAGCGTGGAGGAAGGCATCTGGAGGCGCACCCAGGACCCGGCGAACGCCGAGCAGTCGGGGTGGACCGAGGACGCCTCGGGCCGTCGCCGGGTCGTGCACTACCGGTACGACTACGCGCTGGACTACACCTTCCCGGTGCCGCGGCTGGTGCTGTCCGAGCTGTACCTGTACGTGTCGCACACCGCTCCGGCCGAGGAGATCAGCACCTACGCCCAGGACATCCGCATGTGGCTCAGTAAGGGCCGGTGGAAGCCGCAGCAGCCGGGCACCTGGCAGCGCGGGGACCTCTCGGTGACCGTCAACGAGTTCGACGTACACCCGCAGGACGAGCGTGCTGACCGGGCCACGCCCGCAGGGTTCCGGTCGCTCGACGTGCGGTTCTCATCCGAGGGCTACAGCAGCCCGGCGCGCACCCTGCGGAATCTGCCCTGGGACGTTCTGGCCGGCGGTATCCGCGTCAAGGAGGAGCGGGGCACCCCGACCATCAGCAGCGACCTCAACGGGATCTTGGACTTCCTGCCGTTCCAGGTGGAGGTGGGCTGCGGTACATCCATCGAGGCGGGGATCCCGCCGCTGCACTACCTGCACGAGGTGTACCGAGTGACCGCGCGGAAGGACAACACGCTCACGCAGTCGCACGCCTTCACTCTTTCACCCCAGGCCGACACGCTGGTCCAGGAGCTTCTCCTGGACGCGCCGGCGAAGGCGCAGGACCTGACGCAGATGTTCGCCCAGTGCTTCATCGCCGAACCCACCCCGGCACACACGGCGCTCAAGGCGTTGCACGAGGCCGGACACATGGTCGGCCCCGTCATCACCCACAACTTCGACGTGCTCTCCGCCCGGGCAGGGCTGCCCGAGGTGTTCGTGCGCCGCTACGACCAGAAGATCCCGCCCGTGCCCCTGCTCGACGAAGCCCGATCCCTCCTGGTGATCGGCCTCCACGCCGACCGGCGTGCGGTGCAGGCAAGGGCCCGCGCCAAAGGGATGCGGATCTTCTACGTGGACCCGGAAGGACTGATGGAGAACGGCGTCTTCAAGGAGTACCCGATCGAGGGGGCCCGAGAGGGGGACACAGTGGTTCGGGCGGCTGCGATCCCGGCTCTCGGCCGCCTGTGCGAACTCCTCGGCGTGAAGGTGTGACGGGGCCCGCGCAAGGAGCAACTAGCCCAGTCGCAGGGCGATAGCGTCGTCGGGCCGCACGCTCGGTGCGGCCCCCGGCATCAACCGAGAAGGACAGCAAGATGCGAGTTTCCGTGATCGGCTGTGGTCACCTCGGCATCCCGCACGCGGCGGCGATGGCCGAGCTCGGCCACGAGGTCATCGGCGTGGACGTCGACCAGGCCAAAGTCGACCGGCTCAACGCCGGCGAGTGCCCCATCTACGAGGCCGGGCTTCCCGAGCTGATCGCCCGGCACACTGCAAGCCGACGCCTGCGGTTCACCACCGATATCCGCGAGGCCGCAGAGGTCGCCGAACTCCACTTCATCGGCGTCGGCACTCCCATCGACGCTGACGGCCGCTCGTACGACACCCGCCAGGTCTACGGCGCTATCCGCCAGCTCGCCCCCCACCTCGACCGGCCGAGCACGATCGTCGGCAAGAGCACGGTCACCGTCGGCACCACCCGTCAGGTCACCGCCCTCGTGCAGCGCCTCGCACCGGCTGGACAGGCCGTCGACGTCGTGTGGAACCCTGAGTTCCTTCGCGAGGGGCACGCGGTCGAGGACACCCTGCGCCCGGACCGCATCATCGCTGGTCTCACCACCGCCGAAGGCGAGAAAGCCATCCGTGCCGTCTACGCCCCGATCCTGGATGCCGGCGTCCCGATCTTCGTGACCGACCCGCAGACCGCCGAGCTCGCCAAGGGGGCGGCGAACACATTCCTCGGCCTGAAGATCAGCTACATCAACGCCGTGGCCGACATGTGCAAAGCCGCCGGAGGCGACGTCTCCCAAATCGTGGACATCCTCGGCATCGACCCCCGCATCGGTAGCGGCGGCATGCAGCCCGGCATCGGCTACGGCGGCGGATGCCTCCCCAAGGACGTCCGGGCCTTCACCGCGAGCGCCCGGCAGCTCGGCGCCGAGCAGGCCGCCGCCCTTCTGCTCGCCGCCGAGCAGATCAACGAGAGCCGCACCAACGTCGCCCTGGACCTCATCACCCGCGCCCTGGGCGACCGACCCCTCAAGGACGCCCGGATCACCGTGTGGGGCGCGGCGTTCAAGCCCGGCACCAACGACGTCAGGGAGAGCCCGGCCCTCGCACTGGCACAGGCGCTACAGCGAGCCGGCGCGCATGTCACCGTGCACGACCCGCAAGCCGTGCGGACTGCCATGCAGCGCAACCCCGAACTCGACTACACCGACGACCTGGCGCAGTCGGTCGATGGTGCTCATGCCCTGGTGCTGGGAACCGAGTGGCCCGAATACCAGCAGGTCGACCCCGAAGCCCTCGGTGGCAGCGTCGCCGACCCGCTGATGGTCGACTGCCGCACCACCCTCGACGCCGCTCGCTGGCGCACGGCCGGCTGGACCGTGCACCAGATCGGGCGGCCCGAGAAGTAGTCCCACACCGGAAGCACAGTACTGCGCAGTCGTGCCTCCCGATCGCGCTTCGTGAGGCACGCTGCTGCAGAGCTTGAGCGGGGGCCGTGTCCCGGAAGAGCCAGTGGCCGCCCTTACAGGGCGGTCCACGGCCGGCGCACGCCCCCGGCCAGAGGCACCCACACGAACCCGGCAGGACCGTGGTGCTCGATGTCTTCCAGTACGGCGGCTCCCAGCGGAACCTCGCGGGCGAGGACCGCGACGAGCGGGTGCTGGGCAACCATCGCCTGCAGATCGCTGATTCTGTCTCCCAGCCTGGCTCGGGAGGCGCCGGTGAGCACGAAGAGTACGCGGGGAAAGACCGGATACCAGCGGAGCCAGGCAGGGCCGGTGACGGCCTGCCTGCGGCGGCCGACGGGCTGGGCTTCGTACTGGAACAGCCGGGCGTAGTCGATCAATTTCACGGCCAGGCCGGCGGTACGCGTTCTCGCGCGCGGCGATCACATAACGGGCAGCAAGTCAGGCGCGTCGTCTACGCCGAGCAGCAGGACGTGGTGGCCGACGGCCTCGGTCACGCCGTCAGTGACCCGCTCGACGTCCAGGTGCAGCCGGATGCGGCCGGCGCCTTCGCCGTTGGCCGCAAGATCGTGTTCCAGTTCGTCGTCGAGGCGGTCCAGGGCCGCCTCGGCCGCGGCGTAGTCGGCCAGGTCGCGGGCGAGGAGCTGGCGGGTGGTGGTGTCGCGGAGCTGGTAGCTGGTCATCGGGACTCGTCCTTCGGTGTGGGGTGATCAGTGGTCGAGTCGGCGATCCTTCGTGCCGCCTTCACCGCGCGCGACCAGACGTCGGGGCTGCCGCCGTGCTCGCGGGCGAGGGAGGCAGCGAGTCCACGGATGTCACCGTGCTCGCGCAGGGCGGCCAGGGCGACGGCCGCCCGCCGGTCGGCTTCCGAGCGGGCCGGCGCGGCCGCGGGCCGGCGCTCGAGGGCGTTGCGTACGACGTACTCCCAGGACCTCTGCGGTCCCCCGTACTGCACGCTGAGTTCCGCGGCCAGCCCCGGGTGGTAGCCGTCGCGCTCGATCGCCTTGGCGGCGTACTGCTCGGCGAGCTGCGTGGCCCTGAGCGGCTCACTGCCGGCGTGGGCGCTCAGCTCGGCTGCGAGAGCTTCCTCGAGGGCGGAGGGCCGGCCGACGGGCGCCTCCGGCTGCGGCCCGGGGCGGCGGCCGGCCTTGCCGAGCTTGTCCCCGGTGCGCTTGCGGTCGAAGTCCTGCAGGTCGCCGACGCGGAAGCCGGGGATCATGCGGCCGGTGGGGCCCTGGACCGGCTCGTCGACGGGCTCTGGAAAGTAGCCGGGGTTCGCCTGCCGGTACTTGCGGATCACCGAAGGCCCGCTGAACTTGAGCAGTTCGGCGGCCTTGTTGATGGAGACGACGTCCTCGGGGTCGAGCTCATACAGCTCGGGATCGGCCTTGAGGACCTTGCTCGCCTTCTCCTGCTGGAACCAGGTGTAGAAGTCGCGGAACTGCTGCTCGTCGTAGAAGTCGGTCCCGTCGATGCGCTCCTTCTCCGGGTGGCGGTGCTCCTCGGGCTGCTCGAGGCGCAGCTTGTACCAGCGGGCCGCGGTGCCGGCGCTGGCGCCGGTGAACTCGCGGATCCAGTCACGGTTGACCACGGCGCGATCGCCGATGACGCGACGCTGCGGGTTCAGGGCCTTGGACATTGCATTCTCCGGTTCGGGCCGCGGCCCTATACTGAGGGCCTGCTCCTCTTGTTCTTCCGGCGCTCAGGTGCCGGGGGCGAGTCGAGTTGGTGATGGTGGTCGGCGGGACGTTCGGCCGGGGTTGCCGCTCTGGGCCGACACCCCCATGAGGGGGTGTCTTCCGCCGTCCACCGCTTTTGCCGCTTGTTTCGTGTAATCAATATGACGCTCTTGCTGGGTGGCTGTCAATCTCGCCGGCACCCAGACCGCGTCACGACCTGTCGCGGCGGTGCGCCGCCCACTCCCGTTCGAAGTGCGGCACCTGCTTGTCCCGGACATGGAACGGGGCGGTGACCATCAGTTCCTCCACGGTCGGAAGAGTCGGCCCGCGCCGCTGGACCCACGCCCGGACCCGCCCGTAGCGCTCGTCGACCTCGACGGGCACACCGTGCCGCTCCGAGACGCTCCGCAGCCTCTGGCCGAGAGCGGCTGCCCGGCCCACGTCGACCCGCTCCACCGAGCGCATGGCCCGCCCGCGCCGGGTCGGATCCGCCTTCGCGACGGGCAGGATCCGCCGCACGTGGTACAGGGCCCACGGGCAGTCAAGCTCCTCCTGGAACGCCGCGAGCACGGGCCAGTCAGCGACCCGGCCTGGGTCGAACTGCTCCAGCAGGCTGCGCCGGCCGAACAGCTTTGCCTGCGGGTTGAGGCTGACCGACGTGTACTCCAGGCGCAGCACCCGTCCGGCGATGTCCGGATGGGCACGCATCCGGTCCAGGTGCGCGTCCATAGCCCCCATCGAGACCGGGAAGCAGCAGAAGGTGCAGTAGCTCTTCTCCCACTTCACCCCGAACCGCTCGTACAGGAACGCTTCGCACTGCTCGCGCCCCCACCCCCATTCGATCAAGGGATACACGCCTTGGCGCAGGGGATTCTTGCTCGCGGCCTCGTCCCGGAGGCTGCGGCCGACCTCGTCGGCGTTGAACCCCATCACGTGCCGAAACGGCTGGTTGCCGATCTCCTGGGCGATCAGTGCGTCGCCGACCTCGCCCTTGGCGTGCAGGCTGCAGATCCGGATGCCGCCCTGCTGGGGAACGGTTCCATTGGTCTCGTACTCGTCCCACAGCTCCCACGGTCCGCGCTGGACGATCCGCTCCGGCCGGCGGGAGTCGTCCATCACCGCGATCGCCAAAGCGCGGCTGGACCGGGAGACCTGAACGAGCCGGACCTGGTGCTTACGAAGGAGCGGCAGCACGAACTGCTCGGCGTGGGCACGGGTGGTCGGCCACTCGCTCCCGGTGAGCTGGTGGATCACCATGGTGCGGGCCAGGTCCACTCCGTGGGCGGCCGGGTCGTCCAGCATCTTCACGAGGTACGCGGTCGAGTCGACGCCCAGGCCCCAGGAGATGACCAGATCGACCCCTTCGCGGCCAGGGCGGAGTGCGGTAGTCATGCGACCGCACCCCCTCGGTCGGCCTTCGGATACGGGTAGGAGGTGGCGGCAAACCGGCGGCCGGCGCGCGGCCCGATGTAGGCCGCATAGCGATGGTTGCCTCCGTGGGAGACGACCCGCGCCCCTACGGCCTGCAGGCCTCCTCCAGCCACCCCCGGCCCGGCTCACCCTCGCTGCGGGGGCGGGCGCCGAGAGCGACCAGACGCCGCTCGACTCCGCCGCGGCCGCACTCGTCGTTGCGGACCTTGGACATCGCGCGGTCGTGGAGGACTGAGCCGTCAGGCAGCATGGTCAGGCGCCGCGGTCGCGTCTTGCCCAGGTAATCCATCCCTTTGGCCTGGTAGATCGTCCCGTGATGGCCAGGAAAGATCACCTCGGGTCCGTGGGCGGTGAGGCGCGTCCTGGGCTCGGGGTCGCTGTGCGCGACGATCCCCCGGACGCCTCGGGCGGCCGCCAGTCGGAATACGCGCGCCTGCGCCCACGTCTCCGCGTTCGCCGGTACCTCGTCGAGCAGCACCAGCCGGTTCAGCTCCAGCGACTCCTCGTACGGGACCAGCCGGTCGAACACTGAGGTGAGTACGGCGACCTGTGTCGGGATACCCAGGGTGAGCACCCCCACCAGTCGGCCTGCCGGCGGAGCGGCGACGTCGATGAGGCCGTAGGCGAAGCGGACTGCCGGGATTATCTGCATCTGTCAAGTGCAACTGCTGGCCACATGCCCATAGCCTGTGCAGGCACATCAGGCACGTTCCTTGCCGCCGGACGCGGGAGAGTCGGCACGATAGGAGCCACGGACGAGGCACTTGAGCGGAGCGAGGACGAGATGAACGACCTCCTCAGCGACGACTGATGGCCATCCCTGAAAACGGCCGCGCTGTCGGTGCGGCCCCTACAGTTCCGTCATGTCCAACTATCAACGGCCGCAGCCGAAACGAAAGTTCATGCTGGTCGAGTTCCCCGCCGGCACCCACCTCGACCGTTCCCGTGCCTCCTCCGGCGGTATGCGGGGTACCGCCCGCGACGACCAGGACAACTCGCTCGTTGCCCAGGCCGAACTCTTCGACGCCGACGACCGGTACGACGAGGGCTACAGGGACGGCCTCAGGAACATCCTCGTCAACTGTGCCACCGACATTGCGGTGGAGGTCGCTCGAACCGTGACGGTCGCCGCCGTGGCGGTTGCCACCCCATACCTCAAGGACGGGGCGCGCCGTTTCAAGGAGAAGGTGCGACGCAAGCCCAAGGACACTCCGGCCGCCGAGGTGGTGCAGGAAGCTGCCCCCGAGCGGCCGACTGCGTCTGGTCTCCGGCCGGTTGCCGCTGCCGCAATCGGCCGCGACCAAGTGGACCTCGTCCTGCGTGCCGACCAGAGTGACGCCAGCGGGCAGGCCGCTCTGGCGCGGATCAACACGCGGGCAGCCGAGACATACAGCATCGCCGCCCACTACTCCGCCGGCCTGCCCGCGGCAGACGTCGTCGGCGAGGCCGTGCGCCAGGCCCTGGCATCAGCCGCGCCCGGCTACATCGCCGCCGCCCTCGAACGCCTCGCATTCGATGACGAGCTCGGCCTGACCCCCGCGCAGCAGATGCGCCTGCGGGAGCGCGCCGCGGAGCTCGACCCGGGCGTGGTCGAAGACCTCACCGGCGCCAACGCCCCGCTCGCGTAGGCCGGACGTTCCGAAGGACGACGCTGATGGACTTCCGCCCTGTCACGCGGGCACGCGGAGCGTTCCAGCAATCCGTGACCCCGGAAGAGATCGAGACGATCTGCCGCCGCGCTTTCGGGACGAACACCAAGGTCACTTCGGCGACCGAACTCGGCACCGGGATGTACAAAACGACGCACCGGGTCACCGTCGCAGGCCAGGAGCGCTGGGTGATTCTTCGGATCGCTTCAGAGCCGGAACGCCAGTTCACCTCGGAACGGGCCTTGATGACGGCGATCACTCTGATGACCCGCCGTCTGGCCCAGCAAGCACCAGACCGAACGGTCCCGCCAAGCACACGAGAACAGGGCCGTCCGGTCTCTTCCGCTCGACGGCTGCTTGCTTTGGACGGGCGGCGGCGGTGGCTGTCATGCGCCGAGCGCACCGCTTTTGCGGGAGTCGGTGTACGGGGCCGACCGGCATAAGCGGCACGCTGCTCCGGCACAATGGCAGGGAAGCGGGGGCCTCAGCTGCTGGGGGTCGGTGTCGGTGTCGGTGTCGGCACCAGCGCAATCCAGCTCGGTGCGGCGTGCAGATCGGCACGCGACACCTGCTCGGGCACGCGCGCGATCATTTCCCGCCTCCCGAACTTGCGGATCTTGACGGTTGCGCTGGCCCGGACCTCGGCGATGACGGGGTGCCCGATGGGAGCACGCACCAGCATCTCGACGCGCTGGTCGCCGCCAAGGCTCTGTACCGGGCGTGTGTAGAAGTCCCAGCGGGGCCGTTGCGTTGAGGTGCCATTGGCCTGGACAGTCGCCGAGTCCACCTGCCGCTCGCCAGCGTTCTTCTTCGCCTCCAGCTTGGCCCCGAACCTGGAGAAGGAATATGTGGTCGCCCACGGCGTATATGTGACGGGCTTCGTAGTGGTCGCGGGTGTGAGCTCCCAGGCTGTGGGTTGGAAGGGTGCGCCGGGGCTGGTGAGGTTGAAGAAGATCTTCAGTGTTTCGAAGGGTTCTTCGTCCTTCTCCTCGGATGGAATCAGTGAGCATCCGACACGCACAACGAAGAATTCCGCACCGCGAGCTGCCGTGTCGCCGAGGTACCGCAGATCATCGGCTTCAAGCGCGGGGCGCAGGTCGGCCGGCCGGTCAGCGTGGATCTCGCTGAGTCGCAGCCGATCGGCGAGCCTCGGCAGTTCGGGCGTGCCAAGTGTCGGTTCGGCGACGAGTTCGACGGAATGGAGAGGAAGGCCGTCGGGGAGGATGGGTGCGTTCACGTGAGCTCCTTTGCTTCGTTTACCAGGCACCGATATAGGTGAAGGCGCCCCAGTGGCGGTATTCGGGGTAGCACTGGCGGGTGTTGTGCTGCGCCGTCCTGAACGCCTCGATCTTCGGGGATCCACCCTGCAATGCGTAGTGGAGTTCGCGGAAGAAGAAGGTGGCGGGATCGCGGTGGACCTCCCACAGGCAGCCGACCACAGCAGCGGCCCCAGCCATCAGGAAGGCGGGTGCCAGCCCCCTTTGGTTGTCGAGAAGATCGAAGCGGAAGGAGGATGTTTCGCAGGCACTGAGTGTCACCATCTCGACGCCCCGCAGGTCGAGTTCGAGGATGTCGTGCGCGAAGATGCGCCCATCGCTTTGATCACTTGGCGTCATGTAGAGGCACTGGCGCCATCCGGCGATGTCGTTGCGTGAGCCGTGGGCAGCGATGTGGATGAATCGGGCGCCGGGCATCCTCTCCATCAGGGCTTCCCTAGTTGCTCGCGACCCGATGAGCGGTGTGGCTCCGATTCCCTCCGCCACCTCGTAAGCGTGGGCTTCGAGGCGTGGTTCGTCATGCATGCGGAAGGCGACACCACCGCAAGCGGAGGCTGCGATGAGGTGACCGCCGTCGGGAGGAGGGGCGGATGAGAGACGTTCCAGAGAGTGGAGCCCCTGGACCGTGGTAACGACAAATTCGTCAGCCAGCGGTCGTCCGTCGACGTGGAGGAGATGAAAGGGGATCCGGTGAAGGGGACCGTGCGGCCAAACGCACAGGTGGGTCCTGCCAGCCTCGCGCCATGAAGCGACGGCGTCGGTCAGATCACCGAAATAGGTGGTGGCGTCGAGAAACTCGAGTGCCTCGGGAGTGACCTGATCCCAGCCGGAGTATCGGACCAGTTCGCCGATCATCTGGGTAACGTGCGTGGCAAACGGGTGCAGGGTGAGCGAATCGTGATGGTCGTCGGCTCCCATGAGAGCTAGCTGACTGTCGAGGTCGCTGAAGGTTCGCACTGGCGCCAGCAGATCGCCACGGGCGACTCGCATGGTATGCAGCGCCACGTGCCGGTTGCGGTCGCCGCCTCGCACTGCTGTCCCTGCCAGCAGAGACAGCAGGACCGTGTTCTCGGGCAGTTGCCGTTCGAGGTCCGCCTGAACGGCGCGCCGCGTGAACCGGAGGAAGCGGTTGGCCGGATCGTCGTTCTGAGCCACCAGAGTGTTGTTGAACTTCCGGTCGAAGGCCCGCCAGAGGTTTGCGGCTTCCTCTTCGGCCGTCAGGCCCTCACCTCGTTCGGCTTCCGAGAGATAAGACAGCGAGCGAAGCAGGTCGAAGTCGTTGCCGTTACCAGCCGCCTGCCCGAGCTTCTCTTGAGCTGTGGCAGCCTTCTCAAGTTGCTCTCGTGCGGTGTCGGTGAGCGCCCGTGGGGAAGGGCTCTCGGCGATGACGTCGCTCTCCATGCCCTTGGCGACGCGGTGCAGGGTGACCATGTCCGTGAAGCCCATGGCGCGCCGCTTCTTCGCCGCTCTTGTGCCGAGGCGCACGCGGGACAACTCCTGGTACGCCTGGTAGAGGGCAAACTCCACGCTCTTGCGGTCCTGGGCACGAGACAGCCACGCAGCGATAGCGCCCACCGAGTGTGCGGCCACGCCCAATACGCCCGGTCGCTTTGCCGCACGCTGATAGGTCCCTACGATACGGGCGACGCAGTCGACGGCCTGGTCATCCAGCCCATGGAACAGATACCGCCACCCGGCGCCGGCATAGTGCTGCATCGCCTCAACATTCCTGCCAGCAGCTCGGTGTTGATCACCTGCCAGGTCGCCAGCCCACGCCTTGAGCCGGAAGGCAGCGGCTCGTACGTCACTGGGTAGGTTCGAATGGTCCTGCGGTCGGTCGAGAAGCTCCATGGCACGGATCCCGTCACCTTGATCGCATGCATGCACGGCCATGTGGAGCAGAGACGCCGCGGGACGCTGCCGTGACTTGCCCGATCGGAGGGCCCGGTCGGCGTCGAAACAGGTGAGGGTGTCGCCCGGCAGGACGTGCAGTTCCGCCCGTGACCGGCTTGGGGCAAGGTTCTTTGCGATCCGTTGCGGCCCGGCCGAGCGTACGGCGTCCATAGCTTGCTTGAGCTCGCGCACCAGTTGTTGCGCGCCGGCGCGCATGCAGATCGAGAGGGCTGCGTTTCCCACCCGTAGGGCGAAGGCAATACCAAACCTCCGTTCGATCTCGCCGAGTGGCACTGGGAGCAGCTCGGCCATCGACCCAGGTGCCTGCCGCAGACCGTTGAGCCACAAGGCCGTAGTCACGTGCAAGTGGGTCATTGCGTCCTGCTCCGGATCGAGCAGGGGGAGCGCGGCCAGCACGCATTCTGTCTGGACCCGGAGAAGAGAGTCTTTGTCCGGCGCGCCAAAGTCGACCAACAGTTTGCAGGCGAATGCCCTGGCCCGCAGAGCGGCCGCCTTCCGGTATCCGGAGCTGGACCCGACGGCTTCATCCAGGTAGGGCAGCGCCTGCTGGATGGCCTGCAGCGGTGATTCCACAGGGCGCCGCCGCCGCGCGTCGAGGAGGGTACCCGTGCCCTCAGCACGACGTTCACGCTCCAGCCATCTGCGGTGTTGATCGACGGCATCTGACACCACACCGTCATGCACGTAGGGCGTCATCCGTAGCCAACCCGCCATGGTGAGGACGTCAACGAGGTCCTCCGTGGCACCCTCCCGTCGCAACTCCGCGATCTGAAGATCCACCACCTCGCACGCGGCCGACTGCAGTGTGATGTCAGGCTCCTGCTCCAGCAGGTCAAGGACAGCGTCGACGTAAACGCCCGCCGCCACCCACCAGGGACTGGACCGAGTCCTGCCCCAGCGGCTCTCACCGGCCGCCATTGCCAGGCCAGCCATAGTGCTCGCATGGCGGAAGGCTCCGCGCTTGGAGAACTCCATCGCGTTGATGCTGAGGGCCACGACCGCTTCGCAAGGAAGTGGTGACGTGTCCTCTCTGAGGTGGTCCGCCGCTGCGTCCTCGCGCACGGTTCCATCCAGCACATCCGTCACCAGCGTAAACAGACGAACAAAGGGCTCACCCTGGTCGTTGATGAGCTCACCATCTCGATCATGCATGAGGGATGCAAAGACGTCCCTTGCCCTGGCGACTACTTGATCGGCAGACGACGAGGAGGCTGCACTGCGTTGCACGGTCATGTGCTATCCCTTCACAACGCCACGATGGGGTGTGATACCCATGAACTGGGTGAAGAGTATTAACCACATGACATGACGTCACCGCAACTCGGTGCTCCGTCAACTACACGACTGAGTGGCTGACTTGTTTCGTTCAAGCCATTGAGAGGTTCGTATGCGACCCTCCGCTACGGGAGATGCCGGGCGACCCGCGTCACGTCGCGAGCGCCTACGCGCAGAGTTGGAGCACGACGCACTGGCAGCGGCGCGCCAGCTCATCGCTGAGCAGGGCGTTGAGGCCCTCAGCCTGTCGGCGGTGGCGCGGGAGGTAGGGGTCACTCCGCCAGCGTTGTATCGCTACTTCGAGGGAAAGGCCGGCCTTACGCTTGCCCTCTACGAAGCGATCACACGTGACTTCGTGTCTGTCGTTGCTGAGGCTACTGGCGCGATGGATGCAGAAGACTTCGTTGGTCAGCTCTACGCGGCCACGCGCGCCGTCTTGGACTGGTCGGTGGCGAATCCCGGTGAGTTCGATCTCCTCATGGGGGCTGGCTACGCGCGGCTGGTCGCCTCCGGCCGCCCTGTTGACCAGGTGCTCATCCGGGAACTGGGCGGTCTGTTCGGGCAGACTTTCAGGCAGTTGTGGCGTCGCGGCATCCTGTCGTACCCCTCAGAGGAAGATGTGGAACCGCGTCTGTGGTCGCAGGTGACGGCCTACGGTCAGCTGATGCAGCACGACTACCCGCCGGGTGTCGCCATGGTGATGATCACGTGCTGGCGGCAGATCTACGGACTGCTCTGCATGGCGGTCTACGGGCACCTGGCCTCCTCGTTCGACGACTATCTGCCCTTGTTCGAGCACATGATGGATGATCTCCTCGGCCTGTGCGGCGTACCGCGCAAGCGGTGAGTACGTGCGCGCATGTTCGCCGACGTCGCGTCAGCACATCCGGGAAAGGATGTCCGCCATGGAGTCGTAGCTCGCGCGCACACCCTCACGATTGCCAAGGCGATGGCGGTCGAGGCGGACGGCGCCGAGGTGCCGGGTCTCGTAGATCCGTGCCCGCAGCACGTCGGTGGGACCATCATCCCTCGGGTCGTAGGTTTCCCAGAATGCGGTCCTCTCGTCATGCTTCGCGGTCGCCGCCGCCGGCCTCGCCCAGGAGCACTTGGACGAGCGGCCTGGCGAGCCCGCGATGTGGGAGCGGCTCTACCAGCTGTGGATCGCTTACGCCGACCAGTTGCGGCGCGAGCTGGGCGAGGCACCGGCCGAGAACTTGCTCCGCGAGGCGCACCAGGTTCTCCCCACCCTGCGCGGTCGGCGGGCCGCTCGCGAGGAGGCGGGCCCGGGGGGTCCGAAGCGTTGTTCGGCGAGGTGGAGGCTGAGTGGGGTGGGTGAAGCCGAATCCGTGCTGCCCGCTGCCCAGATCGTGATCACCCTCGCCCTCGTGGCGTGGATGATCACCGGCTTCACACGTCCCCGACTCCGCCCTGGCGAGGTGGCGCGGTGCGAGCTCCCTCCGCGCCCCGCGGCCAGGAGCTCAGGGAGCGTTCTCGGCGCGGATCATGCGGCGCAGACTGATCCGGGCGCTGGCCAGATCGTCCTGGATCTCGCTGAGCTGCTCGGTCAGGGTCTTGACGCGGGCCAAGGCATCGTCGCGCTCAGCCTGCAGGCGCTGGTTCTCCGTGGTGAGCTCATCGACGCGGGTGCCGAGGTCGGCGGCACCGAACTGGTCGAGCTGCTGGCCGAGGGAGCGACGGACCGCAGCCTTGAGTCGTTCGACTTCTTCGCGCAGGCGGCGGTTGTCCTCCTGGAGTAGCTGCTTCTCCAGCTTCCATCCGGTCGGCTCTTTGGCGCCGGCGCGGACGTCGCTGGCTGCGGCGCGTCCCTGACGGTGCCGCGCGGCCTCGATGTGCTCGCGCACGCCCTCGGCGTAGACGAGCCAGTGAGACACATTCGCGGCGCGGGCGACTGCGGTGAAGGTGACCGGCTCGTTCTCCGCGACCAGCTGGTCGACAACGGACAGGACGCGGGCGCGCTTGTCGCGCGAGTCTTTCTGTCGCGCATCGCGTAGGACCTGAGCCGGGGTGCGGGACTCACTCATCGGTACTTCTCCGGGCGGGTACGGTGGGGACGGGCAGGACTGGCAGGGCGGGCGGGGCTGCCGCTGCGCGGACCTTGCGCAGGACGGCGGATGCCTCTTCGAGGTGGCGCCGGTCTTCCTCCGGCATCACCTCGATCTGGCGGCGAAGGCTGGTGACGACGTTCTGGAAGGAGTCGATCTGGTCGCTGAAGTTGCGGACGACGAACTCAGCGGTCCCCAGGGCCTGGGCCATCTCGCGGTCGGCCTTGAGCGCACGGATGTGATCCTCGACCGCGGGGAGGAAGGAGGGATCGGGGCGGTAGAAGGCGCACCCGGAGCACTGGAAACGAATCGGGCAACTGCCGCCGCCGGCCTTTACGTTAGAGGGCTCCTTGCAGTTGCCGAACGGCACGGCGACCGAGCGGGCCTCGTACGCGGTCGCGGACGGCGTCGGCGCCGGATTGCCGTACCGGTCGACGACGTGCTGGCTCATCGTCTCGACGGCCTTGCGACGCTTCTCCATCGACACTTTGAAGTACCCCATGGTGGTATCTGCCGACTTGTGATCCATGAGGTCGCGCAGGGTGTTCAGCTCGGTGCCGGCGTCCGCGTGGCGCTGGGCGTAGGTGTGCCGGAAGGCGTAGGCGAAGATGCGGCTGCGGTCGAACGGCAGGAGGTTGCCGTCCTTGTCCACGGTGTCGGTGAGCAGCTCCGGCAGGCCGTCGACCCAGCGCCGGAGCATCTTGGCCACGGTGTCCGCGTCGATGCACGCGTCGTAGCCGTGGCGCGCGGTCGGGAACAGGAAGGTTCTCGAGCGGGCGGGGACCTTCAGGTTCCGGCGGATCGCGAGCCACTCCTGGATGGCAAAGGCGGTCTCCCTGCCGATCTCTAGGCGGCGCCGGTTGCGGCGGGCCTTGTGGTTGTCCCAGATCAGGATGTACTCGCTGTCCTGGGCTTCGAGGCAGTCCATCCGGAGCCAGCGCACCTCCCACGGGCGACGGCCGGTATCGCGCAGCAGGATGTAGACGGTGCGCAGCATGGCCTTCACCGCGTCGGGTGCCATGTCCCCGTAGGCGAAGTCGTCGCCGATCAGGTGGATGTGGGCATCGAGCTGGGCGAGTACGCACTCCGGGATGGCCCTGCCGGCCATGTCCTCGGCGGAGTCCTCATACGGGATCTTGTGGTGCGGATGGCGGGCGAAGACGGAAGCGACATGGTCGAGGATCTGAAGGCGCCGACCGAAGTCGAGCAGCTGGCAGAAGTGCGCGAGGAGCTCGGCGCGCGATCCGTAGGAGAGCGTGGCGGTGCCGTCCTGGCGCATACGGTCGCGGATCGCGGCGACGACCGCGTCCATGTCCGTGACCTTCAGGGCACCGGGGTCGTGCCCGCCGCCGGGCCGCGCGGACAGGGCCCGAGACGCCGACAAACAGCCCTCGAAGGTACGTCGGAAGTCGTTGTTGTCGGGGGTGGTCTCCCTCACCCAGTCCGCCAGCAGGCGGCGCAGCCACTCCTGTCGGATCTGCGTGACGTCCAGCCGGCGCGACGACACGCGGACACCGGATTGCGTGCGTGAGCGCAGGCCGAGATCGCCGAGCTCCCAGACCGGCCGGTCCAGCGGGTCGACGCCCCGGAAGCGGTCGAAAGCACCGCGCACGAGACGCACGACATCGTTCCAGTGCGCCTCGCAGTTGCGGTCGAGGTATCCGAGGTCGCCGAGCTTCTTGTCCGTGAGCTCGGCGATCGACGACACGTCCGCGAGTCCCCGGACCATCAACCGCATCGCGACGGGGCTGAGGGTAGGGCGCTGCTTGTCGCGTTCCGCCAGCGCGTAGCGGAGCTCGTGGCGGAGCAGTTCGGGCAGGGTGACGAGTGAGAACTGGAAGCCGGTCAGCCACGGTGGCTGTACGGCGGCCCACTCCTCCATGCCCTCATGGATCGTGCCCTTCATGCCGGCCTCTTTCCGGTGGCGGCGCCAGCGATCGCGGTGGTACGCGCACAGCGGCACCCGGCCAGGGGCGCTGCCGGCGCAGGCCCCGACCAGGCACGGGGTGCCCGGCGGGAGCGGCTCGGCCTCGGCCTGGAGCCACTCATCCAGCGTCAGCGCCGTCCTTCCGGCCTTCAGGTGATAGCGCCATTTCACGTAGTGCGGACTGCAGGCGCCCCGCGACTGGGCCTCCAAGGCGCAGCGCACGCCGTCACGCTCGACCGAGCACAACGGCCGTTCCCCCGGCAGGGAGCGAATCATCGCTCGGCGGCCGACCTCGGCGAACTCCTCGCGGCTCAGACCGCTTTCCAGGAACTGCTCGTAGCAGGACCGGCACAGGTGCCGTGTCGCGCGGACCGCGACGTGACAGCCGGCGCTGTTGCACCGCCATATCGCGGTCTCGTCCTTGTCGGGATCGCCGGTGAAGAGCGAGTTCGCCGCATCCCATTCGCCCCGACGCCAGTCCGGTTCGGTGTTCTCGATCAGCCACGCCATCCACCCCGCTCGGTCGACGGGCAGCGTGACGACGCGGGACTCAACCCTGGCGGCTGTCAGCTCGACGGTCATCGCGCCATCTCCCGGCGTCGGGCGTCCGCGCGCTCGACCGCGGCCCGACGACTCCCTTCGTCGACGTGGACGTACGGGGCCATGGACGACTCGGACATGTGCCCTAGGAGGTTGGAGACCACCGACCGGTCGGTGCCCTGACGGATCCACTCGGTGGCGGCGCTGTGACGGATCATGTGCGGCCGGGCGATCAGGTCAGCCCGCCGGGCGAGCCGGTCGAACAGCCCCTTGACCCCGGAGTACGTCATCGCCTGCCCGAGCGGCTCCCGGAAGAGGTTGACCAAGACCTGCTCGGTGAAGTCTGCCTGAGGGACCTCGGAACGCTCGTGGAGGTAGTCGGCGTAGCAGATGCCGAGGTCGGCGGTCACCGGGATGGCGCGCGGCCTCCGCGACTTCGCCCACGCGCCGTTGCTGTTCAAGCGGCGCTGTACGTGCACGTGCGGGCCCTTGACCTGGCATCCGAATGCCTGCGAGTCGGTCAGGAGGTGCATGTCCTCGCGCCGCAGTCCGAGCGCCTCGCCGATCCTCATGCCGGTGCACCACAGCAGGAGCACCAGGAAGCGGTCCCGCGCGTGCCGGGTCACGTCGATCAGGCGGGCGATCTGCTCGACCGTCAGCCACTCGATCCCCGAGTCGACGCCCCGGAGCTTGAGCAGCCGCGAGCGGACCGTCTGGTGCTGGCCGTTCTCACCGGGGTTAAAGCCCTTGGGCAGATACCGCAGGTAGCGGGGCTCGGTGAGCTGCCCGGCGAGTTCGGGATCCACCCAGTTCATGCGTATGCCGAAGTTCAGGAACTCGCAGACCGTGCCCACGATCGCGTTGGCGGTGTTCTCGTCGCGGAATCGTTCCGGCCCGCCTCCGCTGCGGGCACGCGACGGCAGTGGCTCCTCCACCAGCCAGTGCATGAAGCGAGCGAGCTGCCACACGGTGATCTGCGCCCAGTCCAGGCGGTGGAAGGTGCAGTACGACAGGTACAGCGCCGCCCGCCCGGCGTACGTCCTCTCCGTGTTGTAGGCCCGGCCGGCGTCTCGCAGGCCTGAGAGGAACAGCGAGCCTTCACGGTGGAGGGCGTAGTCGTCGGTTCCGACGATCACCCACCCTGTCTTGTCCTTGGTCAGCGTCGCCCGCTCTGCGCGGAACGACGTGACAAACGTGCCTGTGATGCCGAACACCCCTTGGATACCGATGATCCGGCCAGTTCAGCATGCATGTGGCTGACGTGGCTGTTGGAAAGATCACGGTGAAGATAACGGGCCACGAGCCGCTGTAGTGGTGGGCGCGGACGAAGGCCTTCGCCTGGTGGACCAGCTCGTTCGGCATCTCGCGGACGCGGTAGCGGGTGGGATCGAAACCGCCTTCACTGGCCGGCCTCCAGCTGTGCCGGCGGTTCTTCCACCGCTGGCAGACGGAGCCGAGATCGAGCGGCGGTTGTTCGTACACAGACATCACAAGGGTCCTCTCGAGTCGGTGAGTCGGTGAACTGCGCCGGGCCGGGGTTGCCGCCCCGGACCGGCACGGTCGGCGATGGGTCAGGTCATGACGGGGAACATCAGCTGACGGGGGGCGTGCAGGACGTCCAGGACCCGTTCACGCCAGCGCATCGCCCAGTGCACGCAGTTGGAGCAGCTCTTGTGCTTGCCCTCGCACTGGGGCAGCGGCGCGGACCAGCGGGCGTCGCGCGACCAGGCGAGAGAGTCGGCGGAGGCCAGGTATTCGGCGCAGGATTCGAGGGCCTGGGTCTTCAGACCGAAGCCGTGCAGGCGCAGCCCGGCGGCGGCCACGGTGGCGAGAACGGCTTCGACGTCCTTGACCGACTTGCGGCGGCAGACGGAGCCGACCCCTACCAGCGGATAGTCCGCCAGCCGCACGCCGCGCTTGTCGTACAGGGCCAGGCAGGCTTCGTAGTCGGCCGGCCGCCAGCCCTGCACGGTCGGAAGGATGTCGACGCCGGGCTCCTCGGCCATCAGGTCGACGAAGTTGCCCACGGTGCGGTCGATGTGCTCGCGCACCGACAGCCCCGTCTTGGCGATCATGTCGGGCTCGCACATCCAGTCCTGCGGCCCGGCCCAGACGAGCAGGCCGATCTCGTCGCGATACCGGCGTAGTTCCCGGACGTAGGCGCGCGGACTGACTGTCCAGCCGCCGTGGTCGCCGAGTTCGGAGAAGGCACCCGAGTCGCACACCCAGGCCTCTGCGGCGCGCGGCAGCGTCGCATGGCCGGTCAGCGTGGAGCGGGAGATGCACATCGGCACGCCCCATGTGGAGAGCCACTTGGCGTAGTGCCCGCCGATCCAGAACGTTGGCCCTTCGGCCGGGGAGTCGCTCGGGTGGAAGCCGAGACCGTACTCGCAGCGGCAGATGCAGCTGCCCATGGTGCAAAATCCGCAGTCCAGGCACTGGTCGTGGTAGCAGTGGCCGCAGGCGTAGCGGGTTGCGGGCGTGCACGTGCACGTTTCGCCGTCTACCGGCGGCGTCAGCATGCGGGAGGCTGAGGCAGTCAGTACAGCGTTCACGGGAGGGTCCTTCGAGTTGGTGAGCGGAAGCCGGGCTCGGGGTTGCCGCCCCGAGCCCGGTAGGGCGGATCAGTGGGAGAGGGGCTCGCCGGTCTGGCCGTGGCACGTCACGGTGAAGGCGGGGTCGGCGCATCGGGCCGCGAGCTGTGAGCCGTTCCAGTCCTCGGCCTTGACGGACTGCACCAGGTGTCCGACGGGACACAGGACCAGGACCCGGCCATAGGTGGTGCTGCGTACGACCGGAGGACCGCAGTGGGGCAGAGGACTGGGGCGCCCGGACAGCTGACCGAGCACCTCGGCGGCCCGCTCCTCGCAGACCTCGAACAGGCCGAACTCGTCCTCGGCTGCGTCCACGCGGCGGTGAGCGTCGGCAGCTGCGGTTCGCGCCCGGTACACCTCGGCCAGGGCGTACGCGGCCTGCCGCTCACGGGCGACGGCGAACAGCGGTTCCATCTGTGCGCGCTGCTCCTGCAGCACCTTGACGGCGGCCTCCGCGATCTTCGGTCGTACGGCTCGGACGGAGGCGAGGTAATCGTCCTGGCGGCACAGGACACGGACCAGCTCCCACCGCTCGACGGCGGTCTGTTTGAAGGTGGCGGTGAAGGTCAGCGGGATACGGAAGTGGGTGTCGACGCGCACGGCGACTCCCAGCAGCGGACCGGGGTCGATGGAGTCGGCGAACTTGGGACAGAGCGTGAAGAGGGCGGGCCGCCGGCCGACCTCGCCGGAGACCCGGAGTTCGGGGGGACCAGCGCTGTGGTCGTAGGCGGCGAAGGGGTGCGCGGTCGGATCGGTGGAGTGCACGGGGAGTCTCCTTGGTGGCTGCAGTCGGGTTGGTGGGTGGCCGATCCGGGGTTGCCGCCTCGGACCGGACGCGGGGCGAAACGGGCAGCGCCGCGGGTGTCATCACGTGGCTGGCGCCTGCGTTAGGTGTCCGCGTTGGGTGGGGCGCCGCGCTGCCATGGGCCGAGGACGGCCCGCGGCTCGCTCACCCCTCGTCGGCGTTCGCGGCGCGCGGCCATCAGCAGATCGAGGATCCGCCGGCCCTTGACCTCCGCCTGGTGGCGCAGGGCTGCGGGCAACTGGGCAGGGAGCATCACCCGCTTCGCCCGCAGGTCGATCTCCAGCGTGAGGGTGCGCACCAGGGTGCAGGCATTCTCCCGGCCGGCGTACAGATGCAGCCGCGCCTCGACCCGGTGGTCGACGGGGGTGAGCTGTACGTACTCGTTGCCCCACGCGCGGTCCTCGACGCCGGGAGAGATCCGCACCCGGGCGGGCACCGTGCGGCCGGTGGGCACTTCGCGGTCGTTGAGCGGGGCGGTGGGGTCCTTCTCCCGGCGCGTCACGTGCTCGTGGAAGGGGTACCAGCCGGGCCCGTAGACGACGGCTTGGGCGTCCAGAACATACGCCCAGTTGCCGAGTTCCAGTTTCACGCCGTACGAGTAGCGCTCGTTCTTCGGGGCGACGTGGAGGTCCAGGGACGGCCCTTCGCCGGACGGCTGGGCCGGGTCGCCGCAGGGGAGGGCGGACACATCGGCGGGGGTGAACGTCGTGCGGGTGTTGCCCAACTCGTCTGGGCCGTGCGCCCCGTCGCTGACCACCGCGCGGACCAGACGCGGGACGGCGCGGTCACGCGGGGTGACGCGCAGCGCGACAGCCGAGCCCTCGACGGCGATCAGCTCCTGGAAGTCCCAGTCCGGGCGGGCAGCGCGCAGATGGTGTTGGACCTCGCGCAGCGCTCGGGAGATGCGGCGGCCGAGCGGGTCTTTCAAGTCCGGGCGGTGGGTTGCGGGCAGGATCAGGGCGGCGTCTGGGTGCCACTGGTCGGACAGGACCTGCCACGCCCCGGGCTCCAGCAGGGAGGCGACCTCACCGGCGAGCTGCCCTGCCCCCGTCAGCTCGTGCAGGACGGCGGCGGTGAGGCGGGCGGTGGACGGAGCGTCCCACGGGCCGCCCAGGACCAGGCTGAGCCCGCTGCCCGGGCTGCCCAGAGTGACGCTGAGCCGCCTGCCCTCCAGCCAGGCCTCCGCATGCCCGAATCGGACGAACAGCCCCGGCTCGCCGGGCCGCTGGAAGGCAGCTCCCGTGGTGAGCAGGCGGGCAACGGCCTGAAGGGGCGGATGGGCGTCGCGGGCGTCGGGCAGGGCCGGGGCGTAGCGGGCGGCCGTGTCGAGGATGCGGGACATGACGGCGGGCGGGGTGTACGCGCTGATGCGCGCGGTGCAGATCCGGGCGGGGCCGGTGGGCGACGGCGCGAACAGGGCGGCCTCAAGCTGGCCGTGCAGCTCGCGCGTGCGCAGAGTCAGCCGGTAGCCGCCGGGCAGGTCGGCGCGGGTGCGGTCCCGGCCGCGCAGCTGGTGTTCGACGATGGTGTCGGAGATGGCGTAGGTCGGCGAGGCGGGCTCGAACTCGTACATGGCGCAGGCCTCCAACGGCGGCGGTCGGAGCAGGATGAGCGGGGCGGTCAGCGGGTGATGCGGGCCCGGGCGCGGTCGGCCTGGACGTGGACGGCATCGGCGTGCGCGGCGGCGCGCACCTGGTCGGCCCACTCGGCGGCACGCTGCGCCAGTCCGGCGAGGCGCACGAGGGCGGCGTCCTGGTGGCGGCGGGCGCGGTCCATCAGCGCCGCGTGCTCGGCGGTCAGCCCCTCGGCGGCGTACGCGGCGATCGCTTCGGCCCCGTGGCGGCGGGTGACACGCCCGAAGGGGCAGGAGCCTTCCTCCTGCTCGATGACTGCGAGGTCGGCGGCGGGCCAGCCGGTTGCCTCGTCGCGCGGGCCGAGCTGGATGTCGAGCACGCACACCGCGTCCGGATCGTGCAGGCCGTCAGCCTGGTAGCGGATGTGCGGCCGGGGCACCGGGCCGGTCTGGCGCTCGGTGTGGGAGCGCCACAGTTCGGGGGAGGGGTCCTGCTCGTCCTGGTGGAGGCGGTGAAGGTAGGAGAGCAGGGCGGGCAGCTGCCATGGGGGGGTGCCGAACGGCGCGGCCGGCATGGCGAGCCCGGTGCGGGCGATCAGGCCTGTGTGGTTGCTGACGGCGGCCTGGGCGACGAACAGAGGGGCGTGGAGGCGGAGTTCGGAGCGGAGCATGGCGAGGCCTTCCGGGCGGGCAGCGCGCAGAGAGGGAAGGGGGGATGGAGGGAGGGGGACCCGGGCCGGACCCGGTCAGGTCCGGCCCGGGCAGCAGGTCAGGACGCGTCCTTGGAGTCCTCGGCGCTCACGGCGTCCGGGGTGTCCTCGGAGTCCTCGGCGGCCTGGCCGTCGGTGTCGCAGGCCTCCGGCTCGCTCTCCTGGTAGGGCTCGTCGTCGACGATGGCCTGTTCGACGCTGGAGAGCGGGTAGCCGATCTCGGCGAGGAACGACAGCCAGGTGCGGGCGTCCTCGCGGATCTCCCGCAGCTCGTACACCGACGAGCGGGCGGCGCTGTCGGTGCGCCAGGTCCGCACCTCGCCCATCCGCTTCTCGAACGTCGCGGCCAGCACCGCGAAGTTCAGCAGCGTGAGCTTGGCCGGGGTCGCCGACGTGGCGCGCTCGGCGGGGTTGTCGTAGCCGGTCAGCTCCTTGACCAGGTCCCGGCGGCCCGCGTCGCCCACCCACTGAGCCACCGGCTTGGGGCAGGAAAGGAGCTGCTCGGTGATGAATGCGGCGAGCGGCTTGGGCGCGGTCTTGCGGCCGATGAGGTCCTTGAGCCATGCCTGCCGGGCCTTCTCGGCGGCGCGGTAGGCCTTGTTGCCTGCCTTCACGTACTCGCGGGACGGCTCCGAGGGCTTGGTCTCACGCGCCGCCTGCGGCTGCTCCTGGACCTGGCCGCCGTCCGGCTCGGGGGCGTCCTCCTGGGGCGGGCGGTGGCCGAAGCGGTCCGGGTCGGTGCAGAAGTACTCGAACTCGCCCGGCTCGCGGGGGTTCTCGGCCCAGGTCGCCACGTGGCCGGGGCAGGCGGCGTGTGCCTCGCTGCTCAGGGGCTCGCCGTCCGGGCCGGCCAGCTCGCTGAGCGGTTCGGCGGTCTGCGGAAGGTCGCCGTCCTCGGCCAGCCGCACCCCCGCCTCTTCCAGCTGGGGGCGGATCTGCTCGCGGGCGAGCCGCTCGGCGCGGTCGTCGCGCTCCCACTGCGCCTGGAACTCGAAGCGGTTCTTGGCGTAGGCCTCCAGCAGCCGCTCTACGGCGTCCGGGTCGTCGTCGAACTCGCCCAGAACAGCGAGTACTTCGAGGTCGAGATCGTATGCACCGGCATCTGCGAGCAGGGAACGGGTCCGCTTGCCGACTGCCTTGGCGGTCCTGACGGCGCGGGAGACCTCGGTGCGGGAGCGGCCGGTGAGCTGGGCGACCCGCGCCTGCTTCATGCCCGCGTCGACCGCGCCGAACAGGGCGTCGGCCTGCTCCAGCTCCGTCAGGCCTCGGCGGTAGTCGTCGTCGTTCTCGATGAGCTGGTCGATGAAGTCCTCGCCCGCCTCGCGCAGGGAGGGATCGAGCACGTACGCGGGGACCTCGATCGCGTCCCGCTCTTCCTCGGTCTGCTTGGTGGCCCGGGCGGCGTGGTAACGCCGGTGACCCATCTTCAGCTCGTAGGTGTCCTCGTCGAGCGGCAGGACCACGACGGGGACCTTGACGCCGTTGGCTGCGACGGACTTGAGGAACTTCTCGTCCAGGTTGAGGTCCTGGCGGACGTTGTTCTCGTTGACGCGGATCTGGCCGAGACGCAGGGTGACCCGCTGCATCGGTGCGGCTGTTGTGGTTGCGGTGTCGCTCACGGATTGCTCCTCGTGCGGTCGGGTTGGTGTCGAGCAAGTTGCCGCTTGCTGTCAAAAATCAATTATACACCCTTCCCGTGCGGGGGCAAGGGCCTTTACTCCTGGTCGGCGGCGGTGTGGTGCTGCCGGATCGCTGCCGCGATGGCCGCGGCGAGCGCCTCGATCCCCTCGGACGTGTCCACCCTGCGGAACGAAGCGATCTCGCCGGTGGGGTCGAGGTTCGCCGACAGGCACAGCTCGTCGTGGTCGTCGACGTAGAGCGTGTACGTGTCGCTGTCGGGGGCGTCCAGGCGGCCGTAGGTTTCCCAGGATCCGGCGCCGGCTGTCCAGTCGCCGCCGAGGATCTCGGCGACCCGAGCGGCCACGCTTGCGGGTGTGGTGGACATCGGGCGTGGGTCCCTTCGGGTAGGGGGGCCCGGGGGCGTTGCGCCCCCGGGCCTGGCGGCGTTGAGCGGGCAGGTCAGCGCAGGTCGCGGCTTCGTCGAACACGGGAGACGCGGGCGCTTCGTACGCGGGATCGCTGAAGCGGGAGTCCGCAGGCGATGCACTCCCGGGCGGTGCTGTCGTTGTTGGTGTCACAGTCGCGGCGCTTGCGGGTCGTCGCGGTCATGGTGGCCCTTCTGGTGCTTGATCGGGGCGCCTGAGACGCCGTTGAAGTAGCCCTTCGTTGGTCACGGGCAGGACACCGGACGGGGCCGACCATGACGGCGACCAGGAACCCCGACCGCGGATCACTTTTCCGTTACACCGTGGCCCGAGGGGCGGGCAGTGCCAGTGCCCCTCGGGCGGCGGGGCTCAGTCCTCGTCGGGCTGCATGATGGTGATCACGGGCTCGCCCTGGTCGCCGGGCCCGATCACGCAGACGAGCTGGACCGGCCGGGCCTGCGTGGTGCGGCCGTCGCGCGGAACCCGCAGCAGGTCGACGGTGACCCGGTCGCCGTCCCCTCCGCTGCGCCGGATCGCGTGGTGGGTCATGGTCAGCACGTCCCACAGGCGGCCACGCTCGTCCTGCGGGGTCTGTCGCTCGCTGTCGCCGTCGTTCCAGGCCACGCAGCCCTCCCATACGGCGCTCGTGAGGGCGACCGGAACGCGGAAGCTGGCCTCCCGGGTCAAGTCGGCGTCAGCGGCCACCAGGACGCCGTCCGCCAGGGCCTGAGCGCGCGTGTAGGCGTGGATGATCTCGCCCGGGTCGGCCAGGGGGACGGACCGCATGGCGTCGTCGCTGACGGTGAGGTCGCCGGTCACGGCGGCGTCGTGCAGCACCGAGTCGATGCGCGACAGCACGTCATCCTCGTGCGCCGCGCGCCCGAATGCGGGCTGCTGTGGCGGGGAGCTGGGGCCGGTGGGCGAGGTGGCGGCGGCCTCCTCGGCCATCACGGCGTGCACCGCGAGCATCGTCGCCAGGCCGTTCGCCCTCTCCGTGTCCCCGGCGGCCTGGGCCTGGGTGCGCGCCTGCTCGAATTCGTCCCGGATTTGCTCGTGGCTGTAGCCCTGGGCGAGCTTGACGCGCACGGTCTTGCCCGCGAGATCGACTGCCAGGCCGGGCAGATGGCCCGGCAAGCTGCCGCGCTCCTCGGCTGCCCGCCTCCGGCGCGTGACGGTGCGGGCCGCGCGATGGTCCGGCGCTGCGGCCGGGCTGGACTGGCCGGCGGGGGCCGGGCGCGCCTCGGACGTCTCGGGCGCCTGGGCGGTCAGGGTGTAGAACTCGTTCGAGTGGACGTGAACGGTCCACTTCTGCCCGGGGGTGTCCTCGGTGAGCCGGGCCTGCGGCTTGGCCTCCCATGCCTCGAAGGCGCGTGCCGGGTCGACCGGCACCATGTTGCCGGTCGAGGCGTCGTAGGCGCGGCAGGACTGGGCAGCTGCGCGGATCTGTGCAACCCGGTTGGTCCAGTTCCGGCGGATCGTGGTCATCGTGCGTCCTCCTGTAGGAGTTGGTGACGCTAGCGAGTTGCCGCTCACTGGCAAAATCAATAATACGCTGTCACGCGTGAGGGGTCAATGCCTCGGCCGTATCAGTCGGCCCCGAAGACGCAGTCACCGTTGACCGTGATCCGGACCGGGATCGTTCCATCCGGGCTGATCAGGTCGCCGGGTACCTCGCCGGTGTCCAGATGGACGGATACCACCAGGCCTTCACCGCGCTTCCAGTAGGCGTAGACCTGGGTCCCGCCGTTCTCCAGGCACGGCAACGTTGACCGGTCCTTGCGTCGCTGGTGCAGAAACCGCGCACGCCGGTTCAGCGTGTCCGCGCGTCGCTGGCTCATCCGCATAGCTGTTCCTCCTCCAAGGGGGGCCGGTCCGGGCATCCGGACCCGGACCGGCCCGGGCGGCTGGGTGTGTCAGGACGGGGAGTTGGCGGCCTTCGCCCGCTTGGCCTGCCAGGCTTCGCGCTCGGCGCGCCGGTAGGCCCGTACACCGACATGGACAGGTCCGGGGCGGTCGGCTGCGTGCGGGCGGTGGGCGCCTCGGCGGCCACCAGGTCTCCCACGGCGCGCCAGGCGATGTCTTTGGCGGCGGCCTGGCCGTAGCGGGTCAGCGTGGCGCTGTCCCAGCGGTAGCCCCGGGCGGTGAGCCGCCACACGCAGCGCAGGACGGTTTCCCCGGCCTCCTGGCGGGCGGTGAGCCGCAGGGCGCAGTGTCCGGGCTGCGTCTCGACGGTGGCGGCCCATCCCGCCGCCTCTGCCTGGGCGGTGAGGCGGACCAGGTTGCGGGGCAGGTCGGCGGTGGGGGCGGTGGGCGCCGGCGCTTCGGCGGGGGTCGGGGCCGGCTCCTGGGCAGCGGGGCGCGGGCTGCTGGCGGGGTGCGTGGTCGTGGCCATGTCGGGGCTCCTGGTCGGGTTGGTGCCGGGTGAGTTGCCGCTCACGCCGGAGGCAGGGCAGGGGGAGGCAGGGGGGCTCCCGCCCGGGCCGGTCGGGCGACCGGCCCGGGCGGGGGTGGTGCTCAGTTGCGGCGGTTCGGGGGCCGGTTGTCCCGGGGCGCGGTGCGGCCGGTGCTCCCGCTGCCGGGCTGGGCCTCGGCCTGGGGGCGGGGCACCTGCTCGGCCTGCCGGTACGTGACGCCCGGTTCCGGGGTCAGCGGCGCGCCGGTGACGGGTTCGACGCTGTACGCCTGACGGATGTCGTTCGCGGTGAGCGGCCGAAGCCAGAAGTTACGGACGGCCCAGCCGCGTACCGATTCCGAGCCGTCCGGCGCAAAGGTCCGCACGACCAGTCCGCCCGTGGCGCACCCGACCATGCCTGCTGCGAGCACGGCGCAGACCCGCATGGCTTCGGCCTCGTCGATGATGACGGCCTCACCCACCACGGTGAGCCGCTGGCCTTCGATGAGCTCGCCGTGCGGGGTGCTGGCGCTGGCCACCATGTGGTGTGTCCCGTCGCCGAGAACGGAGTTCAGGAGCGACAGGTACGCGTCGGCGGCGCGGTCGAGCAACGCGTGCGCGGTCTCGGCGGCGGTGCTCATCTCCTCGTCCGTCACGTTGTCGCTGACGGGCGCGGGCGTCCACCGCATCGCGTCCATGCCGAGATCCTCGCTCGGGTCCTCGTACTGCCCCTCAAGGGTCTGCCGGATGTGGTTCTGGTACTCGCTCATGTCCCCTGCCTTGGGTGGTTGAGTTGGCGGCGGGTGAGTTGCCGCTCACCCGCAGAATCAATAATACTCCCTTCCGGTGGGTGATCGTCAAGCCCCAATCACCCCCCGGACGGGACGACTTACGGCGACTCGACCGGCCGCACTGTCGTACGGAAGAACATATTCCGGGCCAGACTGAACGTGACCCGCTGAGTCCTGCCGGTGCTCTCGTGCTTGCCGTAGATCTCGACGGCGGTCAACTCGTCGTCCTCGTAGGTCACGTGCAACACCATGCCTTCCCACACCTCCGGCCACGGTGCGGGCTGGTTCGCCGTCCTCGGGCGTGCGAGTGCGGCCAGACTCCGCGTGGGGCGGCGCTCGATCCTCACTCGCTGCCCCCGGCTGATCGGTCCTGTGGCGGCCATGCTGTCCCCTCCTCTACTGGCTGTCGCTTGGGAGGGTGGGGGGCGACCGGTGGCCGCCCCCCACCCTGGGGCCGTCACCGCGTCCGGCCTGCCCGCTGCTCCTCGGCGGCCGTCAACAGTTCGTTGACCCCGTGGCGGGCGTGGTCGGCGCGTACACGCTCGGCCACCTCGTCGGCGGGCGGCAGTCCGAACCCTCCGTCAAGGGCCAGCACTTCGTACGCCTCGTGCCACCCGCGCACCTGGCACTCGACGGCGGCGCGGGATGCACACGCGATGGTGAGCCCTCCCACGGTCACAGACAGTGCGCCGATTCCGTCCGGGCTGACTGCCGCACTGCGGGCCCGGACCTTGGCGCGCCGGGGCGCGTCGTCCAGGATCACAAAAGAATTGATGGTGAGTTCGGGTTCGCGCAATTCGCCTGCGTCGACCTGCTCGGGGAAAATCCTGTCGAGCATGGCGGCTGCCTCACACCAGCCTTCCCACCAAACGCGCGCGGCGGTCGGGTGCCGGAATTCGATGATTGCCGTGGGGATCTTGAGAAGGGGAATGAGCGTCAGACCGATATGTGCGTCGGTCTCGTGCTCTCCAGCAAGGTGAATCGTGAGGCGGCTTACCGCGTCAACGGTTTCCGTGTCCAAGGGAGCTCCTCTGTTGGTGATTGAGTCTGAGTCAGGTTGCCGCCTGATCTCAGAATCAATAATACACTCTTCGGGTTGCGGCAGGAACCCGAGACACGCCGAAACCTGCAACATCTCCTGCACCTTCACCTGCGGCTACTCCTGCACCTTCTCTTGCGACATCTCTTGCACAAGCCCCTCGGAGAGGGGCCACGTATCCGCAGGTCAACCAAGGTTTCTTGGCGTGGTCAGGGGTCTGACATCCCCTCTGCTGCCACTTTTCCCGCGCCCGTTGAAGGAGAGTGAGGAATGGGGGTTGGGGTGTGCGGGCGGGTGGCGGCATCGGGGATGGGATGCCCTTGTGGGTTGGTTGCGCGTCGGCCGGGGGCCGCCGCGCCGTGCTGTGTGGGGTGTGTGGGTGGGTGTGGTGGGTGGGGGAGGGTCAGCCGGCTTGTATCGGCCTCCAGCTCTCTCCAACGCTCGTTCTCCCGCCCCTGCACCCCCGGCCACCTCACCCCCGCACCCGGACCTCTCCATCCTCTGAGCCCCCGGGTCCTGCCTCGCCTGCCGGAGGCAGGCCAACCCCCCAACCCTCAACCCCTGACCCCTGACCCCTCAAGGGTGGAGTCCGGGCCCCGGAGGGGCCCCGAATCCACCCACCCCGGTATTCCGTGGTGTACTCTAATTTTACGGAACACCAATCAAATTCCCCCACACATAAGGGAATCGGAGATTCCCCAAAAAACCACCCCCACAACCCATCTGAATATCCCTCAACTAAAACCCCAACCACCCACCCACACAACAAAACCAGCCCCAGCGTGCCGGAGGCACGCCCGGTTATGGAAATGGCCGGAGGCCAATTTCCATAACCCCCCGCCGGAGGCGGGCAATTCGCGCGGGGACGCGCGAAGCGAGCGTAGCGAGCATTCGGCTGCCGGAGGCAGAGCGAAGCG
>NZ_JBEOYR010000027.1:0-122908 GCF_040297165.1 Streptomyces sp. NPDC001851 | reverse complement strand
CGGCGCTGGGCGAAGCAGGACGCGTGCCCGGGCTCGGCGGTGGCGCACAGATGGGTCGTGGGGACCTTCTGTCCGGCCTTGCCGGTGGCGTGGTAGGTCTGCCGCTCGGGGGCGGTCAGCGCCTTGTTGTTCTGCGTGACCTTGGAGATGTGGGGGTGGGGCGCTGCGGGCTGGGCCCCGGCCGCCGGTGCCGCGGCGAGACCGGCGACGGTGAGGGCGAGGGCGGGGAAGGCGACGGCGACGAGTCTTCGCAGACTGCGTCTCCGCCGGCTCGGACGTGACTCACGCATGGGGGTACTGCCTCCGTTGACGTGGGGTTTCGCACTGGATGGGGCAGGCCCGTGACGCGCGAGCGGCGGCAAGCGCGCAGCCATGAGCATGACACTGTGCGCGAGGAACGTAGCCCTGGCCCGGGAATCACCGGCAGTACTCAAAGGAATTCTTTGCCCGGCCATAGGAACGACTTAGCCCCCTCATGAGAGGGGGCTGACACGCGCTTGATCGAGGCGGGCTACGCCCAGAGCTGGCCCTGCAGCGTCTCGATGGCCTCCTCGGTGGTGGCCGCCGTGTAGACGCCGGTGGACAGGTACTTCCAGCCGCCGTCGGCCACGATGAAGACGATGTCGGCGGACTCCCCCGCCCTGACCGCCTTCCTGCCCACGCCGATCGCCGCGTGCAGGGCGGCACCGGTCGACACGCCCGCGAAGATGCCCTCCTGCCGCAGGAGTTCACGGGTGCGGGTGACCGCGTCGGCCGAGCCGACCGAGAAGCGGCTGGTGAGGACGGAGGCGTCGTACAGCTCGGGTACGAAGCCCTCGTCGAGGTTCCTGAGGCCGTACACCAGGTCGTCGTAGCGCGGTTCGGCGGCCACGATCTGGATGCCCGGCCGGTGCTCGCGCAGATAGCGGCCGACGCCCATCAGGGTGCCGGTGGTGCCGAGGCCCGCGACGAAGTGGGTGATCGAGGGGAGGTCGGCCAGGATCTCGGGGCCGGTCGTGGCGTAGTGGGCGCCTGCGTTGTCCGGGTTGCCGTACTGGTAGAGCATCACCCAGTCGGGGTGCTCGGCGGCCAGTTCCTTGGCCACACGGACCGCGGTGTTGGAGCCGCCCGCGGCCGGCGAGGAGATGATCTCGGCACCCCACATGCCGAGCAGGTCCCGGCGCTCCTGCGAGGTGTTCTCCGGCATCACGCACACCATGCGGTAGCCCTTGAGCTTGGCCGCCATGGCCAGCGAGATGCCGGTGTTGCCGCTGGTCGGCTCCAGGATCGTGCAGCCCGGGGTGAGCCGGCCGTCCTTCTCCGCCTGCTCGATCATGTGCAGGGCGGGGCGGTCCTTGACCGAGCCCGTGGGGTTGCGGTCCTCCAGCTTCGCCCAGATGCGGACGTCGGGGGACGGCGACAGCCGCGGCAGGCGCACCAGGGGGGTGTTGCCCACCGCGGCCAGCGGGGAGTCGTAGCGCATCGCTGCTCAGCGGCCGATCAGCGCATGCCGCCGGCGACGGCCGGCAGGATCGTGACGTTGTCGCCGTCGGACAGCTTGGTGTTGATGCCGTCCAGGAACCGGACGTCCTCGTCGTTCAGGTAGACGTTCACGAACCGGCGCAGCTGGTCGCCGTCCACGATGCGGGCCTGGATGCCCGTGTGCCGGCTTTCGAGGTCGGCGAACAGCTCGGCGAGGGTCTCACCGCTGCCCTCCACCGCCTTCTGACCGTCGGTGTACGTGCGGAGGATGGTGGGGATGCGGACCTCGATGGCCATGATTGCGGCTCCTGTCGGGAAAAGTCGGGTCTGGGCACACGGCGGCACGCCGCGGCTCACGGCCGTACGGCGGCAGGGAACGTCAACAGATGGCGCTGTTCAGCCTGCACAGGTCGACGTGCAGCCGCGCCACGAGCAGCATGCCCGGCGCGTTCTCGCTCACGTCGTTCAGAACCATGCGCTCATCGTAACGATTCCCGGTCCGGCCATCGGAGTGTGATCTCGCATGCTGGATGAAATCTGACCGCATCGCGGGATCAGTAGGAGTCCACGACCCTGACCTCCTCCTCCGTGACCTCGCCGTCCACGATCCGGAAGGAGCGGAACTGGAACTCGCCCATCCCGTCGGTGTCGGCGGTGGACACCAGGACGTAGTGCGCACCGGGCTCGTTGGCGTAGGAGATGTCGGTCCGGGACGGGTAGGCCTCGGTCGCGGTGTGGGAGTGGTAGATGATCACCGGGTCCTCGTCGCGGTCGTCCAGCTCGCGGTAGAGCTTGAGCAGGTCACCCGAGTCGAACTCGTAGAACGTCGGCGACATGGCCGCGTTCAGCATCGGGATGAAGCGCTCCGGGCGGTCGGAGCCCGCCGGGCCCGCGACGACACCGCACGCCTCGTCGGGGTGGTCCTTGCGGGCGTGGGCGACGATCTGGTCGACGACGGCCTGCGTGATGGTCAGCATGTCCGTCAGGATAAGCAGAAGGGCCGTTCCGTACCGAGGGATGGTACGGAACGGCCCATATGCCGGACGTCCTGAGCGGCAGCCGCAGCGGAGCGCCACGAGAGCCCCGTGCGGCCGGACGTCCCGGAGGGGAAGGTCAGCGCTTGCGGAAGGCCGCGGCCCCGGGGTTGCGGCGCTTGAGCACCCAGTAGGAGACGCCGAGGATCGCGGCCCACAGCGGTGCACAGTAAAGCGACACCCGGGCGTCCTTGTCGATGCCCATGAGCACGATCACCATGAAGATGAACGCGAGCGCGAAGTAGCTCGTGTACGGCGCTCCCGGCATGCGGAACCTGCTCTGCGGCAGCAGGCCGGCCTTGGCCCTGCGCCGGTAGAGGATCTGGCAGGCCAGGATGACGATCCAGGCCCACATGCCGGAGATGGTCGCGAAGGAGACGACGTAGTCGAACGCCTTGCCCGGCCACTGGTAGTTGATCCAGACGCCGACCAGCATCAGCGCGGCGGAGAACGTGGTGCCGACCAGCGGGGTGCCGCTGCGGGTCAGCTTGGTGAACACCTTCGGGCCCTGGCTGTTGAGCGCCAGGTCGCGCAGCATGCGGCCGGTGGAGTACATGCCGGAGTTGCAGGAGGACAGCGCGGCCGTCAGGACGACGAAGTTGACGATGCCGGCGCCGGCGGCCAGGCCCATCTTCTGGAAGGCGGCGACGAACGGGCTCACACCCGGGTGGAAGTTCGTCCACGGCACGACCGACAGGATCATGATCAGCGCGCCGACGTAGAAGACGGCGATGCGCCACGGCACGGTGTTGATCGCCTTGGGCAGCACCTTCTCGGGGTCCTTGGACTCGCCCGCGGTCACACCGACCAGCTCGACGGCAAGGAAGGCGAACATGACCATCTGCAGGGTCATCAGCGTGCTGCCGACACCGTGCGGGAAGAAGCCGCCCTCGTTCCACAGGTGGCTCACGGAGGCGGTGTCGCCGGCGTCGGAGAAGCCGATCGTGAGGATGCCGGCGCAGATCAGGATCATGCCGATGATCGCGGTGACCTTGACCATGGAGAACCAGAACTCCAGCTCACCGAAGAGCTTCACGGAGATCAGGTTGGCGCCGTACAGCACGATCGTGAAGATCAGCGCGGAGACCCACTGCGGGATGTCGAACCAGTACGTCATGTAGGCGGCCGCGGCCGTGACCTCGGTGATGCCGGTGACCACCCAGAACAGCCAGTACGTCCACCCGGTCACAAAGCCCGCGAAGGGGCCGATGAACTCGCGCGCGTACTCCGAGAACGAGCCCGACACCGGGCGGTACATCAGCAGTTCGCCGAGCGCCCGCATGATCAGGAAGATGACGAGGCCCGCGACGGCGTACGCCAGGATCAGGCTGGGGCCGGCCTTGGAAATGCCCTTGCCCGCGCCGAGGAACAGACCGGTGCCGATGGCACCGCCGATGGCGATCATCTGGATCTGCCGGGACCCGAGCCCGCGCTGATACCCCTCGCCGCCCTCGCTGCCCTCCGCCCGCGCGGCCTCGTCGCCGTCACGGAGCTGGTCGACCTGCGATGAGGTCATGTGTGGTGCGCCTTTCTCCATGCCGACCCGGGCCTTTCGTCGGCCTCGGACCGGGTTTCGATCCCCCCGGATTGATGGAGTTGTTGCCTGGCCGACGGTCGTCGGCTCGGTGGCGCACCCGGCCGAACGTGGGTGGTGTTCGCCGGGCGGTCGTGAAGATTTATCACGGCCGCAATGTTGATCACAGAGGGGCACTGTGGCGCATCGCACAGGTAAAAGCGGACAAACGGCGCCCGAATGCGGCAAACCAGGCCGCAACGGTAACAGGATCGTTATCCGGATTTGAGCGTCCGCTGAGCGAACACCTGCCGGTGATGAAATCTCCCGGATTACGGCATAAGCGTGGCGACCAGGGTCTCCTGGAGCCCGCCGAGCCACAGATAGGCCATCACCATCGGCTTGCGCGGGTCCTCGTCCGGGAGGACGTAGAGCAGATCGGTGTCGTCCTCGTCGGTGATCTCCAGCCGGGCGCCGATCGCGAGCCGCAGGTCGTTGAGGGCGCCGAGCCACTGCCGGGACTCCTCCGGCGTCAGCTTCAGCACCGCACCGCCCGCGTCCACCGGGGTCAGCGCGTCCAGGGCGCGGATCACCGCGAGCGCGTTCTCCCGCTTGCCGGCCCGCAGGTCGTTCTCGGTGTAGCGGCGGAACTCGGCGGAGTGGGCCTGGCGCTCCTCGGCCTCGGCGGGCGAGCCGGGGGGCTGCTCCGGATCGCTGTAGGCGTCCGGGAAGAGCCTCTTGAGCACCGGGTCGGCGGGCGGCTCGCTCGGGCCCTCGGCGAACAGCTCGGCCAGCGGGTCCTTGGGGCTGTCGGCGCCGGGGCCGGGGCCGATGAGCTCCAGGAGCTGGACGGCCAGCGACCGGATGATGGAGATCTCGACGTCGTCGAGCGCGACGGCCGCGCCGCCGCCGGGAAGCGGTTCGAAATGTCCGGGCATGTAAGTGGATTCGCTACTTCCGGTCCTGCTGCAGGGTGGCCCACAGTCCGTAACCGTGCATCGCCTGCACGTCGCGCTCCATCTCCTCGCGGCTCCCGCTGGAGACGACCGCCCGGCCCTTGTGGTGGACGTCGAGCATGAGCTTCGTCGCCTTGTCCTTGGTGTACCCGAAGTACGTCTGGAAGACGTAGGTCACATAGCTCATGAGGTTGACCGGGTCGTTGTGCACGATGGTGACCCAGGGGACGTCCGGCTCGGGTACGGCGAAGACCTCTTCCGCCGACTCGGTGCGTTCGATCTCTACGGGCGCGGGTGACGTCACAGTGCCCATGCTGCCACGGGCTCCAGAAATCGTCACACTGACGAAATAGGAGTACGATCCATGGTCATGAACACAGCGGACCTTGGGCTGCCGGTGGATGTTCCGTCGACGGCGCTCTTCACGGACCAGTACGAGCTGACGATGCTGCGCGCCGCCCTGAAGGCCGGTACGGCCGAACGGCGGAGCGTCTTCGAGGTCTTCACCCGGCGGCTGCCGGACGGGCGCCGCTACGGCGTGGTGGCGGGCACCGGACGGGTCCTGGACGCGGTGGAGAACTTCCGCTTCGACGCGGGCGTCCTCGGCTTCCTGGGCGAGCGGAAGATCGTGGACGAGGCCACCCTGGAGTGGCTGGCCGACTACCGCTTCAGCGGGGACATCTGGGGCTACCCCGAGGGCGAGGTGTACTTCCCGGGCTCGCCGGTCATGCGCGTCGAGGGCACCTTCGCCGAGTGCGTGCTCCTGGAGACGGTCATCCTCTCCATCCTCAACCACGACTCCGCGATCGCCGCCGCCGCCTCCCGTATGGCCTCCGCCGCCGGGGAGCGCCCGCTGATCGAGATGGGCGCGCGCCGCACCCACGAGCTGTCGGCCGTCGCCGCGGCCCGGGCGGCCTACGTCGGCGGCTTCGCGACCACCTCCGACCTGGCGGCCGGATTCCGCTACGGCATCCCGACCGTCGGCACCTCCGCCCACGCCTTCACCCTCCTCCACGACCGCGAGCGGGACGCCTTCCAGGCCCAGGTCGACACCCTCGGCCGGGGCACCACCCTGCTGGTGGACACCTACGACGTCGCCGAGGCCGTCCGCACGGCGGTGGAGGTGGCCGGGCCCGAGCTGGGCGCGGTCCGCATCGACTCCGGCGACCTGCTGCTCGTGGCGCACCGGGTGCGGCAGCAGCTGGACGAGCTGGGCGCGACGGACACGAAGATCATCGTGACCTCGGACCTGGACGAGTACGCGATCGCCTCGCTGGCCGCCGCCCCCGTGGACGCGTACGGCGTCGGCACCCAGCTGGTCACCGGCTCCGGGCACCCGACCTGCTCCATGGTCTACAAGCTGGTCGCCCGCGCCGAGTCCGGCGACCCGAAGGCACCGCTGGTACCGGTCGCGAAGAAGTCCAGCGGCGGCAAGACCTCCGTCGGGGGCCGCAAGTGGGCGGCGCGCCGGCTGGACGAGGACGGGGTGGCGGAGGCCGAGGTCGTGGGCACCGGCCCGGTCCCGGCGGAGCTCGCCGACCGCCGGCTGCTGGTGCAGCTGGTCAAGGGCGGTGACGTGATAGCCCGGGAACCCCTGGACGTCCCCCGGGAGCGCCACATCGCCGCCCGGGCGAATCTCCCGCTCTCCGCGACCCAGCTGTCCCGAGGGGAACCCGTCATTCCGACGGAGTACGTCCACGGGCGCTCGGGTAGCTAACGGCGGGACCGTGGTCCGCCTCCCCGGACGCCCTCTCCCGCACGGGCCCCGAAGTCTCTAGGCTCAGTTACTTAACTCTTAGTCGAAGGACACCCACCATGCGCCGCGCCTTGATCGTCGTAGATGTGCAGAACGACTTCTGCGAGGGGGGCAGCCTCGCGGTGGCCGGGGGTGCGGACGTGGCCGCCGCCATCACGGAGCTGATCGGCCAGGCGGCCGGCACCGGGTACCGGCACGTGGTGGCCACCCGCGACCACCACATCGCGCCCGGCGGCCACTTCGCCGACAACCCCGACTTCGTCCACTCCTGGCCCGCGCACTGTGTCGCGGGCACGGAGGGCGTCGGCTTCCACCCGAACTTCGCCCCCGCCGTCGCCTCCGGCGCGGTCGACGCGGTCTTCGACAAGGGCGCCTACTCGGCGGCCTACAGCGGCTTCGAGGGCACCGACGAGAACGGCGTCCCGCTCGCCGACTGGCTCCGCGCCCGCCACATCGACGAGGTCGACGTGGTCGGCATAGCCACGGACCACTGCGTGCGGGCCACCGCCCTGGACGCCGCGAGGGAGGGCTTCCGCGCCCAGGTCCTGCTGGACCTCACGGCGGGTGTGTCCCCGCAGACGACGGAGAGGGCACTGGAGGAGCTGCGGGAGGCGGGCGTGGAGCTGACGGGGAAGCCCGTCGTCAGCGGCTGACCGCCGGTCCCCCGCAGCCCGCGTCACCCCTGCTGCACCGCCGCAGGTCGCAGCAGGGCCCGGATGGGATGCCACAGCTCGTTCACCATGACACCGTTGTCCGGCGGTGCCGTGCGCCATATCAGGCCGTCCGGGTGGTGCAGGACGGCCGTGATCTCGTCCGGGGTCGGGGGCGCGGCGTTCCCCCGGAGGTAGATCGCGCGCAGGCCCAGGTTGCGGAGCCTGGTCAGGGCCCTGGCCCGGTTCTGGGCGTGCACCAGGACCCGCACTCCGGCGGTGCCGTAGGGCAGGTTCAGTGCCACCACGACCGTGCCGTTCGGCAGCTTGCAGAAGCCTCCAGCGGCCATGCGGTCACATCCCCGTTTCGGTCGGTGTCAATAAGCGGTCCACAGGACGCACCTAAACACGATCGGCGGCAACCCGCCAAGGGGTTGCCGCCGATACGCGTCTGACCTGCGGAGATGCCGACTACTTCACCGCGGGACCGACCTTGAGCAAGATCGTCGAGCCGTTCTTGGCCTCCTTGACGATCGTGATCTTGGTGTTGGTGTCAGTGACCTTCACGCCCCCGGCCGGGTTCGTGGGGTCGTAGTACGTGCTGGTGTGGTCGTTGAAGACCGGAACACCCTTCGACGCCTTGACCGTCGTCGCGACGTCGGCCTTGTGCAGTGTGATGCCGTCGGTGCCGTACAGGCTGAACGGGGAGTCGTAGGCCTGCATGCGGTTGCGCATCAGCGTGCCGTCGGACCACTTCAGCGCCGTCGGGTGGGAGTCGATCGGCAGGATCAGACCGGTGCCCGGGTGGTCCTTGGCGTTGGTGTTGTTGTCCGCCTGGGAGGTGTCCCACTTCCAGATCAGCAGGCCGTTCTGGTACGGGTAGTGCTCCACCCAGCCGGGGCGCTTGGCCGAACCGAAGTTGTACGGGCCGGTCTTGAGCGTCTTGTCGTACGACACGTACTGCCGGTTCTCGGCGATGTAGTACTGCTTGTAGTCCTTGGTGAAGGACGCGCCGATGCGGGAGAAGCCGTTCGACGTCCAAGCGGGGTCCTGCGTCTCGGCGTTGTCCGAGAAGAGGGCGGTGCCGTCGGCGGTCACGCTGATCCGGTCGGCCGTGAAGCCGTTCTCCGCGACACCGCCGTCGGTGGCGTAGCGGAAGCGCAGGTCGATCTTCTTGCCCGCGTAGGCGTCGAGCGGGAACGACAGCTGCTTGTGCATCTGCGAGAAGCCGGTCAGCGCCGGCTTGCCGCCGGCGTCACGCGGGATGGCCTGGCCGTCCGCCGTGCCGTCCAGAGCCGTCCAGTTGGCGCCGCCGTCGGTCGACACCTCGGTGTAGACGTAGTCGAAGCCGTCCTCGGTGGCCCACCAGCCGTCCAGGTCCAGCTTCGCCGACGACTTGCCGGTGAGGTCCACGGACCGGGTCAGCGTGCTGTTCAGGTCGTTGCCGCTGCCGCTCCACCACTGGTTCTTGCCCTCGGCCGGCTCGGTGATCGTGGTGGTGACCGCCTTGTCGGGCAGGTTGACCACGAGGGCCTGCTTGTTCCAGGTGTTGTACTCGGCGACGCCCAGCTTGTGCGTGGACTGCGTACCGGCCTTGGCGGTGTCGTAGTTCAGCCAGCCGAGCTGCAGCTTGTCCCAGGCGTTCATGTCGCCCGGCAGGTTGCCGATGGACTCCCTGCCGGTGCCGAGCCAGGAGCCGGAGGACATCAGGGTCCAGAAGCCGGTGGAGTTGTCGCCGCCGTCGGTGTCGTACTCGTCCGGCAGGCCGAGGTCGTGGCCGTACTCGTGGGCGAAGACGCCGAGGCCGCCGTTCTCCGGCTGGATGGTGTAGTCGCCGACCCAGACACCGGTGTCGCCGACCTGCGCGCCGCCCAGCTTGTTGTACTCGGGGCCGGTGGCGCCCTTGTCGGTGCCGAAGGCGTACCAGCGGTGGGCCCAGATCGCGTCCTTGCCCTGGGCGCCGCCGCCCGCGGACTCGTCCTCACCGGCGTGCACGATCTGGAAGTGGTCGACGTAACCGTCGGGCTCGTTGAAGTTGCCGTCGTGGTCGTAGTCGTAGCGGTCCCACTGGTCGTACTGGGCGAGGTCCTTCTTGATGTCGGCGTCGGACTTGCCGGCCGCCTTCTGCTGGGCCACCCAGGCGTTCAGGCCGTCGCTGACGACGTTCCACACGCTCGGGCAGTTGGTCTGGCCGCAGGCGTTGTTGCCGTAGCGGGCCTCGTTGTAGGGGACCTTGACCCAGTCCGAGACCTCGCCGTCGACCGAGTAGCGGCCCGAGGACTGCTTCTCGTAGTACTTCTTCAGCGACTCGGTCTTCTTGCCGGTGCCGAAGTAGAGGTCCTGGTAGTGCTTCCGGTTGTAGTCCTTCTGCCAGGCCGTCGAGTTGTCCTGCTTGCGGTCCGGCGCGGCGATGGTGTTGTGCAGCGGGCCGGCCGTGCCGCCGAACTTGGGGTCGGTCTTGTCCCCGAACTCCACCAGGATCGTGAAGATCTTGTCGGTCTTCTCGCGGCTGAGCTCGACGTACTTGCTCTTGCCCTTGCGGCTCTTGAGCTCCACGACCTTGGAGCCGTGCCGGTCCTGGGCCTTGGCCTTGCCCGACACGAGCTGGTTCAGCGCCTCCTGGCGCTGGGCTTCCCGGGTCTTGCTCAGCGGGCCGTCCAGGTCGTGCGCCCGCTGGTTCACCGGGGCCGGGTCGTGCCGGTTGGCGGCGGCGGACCGGGCCTGGGTGCTCGCCTCCGCGACGGCGAACGTGGCGAACGTGGCGGAGGCCGCCGCGAGCGTCACCCCGATCGCGGCAGCTCTGAACGTCCAGGATCTGCTGGTCACTTGAGTTCCTCCCCCGCGCCGCGCGCACGGACAGGGGGTTCCGGGTCATGGAGGGATCCGTGCGCGCAAGATCAACGCGTGTAATCAAGTGCCGTAATTTGACTAGAGGTTTAGAAGAAAAGACAGTCCTTGACTTGTGCAGGCCAAGTGCACTATGCGGATGTGGCGTCCGCTTTACGAACCTGCTCGCGGCCTATGCCTCCACCCCATGACTCCGTGCGCCCCCCATGCACCCCGTACCGTGGGTTAGGTCACGCTTACCAGGCACTCCGTTCGGGCATGCACGCGAAGAGAGTCGAACGGCACGCCTCAGCCCCCGAAGTCTTCCTAGGACACGATTGCCATGCCTCGTCCGACTGCCGCACAGCTCGTTTACGGTTCCTGCACCGTCTTCTTCTCGACGCTCGCCATGCTGCTGCTGTCCCAGACGAGTTCGGGCCTCGGGATCACCGTCATCGCCCTCGCGGCACTGGCCCTCGGGCTGCTCGTGGCGATGACGGTGCCGCTGCCGACGGTCCGCACGACCGGGGCGGCGGCCGGATCCGCCGAGTCCGCACCCCAGGAACAGCCGGTGTCCACAGCACTGTGAACGACGGCGCACACGACGGCGGCGGACCCGTGTTCCCCACGGGCCCGCCGCTTTCGCATGGCCGCCCATAACATCGCCGGCGCCTCACCCGCGGCGCTCAACGGACGCTGACCACCACCGTCTTGGCCGCCTTGTCGTGCAGGCCCTGCTTGTACGGTTTGTCGAAGAAGCTCCAGCCGCCGGAGATCGCCGTCCAGATACAGGCGCAGCAGAAGGCGAACGGCAGCCACAGCACCAGGGCGCGGATGAGGTTGGCCTGCACCGAGGGGGTCGCTCCGTCGTCCAGGTTCGCCACCCGCATGCCCAGCCACCGCTTGCCGAGGGTCTGGCCGTGCCTGGCCATCATGAAGGTGTCGTAGGCGATGTACAGGACGGCCGCGATGACCGACTGCGCCACCGACCGGCCGACCTCGACCTGGTCTCCGTCGACCTGGTACTCGCGCACACCGAACGCCCAGGTGAGCAGCCAGACGACGATACCGACGAGGATCATGTCGACGATCCGCGCGAGCGTCCGCCTGCCGCTGTCGGCGAGCGGGGGCATACCGGCCAGCGGGTCGGCGGGGTAACCGCCGGCACCGGCGCCATAGGGGTCGCCCCCGTAGGGGCCGGTGCCGCCGTACGGCCCGCCGCCGTGGGGAGGAGGCGGTGCGCCGCCCGGTGGCGGCGGGGGCGGGGGCGGCTGGGCGCCGCCGGACGGGGTGTCGTACGGCGAGCCCGGCCCCTGTCCCCGGTCCGACGGGGGCCGCTTCCTGAACGGGTCGTCCTCGGGTGGCTGCTCCCCGGATCCGGGGGGCGGTTCGCTGCTCATGGCCCGAGTGCACCGCGAAAGGGCCGGTTCCGCATCCGGCGGGCGGCCGGACGGGGGAGCGGGTACCGCCCGCCGGCGACGTTCCGTCAGCCGGCGACGAAGGTGTGGGCCGCCTTGTCGTGCCAGCACTGGTGCCAGGGCCGGTCGAACAGACACCACAACACGCCCAGCAGCCCGATGCCGAGCAGCCCGGGGACGCTGTAGACCAGCCAGCGGCGCAGCGCCGGGCCGAACGCCGGGGGTTCGTGCGCCTCGATGTCCCGCACCTCGATGCCCAGCAGCTTCTTGCCGAGGGTGCGGCCCCATCGGGCGGTCGGCAGCACCTCGTACACGACGCCGAAGAGCAGCAGGACGGCGAGGACGATGCCGAGGCTGGTGGCGGTCGTGCCGTCGAGCAGCCAGACGGTGACCTCGTGGCCGGACACCCTGGCCGCGTCGATCTTCTCCTGGACGTGGTCGGCGGCCCGGATGCCGAGCGGTACGGCGGCGGCGGCCGTCACCGCGCCCAGCACCAGGCTGTCGATCAGCCGGGCGGCGAACCGCTTGCCGAGTCCGGCGGGACGGGCGGCGGCCTGGCGGCGCGCGGCCGCCTGGAAGGGATCCTCCACCGGCGGCTTCCACGGCGCCACCGGCTGCTCGTCACCACCGCCGGCCAGCTGGTGCACCTGCTGCGCCCAGGACGCCTGACCGCCACCGGGCCCGCTGGTCAGCGGGGTGGCCGGGGCACCGCCCTGCGCGGGCACCGACGGCGCCACGGCCGCCTGGGAAGGCTGGGCCGCCTGGGGTGCCTGGCCGGCGGCGCGCGCGGCGGCGGCCTTGCCGGCCCCGAAGCCGGGGCCCTGGGCCGGGGAGGACGAGGCGGAGGGCGGGGTGGGCGCGCCGACGGGGCCCTGCGGTCCGAAGCCGCCGGAGGCCCCGGGCGTACCGGCCCCCGGTCCCGCGCCCGGTCCCGCCGCCGCGGACCCGCCGGACACCGCGCCCGGGCCGGAGCCCTGCCCGCCGATGCCGGGACCCGGACGGGCCGGACCCGGTGCGCCGAAGCCGGAACCGGGCCCGGCTTCGGGAGGGGAGGCGGGGGTGCCGAAGCCCGCGCCCTGCGCCGGAACGTGCGGGCCGTAGCCCCCGGGCGCCGCGGGCGAACCGGCCGCACCCGCGTCGTGGCCGCCCGCTCCCGGGCCGGACGCGGGCGCGCCGAAGCCGGGGCCCTGGGCCGCGCCGTGCGGTCCGAAGCCGGAGCCCGCCCCGGGCTGCGCACCCCGGCCCTGGCCGGGGACGGGGCGGAACGTCATGGTGCCGTCGTCCTTGACGGCCGCCGGCCCCGGGACCGGCCGCCGGAAGATGAAGGTGCCGCCGGAGTCCTGGTCGTCGCCCTCCCCCGGCGCAACCGCGGCCGTGCCGTCGGTGCGGCCGGCCTGCCCGGCCGGCCGGGCCGAGCCCGCCGCGGGCACCCGCGGGTCGGCGCCCCGGGCGGACCGGCCGGCGTCACCGGCATCGAGCTGCCCGGCGGCCTGGCCGGCGGCGCCCGTCCGCCCCGCGGCCCGGCCGTCGGCGCCCCAGGCACCGGCCTCGTCCCGTCCGGAGGGCGGGTCCTCGTCGAAGAAGTGCGGGCCCGTCTCCTCGACCGCCGCGGGCGCGGCGCGGACGCCGGGCGGCGGGTTGAGCGGTTCGCCGTCCTTCGGCGCCGGCCGGCTGGTGCCGGGCACCCAGGAGGCGCCGTTCCAGTACCGGACGTATCCGGGGATGGACGGATCCGGGTAGTAACCCTCGCGGGGCCTGTCGTCACCTGGGGCCGGGGTTGGGGCGCTCATGTCCTTCGTCCCGTATCTGCTCGGGGGCGGGATGGGGGCCTCCACATCTATCAGACCGGGGCAGCCCGCAGCGCCAGTCCCGCCGGACCCACTCCTTTCCGGGCAACGCCGCACCGGACTCCCACAGGTCCGCGAAAAAATTTCCCCCTACCCGCGTAATGGCCCGGCCCCAGCCCCCTCTCCCCTGGTACGGGCCCGTCCCGAGCGGTCCCTGAAGACCCGGACGAGGAAAGGAACGCAGGTCATGGAGCACATCGTGGTGGAGCGGGAACTGGAGCTGAGGCTCATCCTGTCGCCGGAGCGCAGCGTCCCGGTGCCGGCCCGGCTGGGCTACCGCTCCGCGGATCCGTACGCCGTCCACATCGCCTTCCACATCAACTCCGAGGCTCCCGTCCACTGGACGTTCGCCCGCGAGCTGCTGGTGGAGGGGGTGTTCCGGCCGTGCGGTCAGGGGGACGTACGGGTGTGGCCGGCGAAGGCCGACGGACGCGGTGTCGTCCTGATGGCGCTGAGCTCGCCGGACGGGGACGCGCTGCTGGAGGCGCCCGTGCCGCAGGTGTCGGCCTGGCTGGAGCGGACGCTGCGGGCGGTGCCGCCGGGGACGGAGGGCGGCCAGCTGGGCATCGACGACGCGCTCGACCACCTGCTCGCCCAGTGAGCCGTCGCACCGGACGTACGGCGGCGGGTTCAGAGGACCTTGCCCGGGTTGAGGATGCCCAGCGGGTCGAAGGCGTGCTTCACGGCGCGCTGCATCTCGATGCCGACCGGGCCGATCTCCCGGGCCAGCCACTCCTTCTTCAGCACGCCGACACCGTGTTCGCCGGTGATGGTGCCGCCCAGCTCCAGGCCGAGGGCCATGATCTCGTCGAAGGACTCGCGGGCCCGCCGGGACTCGTCGGCGTCCTGGGCGTCGAAGCAGACGGTCGGGTGGGTGTTGCCGTCACCGGCGTGCGCGCAGACGCCGATGGTCAGCTCGTACTTGGCGGCGATCCGCTCGACACCCTCCAGCATCGCGCCGAGCCGCGAGCGGGGCACGCACACGTCGTCGATCATCGTCGTGCCCTTGACCGCCTCCAGCGCGGTCAGCGAGAGCCGCCGGGCCTGCAGCAGCAGCTCGGACTCGGCCGCGTCCTCGGCGGGCACGACCTGGGTGGCGCCCGCGGCCTCGCACAGCGCGCCGACGGCGGCCAGGTCGGCGGCGGGGTGCGGGGTGTCGAAGGCGGCCAGCAGCAGCGCCTCGGTGGTCTCGGGCAGGCCCATGTGGGCGAGGTCGTTGACGGCCTTGACGGTCGTACGGTCCATCAGTTCGAGGAGGGAGGGGACGTGACCGCCCTCCATGATCCGGCAGACGGCGTCGCAGGCGGCGGCCGCGGAGGGGAACTCCGCGGCCAGCACCAGCTGCTGCGGCGGCTTGGGCCGCAGGGCGAGGACGGCCCGGACGACGATGCCGAGCGAGCCCTCGGAGCCGACGAACAGACGGGTCAGGTCGTAGCCCGCCACCCCCTTCGCCGTACGGCGGCCCGTGGACATCAGGCGGCCGTCGGCGAGGACGACGTCCAGGCCGAGCACGTACTCGGCGGTCACGCCGTACTTGACGCAGCACAGGCCGCCCGAGCCGGTGCCGATGTTGCCGCCGATGGTGCACATCTCCCAGCTGGAGGGGTCCGGCGGGTAGTACAGGCCGGCTTCCTCGACCGCGCGGGACAGGGTCGCGTTGATCACGCCCGGTTCGACGACGGCGATCCGGTCGACGGGGCTGATCTCCAGGATGCGGTCCATCCGGGTGAGGGACAGCACGATGCAGCCGTCGGTGGCGTTGGCCGCGCCGGACAGGCCGGAGCGGGCGCCCTGCGGTACGACGGGGACGCGCAGCTCGGTGGCGGTGCGCATGACGTGCTGGACCTGTTCGACGGTGCGCGGCAGGACGACGACGGCCGGGGCGCCGGCCGGGCAGAAGCTCGCCATGTCGTTGGCGTAGGAGGCGGTGACGTCGGGGTCGGTCAGGACGGCCTCGGCGGGCAGGCCGGCCAGGAGCCGGTCGGTGAGGTCGTTGGTCACCACAGCGTCTTCGGAGCGGGGCGCTTCGATACGGCTCATGATCAAAGGGTCGCACTCACGGCCATCGGTGTGAACCCCGGCCGCCCTCCGGTTGGGCCACCCGGATGTGATCGTCATATTGACGCACAGTGAGCGCCATGGACAACCGAGTGTGCGTGCCGGGTACGTCCCCGCCGATCGAGCCGCCGACGCCGCGCCGGTCCCGGCGGTGGCGGCGCCGGGTGCTGGTCACCGCGCTGGCGGGCGGGGTCGCCGCGGGCGCCGCGCTGACGCTGCCGCCCGGGGAGCGGCCGCACGGGGCGGGCCGGCCGCCCGCCGCCGGTCCCCAGGCCCAGGCGCAGGCGGCGCGGGCGCTGACGGCGGTGACCTCGGGCCTGCCGGCCGCGCTGCCGCAGCTGGAGGCGCTCATCGGGCAGCAGGAGCAGCGGGTGCGGGCGCAGCCCGGGGACGCGCGCGCGTGGGCCGTGCTGGGGGCCGCGTATGTGGCGCGGGCGCGCCGGACGGCCGACCCGGCGGACTACCCGCGCGCCGAGCAGGCGCTGCGGACCTCCCTGCGGGTGCGGGCGGCACCGGACACCGCGGCGCTGGACGGGCTGACCGCGCTGGCCCTGGCGCGCCGCGACTTCCCGGCGGCGAAACAGTACGGCGAGCAGGCGCTGAAGGCGGCGCCGAAGCGGTGGGCGGCGTATCCGCCGCTGATCGACGCCTACACCGGGCTCGGCGACTACCAGAACGCCCGCGCGACGCTGGACAAGCTGCTGGGGCTGCGCACCGGAGCGGCGGCCCGGCCCGCGGTGATGGCGCGGGCCTCGGCGGTGTACCGGGACCGGGGCTGGCGCGAGGACGCGGTGGCCCAGCTGACCGACGCCGCGTCCGCCGCCGGCACCCCTGCCGAGCAGGCCGCCTATCTGACCGGACTGGGGCAGCTGGCCTGGGAGCGCGGGGACCTGCCGGACGCGCTGCGGCACTTCGAGGCCGCCGTACGCCTCGATCCCGACCAGGGCGCGGCGCTGACCGGACGGGGCCGGGTGCTGGCGGCGCTGGGCCGCACCACGGAGGCGTACGCGGCGTACCGGGCGGCGCTGACCAGGTTTCCGAGTCCGCAGGGCGCCTGTGAGCTGGGCGAGCTGTACGAGGCGCACGGGATGGCGGCGCAGGCCCGGGAGCAGTACGGCCGGGTGAAGGAGCTGGTACGGCGCCGGATGGCGGCCGGGGCCGACGAGGACCTGCTGATCGGGCAGTTCGAGGCGGACCACGGGGACCCGCAGGAGGCCGTGGAGCGGTTGCAGGCGGAGTGGGAGCGCCAGCCGGGGATCGAGGTGGCCGACGCGCTCGGCTGGGCGCTGCACCAGGCCGGCGACGACGAGGAGGCGCTGACCTACGCCACCACCGCGACGGACCCGGCGAAGGGCGGCGGGGTGCGCAGCGCGCTGTACGCCTTCCACCGGGGCCTGATCGAGCTGGAGCTGGACCGGCAGGCTTCCGCGCGCCGGCATCTGCAGCAGGCGCTGCGGTTCAACCCGTACTTCTCACCGCTGCGGGTTCCGGTGGCCGAGGAGGCGCTGCGGACGCTGGGCGACGTACCGGACGAGCCGCCGCCCAGCGCCTGAGCGCTGTTACAGGTTGCCCCGCTTGGCCTGCTCGCGCTCGATCGCCTCGAACAGGGCCTTGAAGTTGCCCTTGCCGAAGCCCATCGAGCCGTGCCGTTCGATCATCTCGAAGAAGACGGTCGGGCGGTCCTGGACCGGCTTGGTGAAGATCTGCAGCAGATAGCCGTCCTCGTCGCGGTCGGCGAGGATCTTCAGCTCGCGCAGGGTCTCGATGGGCACCCGGGTGTCGCCGACCCACTCGCCGAGGGTGTCGTAGTAGGAGTCGGGGGTGTCGAGGAACTCGACGCCGGCCGCGCGCATGGTGCGGACCGTCTGCACGATGTCGTTGGTGTTCAGCGCGATGTGCTGGACGCCGGCGCCGCCGTAGAACTCCAGGTACTCGTCGATCTGGGACTTCTTCTTGGCGATGGCGGGCTCGTTGATCGGGAACTTCACCTTGAGGGTGCCGTCCGCGACGACCTTCGACATCAGCGCGCTGTACTCGGTGGCGATGTCGTCGCCCACGAACTCCTTCATGTTCGTGAAGCCCATGACCTTGTTGTAGAAGCCGACCCACTCGTTCATCTTGCCGAGTTCGACGTTGCCGACGCAGTGGTCGATGGCCTGGAAGGTGCGCTGGGCGGGCGGTTCGACCATCGGCTTGGCGGCGGCGTAACCGGGCAGGTAGGGGCCGTCGTAGCCGGAGCGGTCCACCAGGGTGTGGCGGGTCTCGCCGTAGGTGGCGATGGCGGCGAGGACGACGGTGCCGTGCTCGTCCTTCACCTCGTACGGCTCGGCGACGCTCCGCGCGCCGTGCTCGACGGCGTAGGCGTACGCGGCGCGGGCGTCCGGGACCTCGATGGCCAGGTCGATGACGCCGTCGCCGTGCTCGGCCACGTGCCGGGCCAGGAAGCGGCCCCAGTCGGTGCTCGGCCTGATCACCGAGGTGAACACGAACCGGGCGGAGCCGTTCTCCAGGACGTAACTGGCGGTCTCGCGGCTGCCGTTCTCCGGTCCGGAGTACGCGACCACCTTCATGCCGAAGGCGGTGGAGTAGTAGTGCGCCGCCTGCTTGGCGTTGCCCACGGCGAAGACGACCGCGTCCATTCCCTTGACCGGGAAGGGATCGGCCTGCCGTGCGGTGTCGGGAGCGGGGTGTGTGTTCGCAGAAATCGCAGCCATGCGGGAAGGGTGGCCCCGCTCTGCAAGGTGCGCAATAGTTGGCGTATTCGCTGGACAATCTGCCCAGCGGCACGGCCGCGTCGGCGGACTTTCTGTGCAGGATGACCATCACTGGGGGTGCCGTGGCGATCGATCATCTGGACGGGCGCATCATCGTGCTGCTGGCCCGGGAGCCGCGCATCGGGGTGCTGGAGATGTCCCGGCGGCTCGGGGTCGCGCGGGGCACCGTGCAGGCCCGCCTGGACCGGCTCCAGTCGAACGGCGTCGTCCGCGGGTTCGGCCCGCAGGTGGACCCTGCGGCCCTCGGCTATCCGGTCACCGCCTTCGCCACACTGCAGATCCGGCAGGGCCAGGGCACCGACGTCCGGGCCCACCTGGCGACCGTGCCGGAGGTGCTGGAGCTGCTGACGACCACCGGCAGCGGGGACATGCTCTGCCGGCTGGTGGCCCGCTCGAACGCCGATCTGCAGCGGGTGATCGACCGGGTCGTCGGCTTCGACGGCATCGTCCGCGCCTCCACGACGATCGTCATGGAGACCCCCGTCCCGCTGCGGATCATTCCGCTGGTGGAACAGGCGGCGGAGGAGGAGCGGTCCTAGCCCGGGGCGTCCTGGGGCCTAGGGGCTGTCGTCACATTCCCGTCGTTGCCCGAAGGGCGGCCTGACGGCGTCAGGTGCGTGCTCTGGGGGTCCCCCCGGCCGCCTCCCGCGCCCTTGAGGCAGCGGGGGAGCGTGCATGGCGCCGCCAGGCAGACGGGAATGTGACGACAGCCCCTAGCAGGCCGGCACCGAGTCCTTGCCCTTCTCCAGGGCGACCAGGGAGTTCACCGCGCCCTTCAGTGTGGTGACCGGGACCAGCCTGAGGCTCTTGGGCGCAACCGCCCTGGCGTCGGCGCACTCGTCCTTCGGTACCAGGAAGACGGTCGCCCCGTCCCGGTGGGCGGCCTGCAGCTTCAGGGCCACCCCGCCGACCGCGCCGACCTCGCCCGCGGCATCGATCGTGCCCGTACCGGCGATGGTCCGGCCGCCCGTGAGGTCGCCGCCGCTGCCGTCGCCGTGCAGCTTGTCGATGATCCCCAGCGTGAACAGCAGGCCCGCGCTGGGCCCGCCCACGCCGGCGAGCTTCAGCGAGACCTTGACCTTGTCGGAGCTCAGCCCGAGGTACTTCAGCGCCGCCTGGGTCGCGGCGTCCTGCGACTGCTGCATCTGCGCCACGTTGTGCTTCTCGATCTCCTTGACCGTGTCCCCGGTGTAGACGGCGTCGTGCGGCATCACGGCCCGGTCGGTGCGGAACCAGTTGCCGACCACATCGCCGAGGGTGACCTTGGTGTCCGGGCCGGTCGCCACGATCGTGACCATCCGCAGCTGCCCGCTGGTCCTGCGGACCGGCGCGCCGGAGACGGTGATCACCTCGGCGCCCTTGCTCGAACCGAGCACGTTCGCCGTCGGACCGGGCTGCGCCACCGAGAACGGCAGCGGCACGAACACCGCCGTGGCCAGCAGGGCCACGAGGGGCAGCGCGCAGACGGCTAGGGCCTGGGGACGCGTGAGACGAGAGAGCACGGGATCAATCTAACGCGACCACCCCCCGTGGCCTCATGCCGCGTACAGGTCCCGCCGCCGCACGGTGAACCGGCGCAGGGCGTCCGGGAGGGGCGCGGTGCCGATGCCGGGGGTGGCCGGGACCGGGAGGTGGCCGTCCACCAGGACGAACGGCTCGGTGATGTCCTCGGCGAAGTACCGGGAGGAGGCGGAGGTGTCCCCGGGGAGGGTGAAGCCCGGCAGGGCGGCCAGGGCCAGGTTCGGGGCCCGGCCGATGCCCGTCTCCAGCATGCCGCCGCACCACACCGGCACCCCGTGCGCGTGCGCCACGTCGTGGACCCGGCGGGCCTCCGCATAGCCCCCGACCCGGGCGGGCTTGACGTTCACCACCCGGCAGGCGTCCAGCGCGATCGCGGAGGCGGTGTCGCGCGCGCCGTGCAGGGACTCGTCCAGGCAGACCGGCGTCCGCAGGCGCTGCTGCAGCAGGGCGTGGGCGTGCAGGTTGTTCTCCTCCAGCGGCTCCTCGATCAGCAGCAGCCCGAACTCGTCCAGCCGCCGCAGCTGCTCGGCGTCCGCGAGGGTGTACGCCGTGTTCGCGTCGACCTGCAGGGGGAGGGCCTCGCCGAAGCGCTCGCGGACCGCACGGACCGGCTCCACGTCCCAGCCGGGCTCTATCTTCAGCTTGATGCGCAGGTACCCCTCGGCGAGGTAGCGCTCGACGTCGTCCAGCAGCTCGGGGACCGAGTCCTTGATGCCGACGGAGACCCCGGCGGGCACCCGGTCCCGTACCGCGCCGAGGTAGGTGGCGAGCGGCATGCCGTACGACCGCAGCTCGGCGTCCAGCAGCGCCGTCTCCAGGGCCGCCTTCGCCAGCTCGTGGCCCTTGATCTTCGCCAGGGCGGGGGCGAGCGCGGCCGTGGTGAGGTGCGGGAGGGCGGCCACGCGCGGGATCAGGAAGTCGCGCAGCACGATCTCGGCGCCGGCGACGAACTCCGGGCAGTACAGCGGTTCGGGGTCGGCGGCGAACTCGGACCAGCCCTCGGCGGTGTCCGTGACGGCCCGCAGGAGGAAGGTGTCCTTCGCCGTCATCGTCCCGAAGGACGTGCGGAAGGGCGTGACCAGCGGGATCGCCACGTGCACGATCTCGACGCGTTCCAGCTTCACGCGCCCGCCCCTTCCCGGGTGAGGGTGTACCAGCCGTCGCGGGACATGCCGGTGGCCCGGAACCCCTCCGTGAAGGCGTCCAGGAACACGTCACGCACCGCGTGCCGCCAGCGCAGTGCCAGCGCCGGGTCGGCGGCGCGCAGTTTCACGATGTCCTCCGGCACCCGGCACCAGACGTACCGGCCGGCGGGGTCGCGGCGGGCGAGGGGGGCGCCGTCGGGGGCGCTGCGGAGGACCGCGCCGCGGACCTCGGCCTCGGGCGAGGCACCGGGAACCCCCAGGTCCCAGGTCACCGTCAGCCGGTCGCTCTCGTCGCCGTCGTTCACGCCGTCGCTCATGGGGCCGTAGAAGTCGACCAGGTACTCGGTGCCGACGGCGCCCAGCTTGACCAGGTTGAAGCGGGCGTTGCGGCCGACCAGCGGGTCGAAGGTCCAGCGCATGGTGCGCGCGCCGAGCCCGACGGCCCACGCGCGCTGGGCCCGCTTCAGGGGGTGCCCGAGCCCCTGCTCCGCGGCGGCGACCAGCGAGTACGTGCTGTGCCCGGGGCCGAGGACGGCGACGGACGCACCGGCGAGCCGCCGCCCGTCGTAGGCGGCGTGCACCGCGCCACCGGCGTGCACCAGGCTGTGCAGGACCTCGGCCGGGTAGGGCGGTGCGGTGCGGGGCGTCCGCCAGACGTCGCTGAAGTGGTCGGCCACGGCCGTGAGGCGGGCGACGTCGTGGACGGTACGGATGGTGACTCCTGCTGTCATGGCACGAGTCTCGAAGGAGGCGGCCCGACGCGTGTTGTGCGAGCGGCCAACAGCTGCGTACGTTCGTTTCACCATCCGCCAACAGCCCGCTGGGGACACTCATGGACGTCTGCACCCTCGGCGATCTCCTGGACGTCGTCGGCGGCCCCGCCCTGCGCCTGCACACCGCCCCCGCCGGTCAGGCCGTACCGGTCACCGAGGCGGTGCTCTACGACGGCCGCACCCCGCTCCCCCGGCTGCCCGGCGCGCTGCTGCTGGCGGTCGGCGTACCGGCGGCCGGGGCGGGGCCGTTGCTGCGGGCGGCGGCGGAGGCCGGGCTCACCGGCGTGGTGGTGCGCGGCGCGGACGGTCCGGTCGCGGAGGCGGAGGCGCACGGCGTGGCGCTGCTGTCCGTCGCCGAGGACGCCGCCTGGCACCACGTGCATCTGCTGCTGGCCTCGGCCATCGCCGCCCGGCCCACCGCCGTCGCCCCGGACAGCGGGCTCGGCGACCTGTTCGCGCTGGCCGACGCGATCGCGACGGCGACCGGCGGGGCCACCGCGATCGAGGACCCCCGGCAGCGGATCCTCGCCTACTCCACCGTCCCCGGCCAGCCGATCGACGAGGACCGCCGGCAGGGCATCCTCGGCCGTCAGGTGCCGACGACCGGCACGGAGAACACCGAGCAGTACCGCAGGCTGTTCGCCGCCGACCGCCCCCTGCGGCTGCCCGCGCTGACCGACGGCGACCTGCCCCGTCTGGCGATGCCGGTGCGGGCCGGCGGGGAGACGCTCGGCTCGGTGTGGGTGGTCGACGGCGGCGCTCTCGCCCCGGACGCCGAGGACACCCTCGCCCAGGGCGCCTCGACGGCCGCCCTGCTCCTGCTGCGGGCGCGCGCGGCCCGGGAGCTGGCCCGGCACCGGGGCGGCGAGCTGCTGCGCCGGCTGCTGGACGGCACGGCGGCGGACGCGACGACGGCCGCCGAACGGCTGGGCCTCGCCGGCCCGGCCAGGGTGGCGGCCTTCGTCCTGGCGCTGGACTCCGCAGGGAGCGTCCCGGACACCGAGCGCACGGCGTCGCGCCTGCTGGACGTCGTACGGCTGCAGTGCGAGGCGCGCTACGGGCGGCACGCGGGTGTGCTGGTGGACGGGGTCGTGTACGCGGTGCTGCCCGGTCCCGGAGAGCGGCACAAGCGGCTCGCCGAGGACATCGTGGCGCGGGCCGGGCAGGCGCTGCGGGTGCCGGTGCGGGCGGCGCTCGGCGAGGTCGTACCGGACGCGGAGGGGCTCGCCCACTCGCGGGCGGACGCGGATCTGGTGCTGCGGGTACTGGACGCACGGCTGCCGGTGGCCACGGTGGACGAGGTACGGGCCCGGGTGACGCTGCTGCGGCTGGCCGAAGTGATGGCCGGGCGGCGGGAGTTGAGCGCGGGCGCGTGGCGGCGGGTGCTGGCGTACGACGCCGGGCACGGCACCGAGTACGCGCGCACGCTGGTGTGCTGGTTCGACGCGGGCTGCGACATGGCGGGCGCGGCGAAGCTGCTCGCCGTGCACCCCAACACCTGCCGCTACCGCCTCAGACAGCTCCAGCAGCACGCCGGGGTCGATCTGGACGACCCCGACGAACGGCTGGTGCTGTGGCTGCAGCTGCGGGCGCTGGCCGGGCTCGGCCCAGCCACGCCCTGAGCCGGTCCTCGCAGGTGTGCAGGTGCTCGACGGGGACGTACTCCCCCGCCGTGTGGGCGAGGGACGGATCCCCGGGGCCGTAGTTGAGCGCGGGCACGCCCAGCGCGGCGAACCGGGCGACGTCCGTCCAGCCGAGCTTGGGCCTCGGCTCGGCACCGAGCGCGGCGACGAGGGCGCCGACCCGGTCCAGATGCGGCAGGGCCCCCGCGACGACCTCGGTGACCCGCACCTCGTACTCCGGGAAGAGCGAGCGCACCCGCGCCTCGGCCTCCTCCGGCGAACGGCTGGGCGCGAAGCGGCAGTTGACGGTGACGACACACTCGTCGGGTACGACGTTCCCGGCGACCCCGGCCCGTACGGCGACGGCGCCGAGCCCCTCCCGGTACTCCAGCCCGTCGATCAGGACCCGCTGCGGCCGGTGCGCGTCGAGGCGCCGGAGGACCTCGGCGGCCTTGTGCGCGGCGTTGACGCCCTGCCAGGCGCGGGCGGTGTGGGCGCGGGCGCCCTTGACCACGATGTCGGCGGTGAGGATCCCCTGGCAGCCGGCCTCGACGCCCGCGTCGGAGGGCTCCATGAGGATCGCCAGGCCGGCGTCGGCGAGCAGCTCCGGCCGCTCGGCACCGATGCGGGCGAGCCCGTTCCGGTCGCCCTCGACCTCCTCGCACTCGTAGAAGACGAAGGTGAGGTCGCGCACGGGCGCGGGCACGGTGGCGGCCAGCCGCAGGGCGACCGCCACCCCGCCCTTCATGTCGCAGGCACCGAGCCCGTGCACACGGCCGTCGGCGAGCCGGGAGGGCAGGTTCCCGGTGGCCGGGACGGTGTCCAGGTGCCCGGCGATCACGGCGCGTCCGGGACGGCCGAGGCCGGTGCGGGCGACGACGGAGTTGCCGACCCGGTCGACGGTGAGATGGGGCAGGCCGCGCAGGGCGCTCTCGACGGCGTCCGCGATCACGTCCTCCCGGCCGCTCTCGGAGGGCAGGTCGACGAGGGCCCGGGTGAGGGTGACGACGTCGGCGGTGAGGTCGAGCATGCTCATACGAGGTCCCGGGGCTGGTTCAGCTGGGAGTGGCGGATGCCGTGGAGGCCGTGGACGACGAGCCCGGCCGCCGTCCACGCCCCGGAGGCGATCCAGGTGCCGGCGCCCAGGCTGCCCAGCAGCTTCAGCTGGGCCACGCCCATGGTCCGCTTCAGCGGGCTGCCGGCGGCATCGCCGAGGAGGCGTTGCACCGGCCGGCGCCGGGTGAGGCTGTGTGTGCTCGTCCTCGGTGCTGCGGCCTCCGGCCGGGTGTCCCCTGTGTCCACCGCGCTGTTCCCTCCGCCTCGGGGCTGTACGGGTCTTGATGATGCGGAGGGAGGTGGGGCGGTGGGGTGTGCGGATCGGCCAAAGGTGCGGGGTGCCGATTGGCCGGATGGGCAAAGGGGGCGGCTTGTGTGTGCCGGGTGCGGGTCGGGTCGGCTGCCCATGCCGCCGCTGCGGCAGTCGTGCCGCCGGTCGGCACGGGTGGGCGCAGCGGGACCCGGCACGCGCGGGCAAGCGACCCAACCGCCGGCCGGCACCAGCACAGGTCGGCTGATCAGCGCGGGACGACCGGACATGCCGCTCAGCGCAGCCGGCGTCAGCGCAGGGCCTCGGCGACCTCCCGCGCCGCCTCCACCACCCTCGGCCCCACCCGCTCCGGCACGGAGTCCGCCAGCATCACGACGCCCACACTGCCCTCGACCCCCGTGACCCCGACCAGCGGCGCCGCAGCCCCGCTCGCCCCGGCCTCCAGCTCACCATGGGTGAGGGTGTACCCGGGATCCAGGGACGGCGACTGCCGGGCCGACAGGATGGCCCTGCCCGCCGCCCCCCGGTCCAGCGGATGCCGGAACCCGGCCCGGTACGCCACGTGATAGTCGGTCCACGTCGGTTCGACCACGGCGACGGCCAGCGCCTCCGTCCCGTCCACCAGCGTCAGGTGCGCCGTCGCGCCGATGTCCTCCGCCAGCGCCCGCAGCGCGGGCAGCGCGGCCTCCCGCACCAGCGGATGCACCTGCCGGCCGAGCCGCAGCACCCCGAGTCCCACCCGGGCTCGACCGCCCAGGTCACGCCGTACGAGGGCGTGTTGTTCCAGCGTGGCGAGCAACCGGTACACCACGGTACGGTTCACGCCCAGTCTCGTGGACAGCTCGGTGACGGTCAGCCCGTGGTCGGTGTCGGCCAGCAGCTTGAGGACGCGCAGTCCCCGGTCGAGCGTCTGGGAGGTCTCCGCGGTCACGACGCCCACTCCTTTGGTGGTGAGGCCGGCGGTCCCCTGAGCGGCGGATGCGTCACCGAGTCCCGTCGGCGACGCGCCTCAGAGGCCGCCGATCGGCAGAACGGTCCGGCGGCTCCGGGCCAAGTCGCTTCACGGCTGCGCTCCGCGGCGGCGCTGCCACGGGGCGTGTGCGTAGCCGGACAGTAGCGAAGCAGGTTCGCTCAGCGGAAGTCTCAGTCCAGAATCCGGGCAAGACCAGTTCCGGCCTGCCGCAATTCGTCCGGAAACGCACAGGCCCCAGGAACTGACACACGCCAATCCCTGGGGGTCCGGGGCGATGCCCGGCCGGCCGTCCCGGCGGAGCGTCACCGCATGCGCGTGGCCCACTCCTGCATCTTGGCGATCCGCTGCCGCAGCTGCCCCGCCGTGGCCTCGGCGCTGGGCGGCCCCCCGCACACCCGCCGCAGCTCGGTGTGGATCACGCCGTGCGGCTTACCGCTCTGGTGCACATAGGCGCTGACCATGGTGTTCAGCTGCTTGCGCAGCTCCATCATCTCCTTGTGCGAGACCACCGGCCGCCGCTCGGCGGGCAGCTCCAGCAGATCGGCCTCGGTGTCCGGCTTCTTGCGGCTGTGCGCGATCTGCCGGGCCTGCCGCTTCTGCAGCAGCAGCTGCACCTGCTCGGGTTCGAGGAGCCCCGGGATACCGAGGTAGTCCTGCTCCTCCTCGCTCCCCGGGTGGGCCTGCATGCCGAACTCGGCGCCGTCGTACAGCACCCGGTCGAAGACGGCGTCGGACTCCAGCGCCTCGAAGGGCAGCATGTCCTGCTCGCCGGTGTCCTCGTCCTGCTGCTTGTTCGCCTCCTCCATCTCCTTCTCGGATTCGGCGTACGGGTCCTCCTCGCCCTCCTTCTTCGGCTTGTCGAGGGCGTGGTCCCGTTCCTTCTCCATCTCGTTGGCGAAGGTCAGCAGGTCGGGCACGGTCGGCAGGAACACGGACGCGGTCTCGCCGCGCCGCCGGGACCGTACGAAACGCCCGACGGCCTGCGCGAAGAAGAGAGGCGTCGAGATCGTCGTCGCGTACACGCCCACCGCGAGCCGGGGGACGTCGACGCCCTCGGACACCATGCGCACCGCGACCATCCACCGGTCGTTGCTCTCGCTGAACTCGTCGATCTTCTTCGAGGCGCCGGCGTCGTCGGACAGCACGAGCGTCGCCTTCGTCCCCGTGATCTCCCGGATCAGCTTGGCGTAGGCGCGGGCGGACTCCTGGTCGGAGGCGATGACCAGCGCCCCCGCGTCCGGGATGGCCTTGCGGACCTCGGTCAGCCGCTGGTCGGCGGCGCGCAGCACACTGGGCATCCACTCGCCGCGCGGGTCCAGCGCCGTGCGCCAGGCCTGGCTGACCGCGTCCTTGGTCATCGGCTCGCCGAGCCGGGCGGCGACCTCGTCGCCGGCCTTGGTGCGCCAGCGCATGTTGCCGCTGTAGGAGAGGAAGATGACCGGCCGGACGACATGGTCGGCGAGGGCGTTGCCGTACCCGTACGTGTAGTCGGCGGCGGAGCGCCGGATGCCGGCGTTGTCCTCCTCGTACGTCACGAAGGGGATGGGGTTGGTGTCGGAGCGGAAGGGCGTACCGGTCAGCGCGAGCCGGCGCGTGGCGGGCTCGAACGCCTCCAGGCAGGCCTCGCCCCAGGACTTGGAGTCACCGGCGTGGTGGATCTCGTCGAGGATGACGAGCGTCTTGCGCTGCTCGACCCGGTTGCGGTGCAGCATGGGCCGTACGCCGACACCGGCGTAGGTGACGGCGACGCCGTCGTACTCCCTGCCGAGGGGCCCCGCGCTGTACTCGGGATCGAGCTTGATCCCTATCCTTGCGGCCGCCTCGGCCCACTGCTTCTTCAGGTGCTCGGTCGGCGCGACCACGGTCACCTGCTGCACGACGTGGTGGTGCAGCAGCCAGGAGGCGAGCGTCAGCGCGAACGTGGTCTTGCCGGCGCCGGGCGTGGCGACGGCGAGGAAGTCACGCGGCTGCTCCTGGATGTACTTCTCCATCGCCCCCTGCTGCCAGGCACGCAGCTTGCTGGCGGTACCCCAGGGCGCGCGGCCCGGGAAGGCGGGCGACAGGTGGTGGGAGTGAGCGGAGGAAGCGGCGGTGGTAGTCACGGTCTCCGGTGTGTGGGGCTCGTTTGTCGGGCTCGTTCATGGGGCTCGGGCGGGCTCGGCCGCGTATGACAACCGGGCCACCCTACCGGCGCAGCCCTCCCGTCAACGCCCGGACGAGCCCGGGTCGCCCGCGGGTGGGACCCACGTCACAGCCGCCGCAACCGCCCCGCGGCCGCCGAAGGCGATCCCGGCGACGGCGGTGGCCTCGGCGACGGTGAGGTGACGGCCGATGACGCGGTGGTTCATTGGCCCAGCCTCCGCAGAGGTCGGCGTGACGGCGCGCGAGGCCCTCGGCGGGGGCACGGACGACCGCCCCGCAAGATCGCCGGGTGACGGGTTTTGACAGGTCGGAGCCTCTCATTTCATGAACGGCGTATGGCAGTCCCGTTGCACCCCCACCGATCCCCTTGAGCCCTGGAGGCGCCTCGCCATAACGTCATTTCCACGAACACGGCCGTGTGCCCGAGTGGTTGAGGGGCTCGCCTGCAAAGCGAGTTACGTGGGTTCGAATCCCGCCACGGCCTCCAGGACGATCGCGGTGTGCGGGCGGGCGGGCCGGGTCAGAGGGCCCCGCCCGTCTCGTCGCGGAACAGGTCTGTCCAGTAGTGCCAGGTCGTGTCCGGGAGGGTGGCCGTGGGGTCGAGGGCGGTCAGGGTGTGGAGCATGGCCGCGGCCAGGTGGTCGTAGGCGCGGGTCGTCAGTTCGTTGCCGAGGTGCTCGTCGATGGTGCGCTCGTGGTGCAGGAGCCAGAGCGTGAAGGCGAGGGTGGAGACGTCGGTGTTGAGCGGGTGGAGCGTCGCGTCCGGGTCGCTGCAGGTCAGGACCGCGCCCGTTCTGCCGTCGACCACCAGGCCGTGGTCCCCGGGCAGGCGGCCGAGGCGGATCAAGTGGTCGGCGTGGGCCGGGAGGTCGTGCGGGAGAGCGGCGTCCGCGCACTCCTCGGTGGCGTATTCACGGAGCGTCGGCAGCGGGGCGTCCGTGTCGGCGTGGAAGAGGACCGCCTCCTCCGGGAGCCCGGTCTCGCGCAGGAAGCGCCGGGTCGGCTCGTGGGTGAGCGTCGCCGGGAAGTCGACCTCCTCGAAGCGCACCACCCGGCCGTGCCCGAACTCCTGGTCCAGCAGGCGGGCGGGGACCTCCAGGGTGAGCCCGGAGGCCGTGCCGGGGCCCGCGGCGAGGGCGAGCGGGCGGATCAGGGCCGCCGCCTTCCAGTACGGCGGGACCTCGCCGCCCGCGCCCTCCTCGAAGAGGGAGAGCAGCCGGCGGGTCGCCTCGGCCGCCGTCCCGGGGCCGTACTGGCCCGCCAGGGAGGCGAATCGGCCGCGCAGGCCGGCCAGTTCCTCCGTGACCGCGGCGAAGCGCAGCAGGGTGGCCAGGGAGGGCGCGAAGGGACGGGCGTCGGACGGGGCGAAGAGGTACGCCGTCGTCAGCTCGCCGGTGCCGCCGTCGAGCAGGATCGACTCGCGCTCCATGCCCGCGGGGTTGAGCAGTTCGCCGATCACCAGCCGGTCCCGCAGCTCGTCCGCCACCCGGAACGGGCCCTGGGCGGCGTCGGCGAGCGTGCGCAGGCCGTGTGTGCGCAGCGGGGAGAAGGTCAGCAGGTCGGTGGCGCGGGCAGGCCGGTGGCGCCGAGCAGGCCGCGCGTCGGCGCGTGCGTGACGTAGCGGTCCAGCTCCGCCTCGGTCAGCGTGATCGCCGTGATCCCTGCGTCGGTCGTGCCCATCGCTCCCCCGCGATCTTCCCCGTACGGTGCACCGTAGCGCCGTGAGTGCCGCTGCCCCCACCGCTCAGCACACTACGCCGCCCCACTGACAACGGCCCTCACCAGGGAAGACGTCAGGCGACCCGGGTCCGTCGCGTCAGGTGAAGTAGATACCGCCCAGGACCACGGCCAGCGCCGCGACGAGGAACAGCAGGATCCACCCGAACAACTTGCCGACGCTCGGCGGGGGTTCGAAGCGGGGCTCGTCGGGGGTCTCGGGAGTGGTCACTGGGGCATCACCACCGCTGCCTGGGGGCGGATCGGGAGGCGGTTGACCGGGCGGCCGGTGGCCGCGCGGACGGCGGAGGCGATCGCGGCCGGGGCCGTGACGACCGGGACCGCGCTGACGGACTTGGCGCCGAAGGGGGCGACCACGTCCCGTTCCTCGACCAGTTTGACGATCCGGATGTCCGGGGCGTCCAGCGCGGTCGGGAGGGCGTAGCCGGTCAGGTCGGGGTGGCGGATCAGGCCACGCGGGGTGCGCAGGTTCTCGGTGAGCGCGATGCCGACGCCCTGGGTCACGCCCGCCTCGATACGGGCCGCCAGCTGGGTCGGGTTCAGGATCCGGCCCACGTCCTGGGCGACCGCCAGCTCCACCACCCGGACCGAGCCCAGCTCGATGTCGACGTCCACCACCGCGCGGACCGCGCAGAAGGCCAGGCCCACGAAGGCGTCGCCCTGGCCGGAGGCGTTCAGCGGCTCGGTGGGGTGCGGGCGGCACTGCGCCGTGGCCCACAGCTCCTTGCCGTCCAACGCCTCCGTGACGGTCGTCGACAGCACGCCGTCGTACGAGGTGATCTTGCCGTCGGTGATCTGCAGCAGCTCCGTCGACATGCCGAACTTGTGGGCGAGCGGCTGCAGGAGCTGGGTGCGGACCATCTTCGCCGCGCGTTCCACCGCGCCGCCCGACACCCAGGTGTGCCGGCCCCGGCAGCCCGCGCCGGCCGGCGGCTGGTCGGTGTCGACCGGCGCCACGTGGACTTCCTCGATCCCGAGGGTCTCCTGGACGATCTGCCGGGCGAGCGTGGTGAAGCCCTGGCCGGTCTCCACGGCGGCGCAGAGGACGGTCGCCACGCCGTCGTGCACCTTGACCGTCGCCGTGGACACCTCGTCGGCGCCCTCCGCGCCGAGCATGTGGACCATGCCCAGGCCGTAGCCGACGCCCCGGCGCACCGCGCCCGGTTCGCCCGCGCCCTCGGGGCCGCCGGGCAGCAGCCACTCCTCCTCGGGGCTGTCCTTGGGCAGGGCGGGCAGCGGGAAGTCCCGTACCGCCTGCAGGAGTTCGGCCACCGGGGCGGGGCAGGTCACCGTCTGGCCGATCGGGAGGACGTCCCCCGTCGCCAGGACGTTGCGCAGGCGCACCTCGGCCGGGTCCAGGCCCAGCTTCTTCGCCAGCTTGTCCATCTGCGCCTCGTAGGCGGCGCACACCTGCATCGCGCCCTCGCCGCGCACATGGCCGGAGGGCGGGTTGTTGGTGCGCACGGCCCAGCCCTCGATGAAGGCGTTCGGGACGACGTACGGGCCGCACGCGAAGGAGACGGCGGCGGCCAGCGCGTCGGAGGAGGTGTCGGCGTACGCGCCCGCGTCCAGCAGGATCTGCGCCTCCACCTTCACCAGCTTGCCCTCGGCGTCCGCGTGGTGGCGGTACCGGAGCAGGGTCGGGTGGCGGTGGGTGTGGCCGAGGAAGGACTCCTCGCGGGTCGCCGTGAGCTTCACCGGGCAGCCGGTCTTGAGGGCGAGCAGGCCGAGCGGGAGCTGGAAGCCCTGGTCCTCGCGGTCGGCGGTGGCACCCGGCACCCCGGTGACCACGATCTTCACCCGATCCGGGGACAGGCCGTAGCAGGCCGCGGCGGTGTTGCGGTCGGTGTGCGGGTCGGTGGAGGCCAGGTACAGCTCCACGCCGCCGTCGGGGCGCGGCACGGCGAGGCCCGCCTCGGCGCCGATCGGGGCCGGGTCCTGGCGCCCTATGCGGTACTGGCCCTCCACGACGACCTCGCCGACCGCCGACGGGTCGCCGTGGTGCAGCGGGATGTGGCGGATCAGGTTGCCGTCGGGGTGCAGCGGCTCGGCCTCGAAGGCCTGCTCGGGGTCGGTGACCGGGTCAAGTACCTCGTACTCGACGATGACGGCCGCGGCGGCCATCCGCGCGGTGTCGGGGTGGTCGGCGGCGACGGCCGCGATGGGTTCGCCGTGGTGGCGTACGACCTCGGAGGCGAACACCGGCCGGTCGGGCGTGCCCCGGCCGTGCCGGGGGGTGCCGGGCACGTCCTCGTGGGTGACGACGGCCCGTACGCCGGGCATCTCGCGCGCGTGGCTGGTGTCGATGGACACGATGCGCGCGTGCGCGTGCGGGGAGCGCAGCACGGCCGCCCACAGCAGGCCCTCGGCCCACAGGTCGGCCGCGTACGGGAAGGTGCCCTCGGTCTTGGCGCGGGCGTCGGCGTGCGGCAGGGAGGCGCCGATGCCGTGCGGCAACGCCTCGGCCTCGGGGGCCGCTTCCGCGGCGGTGGTCGCCGTGGCGGCTTCGTTGCTCACGCCTGGCCTCCGTCCTGGCCGTAGTGCGGGTCGTGCGGGCCGTGCTGGCCGTGCGGTCCCGGGGTGCCGTGCGGCGGGGTGCCGTACGGGTCGGGCGGGCCGTACGGATCCGGCGCGTCGCCGTAGCCGCCGGGAGCGGACTGCGGCGTGTCGAACGCGCCCGGCGCCTCGAACGCCGACGGGTGGACACCCCCGGCGCCGGGGCCCGCCTGATGGGGAATACGGGCCTCGCCCGCGTCCGTCTCGGCGTCGGCGGCGTGCGGCGCCTCGCGTTCGGCGACGACCTCCTGGACGGCCTGGAGGACGCCCCGGTAGCCGGAGCAGCGGCACAGGTTGCCGCACAGCGCCTGCCGGGTCTCCAGCTCGGTCGGCGCGGGGTTGCCCTCCAGCAGGTCGTGCAGGGTCATCGCCATGCCGGGCACGCAGAAGCCGCACTGCACGGCGCCGCACCGGGCGAGCGCGCGCTGTACGTCGGAGGGCTGCCCGTCGACGGCGAGGCCCTCGACCGTCCGCACCTCGCTGCCGGCCGCGGTGACCGCCGGGACCAGGCAGGAGGCCACCAGCCGGCCGTCGACCTGCACGTTGCAGGCCCCGCACTCGCCCTGGGAGCAGCCGTCCTTGGCGCCCGCGAGACCGAGCCGCTCCCGCAGGACGTACAGCAGCGACTCGCCGATCCAGGCGTCGGTGACGGGGCGGTCGGCGCCGTTGACGCGCAGGACGTAGGAGGCGAGCGGGTGGTCGTCGTTCGGCGGGAGGGGCGCGGCGTGCCCGGCGTGTTCCCCGGCGGCGTCTTCCTGTGGCGCGGTGTCCTCGGTGGCGCCCTCGGGTGCGACGGCGGCCTCGGCTGCGTCGGTGGCCTCGGGTGCGTCGGCGGCGTTCTCCGGTACGGCTGCGGAGTCCGGGGTCCGCGGTGCCGAGTGGTCGGCCGCCGCCGCGTCGGCCGTGGCGGGGCCGGCGGGCGTCGTGGGCGCTGTGGCCGCCTGCGGGACACCGGCCGGGGTCGGGGACTCCTCATGGCCTGTCGGGCCGTCAGCGGGGCGCTCAGGGGCCTCGGCGGGGCCGTGGCCCTCCGCGTCCGGTCCCGGTGCGGACGCCGACTCGGCCCGCTGCTCCGGGAACGCGGTCGGCACGCCGGACTGCTCCGGCTCCGCGGCCTCGCCCAACTCCCCGAACCGGGCAGGCGGGGCAGGCTCGGCGGACTCGCCGAACGCGCCGGGGCGGCCGGCCTCGGCGCGGCGCGCCTCCTCGCCCTGCGCCTCGGCGGCCTCCGCGCGCCGACCGTCCCCGTGGCCGACCGGCTGCTGCCGGGCGTCCTCGTAGGCGGTCGGCCGGTGGTGCCCGGTGTCCTCGTGACCGGCCGACGGGTGCCCGGCGCCGCCGTGAGCGGCCGGCTGCTGCCCGGCGTCGCCATGACCAGCCGGCTGCTGCCCGGTGCCCCCGTGACCGGGTTCCGCCGACCCGGGCTCCTCGGGGGCGGCCGTGGCGTGGTCGGCCGGGATCTGGCCGTACCGCTCCTCCGGTGCGGGTGCGTAGCCCGGTGTCGCCGCGCCCGCCGGGTGGGCGTCGGTGTGGTCGGGCAGGGCGGTGTGGCCGGTGTCCGCGGGCCGGTCCCAGGGGCGGCCGGTGTCCTGCGTCGCCCATGGCGCGGGCGCGCCGCCGGGCAGCGTGGCCGGCGGGGTGCCGCCCCACTGCTCGACCAGGGAGGACGTGGTGAACTCCCCCGACTCGTCCGGGAGGTCGCCGCCGGCGACCGGGATGGACCACTGTCCGGTGACGTCGTGCCCGGGCGCGGCCGGGGCCGCGGGCTCGTCGAAGGTCCAGTGCTGGGTCGCGCCGGGCTGGTAGGTGAACCGGTCGTCCGCGGCGGGCACCTGGGGCGTGGCGTTCGGGTCGGGCCACTCGGCGCCGCCCGCGGGCGCGGTCCAGGTGCCGGCGGGGTCCCCGGTGCCGGGGGCGGCCGCTATCCGCGGCGGCACATAGCCGTGCCCCGGCGCGGCCAGCGGGCTGTCGCCGGACAGCAGGGCGTCGATGCCGCCCTCGGGGAGCTTGACGAAGGCGGTGGCGCCGTCGTCGTAGTCGCCCTGGGGCAGCGGGTTCCAGCGTCCGCCACCCTGGGGCGTGCCCTCTCCGTGCTGGTCGTCGGTCACGACAGCGCCCTCCCCAGTGCTCGTCGGGCCAGTGCGGCGACGGTGCGCCGCAGGTGCAGTACGGCGGGCGGAAGCGGGGCGACCGAGCCGTCGGGCTCCGGCGCCGGGTCCGGGATGCAGGCCGCGGCGACGTACTCGCCGAAGGCGTTCAGGGCCTCCGGGACCAGCGCGCGGTCGTTGTCCCAGTCGATCAGCTGGGCGACCCACTGCTCGGCCTCCAGAGGCCTGAGCGGCATCGGCGCTATGGCACCGACGGCGCACCGCACTCCGCGCCGGGCGGGGTCGAGGACGAGGGCCACGGAGGCCAGCGCGCGGCCCGGCCCGGTGCGTCCGGTCGCCTTCAGGAAGACCTGCGGGGCGTGCAGCAGCGGCACGCGCACGTAGCCGATGAGTTCGCCGCCGCGCAGCATCTCCATGCCGGCCAGCAGGTGCGACACCGGGATCTCCCGGCGGGCTCCGCCCGGGCCCGCGATGATCAGCGTCGCCTCCAGGGCCGCCAGCACCGGCAGCGCGTCCCCGGTGGGGGCGGCCGAGGCGATGTTGCCGCCGAGGGTGCCCGCGTTGCGGATGTGCGGCGGGCCCGCGGCGCGCGCGGCGGCGGCGAGCGCCGGGATCAGGGCCGCGAAGTCGGGGCGGCCCATGCGCGCGTGCGTGAGGCCCGCGCCGAGCAGCGCGTGGCCGTCCTGGTACTGCCAGCCGCGGATCTCGCTGATCCGCCCGAGACCCACCAGGGCGGCGGGCCTGAGCTGACCGGAGTTGACGGCGGCCATGAGATCGGTGCCGCCCGCGACGGGGACCGCGGTGGGCATCTCGGCGAGGGCCGCCACCGCCTCGTCCAGCGTCGTGGGCAGCGTGACGGCCTGCGCCGCCTGCGGTGCGTGCGTGGTCAAACCGGCTGCCCCTTCCCGCTGCCCCCACTGGTCCCACCTGTGTGGCCGTACCGTACGTGCTCACAGGGCGGACGTGGCAACTCTGGCACATCTTCGCAAGGGCCGAACGCGGGGGTCCGCTAGGAGGCATTCGCCCACCTCACCACGGAGATGGTCCGTTTTCGCACGGCATCACCGGTGCGCACCGATTGACACTCTTCGGTGACACTTGGCGCGGTTTTCCGTTCCCTGTTCGGAACGGTCACGTGTTCGGGGTGGTCACTTGTTCGGCGGCGGCCCCTCTTTCGGGCGACCCGGGACGCCGGGGCGTTTCTGCCACGGACGGGGCCCGGCGGGCGGCCGATAAGCGACCCCGAGGGCGTCGAGTCGCGCGTAGTGGGCGGCCATCCGGCGTTCGAAGCCGGCGAAGTCCCGTTCCGCGGGGGCCGGCAGCCGGCTCCAGGCCACCTCGGCGAAGGCCGCGAGCCGGGGAAACGCCTGGTAGTCCACGCGCGCGATGTCCTCCATCACCTCGGTCCAGACGTTGGCCTGAGTACCCAGCACATGCCGGGCCTCCTCCTCGGTGAGCCCGGGCGGGACGGGTTCGAACCGGTAGACGTCCTCCAGCGTGCGCACGAACCCGATCGGCACCGGCTCGTCCTCGCCCGGGGCCTGACGGTGGTCCAGATACACGTACTGCTCCGGGCACATGACGACGTCGTGGCCGGCCCGCGCGGCCGCGATCCCGCCGCCGTAACCGCGCCAGGACGACACCGCGGCCCCCTTGGCGAGCCCGCCCTCCAGGATCTCGTCCCAGCCGATGAGCCGGCGCCCGCGCGCGGACAGCCACGCGTCGAAGTGCCCGATGAACCACGACTGCAGTCCGTCCTCGCCGGCGAGCCCGAGGTCCGCGATCCGGCTCCTGGCCGCCGCCGACGCGCTCCACTGCTCCTTTCGGCACTCGTCCCCGCCGACGTGGACGAACTGCGAAGGGAACAGTTCCAGGACCTCCTCGAACACTCCCTCGTAGAAGCGCAGGGTGTTGTCGGTGGGGGCCAGTACGTTGGAGGAGATCCCCCAGGTGTCCCACACGGAGAGGGCGGTGGTGTCGATGACGTCGGTGTTGCCGAGTTCCGGGTACGCGGCGATGGCGGCCTGCGAGTGGCCCGGTACGTCGATCTCCGGGACGACGGTGATATGCCGCTCGGCCGCGTAGGCGACGATCTCCCGGATGTCGTCCCGGGTGTAGTAACCCCCGTGCGGCTTCTCCTCCCACAGCGGCGAGGCCCGGTGACCGAATTTCGTCCTCGACCGCCAGGAGCCGATGTCCGTCAGCCGGGGATAGCGCTCGATCTCCAGCCGCCAGCCCTGGTCGTCCGTCAGGTGGAGGTGGAGGACGTTGAGTTTGTGCGCGGCCATCAGGTCCAGATAGCGCAGCACGCCGTCCTTGGGCATGAAGTGCCGGGCCACGTCGAGGAGGAGACCGCGCCAGCGGAAGCGCGGCGCGTCCTCGATGGTCTGGTGGGGGATGCCGGCCGTGCGGCCGGGGCGTACGGGGGCGCGCCGGAAGGCCTCGGGGCCGAGGAGCTGACGCAGGGTCTGGGCACCCCAGAAGACCCCGGCCGGGTCACCGCCGCGGATCTCCACGCCCCGGCCGGCGGCCACGCCCAGGCGGTACGCCTCGGCCTCCAGCGAGTCGTCCAGGAGCAGGCGTACACCGCCACGGGCGTCCTCGGGGCCGGGCCGCAGCGGCAGCCCCAGCGCGGCGCCGAGCGTGGTGCGCAGCCAGCGCTCCGTGGTCTCCGTGCCCGGAGCCGCCCACAGTGTGGTGTCGTCGTCCAGCAGGACGCCGCAGCGCATCGGTCCCTCGATGGCGCGCGGCGCCGGAATCACATCCGTCATGTGCAGTCCTCTACCGCTCCGCCCCGCACCGGGGCCAGAGGCCGCTGTGGGCTCCACCACTGTGTGACCGGAGCGCGCGAAGGCCCCCGGGGCGCGCGTGTCGCACGCGCACCCCGGGGGCCCCGCGAAGACTCGGGCCGACGGGCGGACCGTCACGGACCTACTTCTTGTCGCCGCCCTTGTCGTCGCCGCCGCTGCCCATGGACTCGTAGATCTCCTTGCACATGGGGCACACGGGGTACTTCTTCGGGTCGCGGCCCGGCACCCAGACCTTGCCGCACAGCGCCACGACGGGAGTGCCGTCGAGGGCGCTCGCCATGATCTTGTCCTTCTGGACGTAGTGGGCGAAGCGCTCGTGGTCGCCGTCGCCGTGGGACACCTGTGGCGTCGGCTCTACGAGGGTCCCCGTACCAGTCCCGCGCTCGGGCTCAAGAGTGCTCATAAGCCCCAGGGTACTGAAGCGGACGCGCATCAGTTGAGCGACGGGTCGTCCGGGTACGTCGCCACCATCGCCAGCTCGTTGCGCTGGCGGCGCAGTACCTCCCGCCAGAGTCTTTCCGGGGCCGGCGAGGAGACGTCCCCGGGCTCCGACTCGACCACGTACCAGGCGCCCTCGACCAGCTCGTCCTCCAGCTGACCGGGGCCCCAGCCGGAGTATCCGGCGAAGATCCGCAGGGACCCGAGGGCCGCGGCGAGCAGCTCGGGCGGGGCCTCCAGGTCGACCAGGCCGATCGCGCCGTGCACCCGGCGCCAGCCGAGCGGGGCGAGGTCGCCGTTCGCACCGCCCGGGATGACCGCGATGCCGAGCGCCGAGTCGAGCGAGACCGGGCCGCCCTGGAAGACGACGCCGGGCTCGCCGGCGAGGTCGGCCCAGCCCTCCAGGATGTCGCCCACGTCCACCGGGGTGGGGCGGTTGAGGACGACGCCGAGGGAACCCTCCTCGTCGTGGTCGAGAAGGAGCACCACCGCGCGGTCGAAGTTCGGGTCCGCCAGGGCGGGAGTGGCCACGAGCAGCCGCCCTGTGAGCGAGGACACCTCGGTCATGCCAGACATGATCCCGCATCTTCCCCTTCGGTGGGGAGCCAATCGGCGTGCCGGAGTGAACGCAGCTCAGGGAGGACGGGAGCACCCCGGGCGCACATCCCGGACGGTGACCCCATGTGCCCGAAAGGGAACGGTTCGTGTTGTGACACAGCTATGACGTGTCCGGGTGGTACTCGGACTTACGGACGGGGGGTAATCGGCGATTACCCTGTCTTCCCGGCCCCTGCGCACAGTGATCGGCCGGCCCCTGCCCAACTCATCGGAACGCGAGATACATGACCGTCAACGACGATGTCCTGCTTGTCCACGGCGGAACCCCGCTGGAGGGCGAGATCCGTGTCCGCGGTGCGAAGAACCTCGTACCGAAGGCCATGGTCGCCGCCCTGCTGGGCAGCGCGCCGAGCCGGCTGCGCAACGTCCCCGACATCCGTGACGTGCGGGTCGTCCGCGGCCTGCTGCAGCTGCACGGGGTGACGGTCCGTCCGGGCGAGGAGCCCGGCGAGCTGGTGCTCGACCCGACGCACGTCGAGAGCGCCAACGTGGCGGACATCGACGCCCACGCGGGCTCCAGCCGTATCCCGATCCTGTTCTGCGGCCCGCTCCTGCACCGTCTCGGCCACGCGTTCATCCCGGGCCTCGGGGGCTGCGACATCGGCGGCCGGCCCATCGACTTCCACTTCGACGTGCTGCGCCAGTTCGGCGCGACCATCGAGAAGCGCGCGGACGGACAGTACCTGGAGGCGCCGCAGCGGCTGCGCGGGACGAAGATCCGGCTGCCGTACCCGTCCGTCGGCGCGACCGAGCAGGTGCTGCTGACGGCCGTACTCGCCGAGGGCGTAACGGAGTTGTCCAACGCGGCCGTCGAGCCGGAGATCGAGGACCTCATCTGCGTGCTGCAGAAGATGGGCGCGATCATCGCGATGGACACCGACCGCACGATCCGCATCACCGGTGTGGACAAACTCGGCGGCTACACCCACCGCGCCCTGTCGGACCGCCTGGAGGCCGCCTCCTGGGCGTCCGCGGCCCTCGCCACCAACGGCAACATCTACGTCCGCGGCGCCCAGCAGCGCTCGATGATGACGTTCCTGAACACCTACCGGAAGGTGGGCGGTGCCTTCGAGATCGACGACGAGGGCATCCGTTTCTGGCACCCCGGCGGCCAGTTGAAGTCCATCGCGCTGGAGACGGACGTGCACCCCGGTTTCCAGACCGACTGGCAGCAGCCGCTGGTCGTGGCGCTCACGCAGGCCACGGGCCTGTCCATCATCCACGAGACGGTCTACGAGTCCCGCCTCGGCTTCACCTCGGCCCTCAACCAGATGGGCGCCCACATCCAGCTCTACCGCGAGTGCCTGGGCGGCTCCGACTGCCGCTTCGGCCAGCGCAACTTCCTGCACTCCGCGGTCGTCTCCGGCCCCACCAGGCTGCAGGGCGCCGACCTGGTCATCCCCGACCTGCGCGGCGGCTTCTCGTACCTGATCGCGGCCCTGGCCGCCGAGGGCACCTCCCGCGTCCACGGCATCGACCTCATCAACCGCGGCTACGAGAACTTCATGGAGAAGCTCGTGGAACTGGGCGCGAAGGTGGAACTGCCGGGCAAGGCGCTCGGCTAGGCGTCACGAACGCCACAAGGGCGGCCCCCCTCGGCAAGAGGAGGGCCGCCCTTGTGGCGTCTTCAGCTGAGGCGCGCCCCAAAGGGGCGCGGGGAACTGCGCGACCAGCCACTGCCGGCCCGCAGTCACCCGCGGCGCTTCCGTCGAACGGCGCTCAGTGGCCCGGCGCTCGAAGCGGAGCGTCTACTTGCCCTTGGCCGCTTCCTTGAGCTTGGAGCCCGCGGTGACCTTCACGCTGTAGCCGGCGGGGATGTTGATGGGCTCGCCGGTCTGCGGGTTGCGCGCGGTGCGAGCGGCACGGTGGGTGCGCTCGAAGGTCAGGAAGCCCGGGATGGTGACCTTCTCGTCGCCCTTGGCGACGATCTCGCCGACGGTCTCGGCGAACGCGGCCAGCACGGCGTCGGCGTCCTTGCGGGTCACCTCGGCGCGGTCGGCCAGCGCGGCCACCAGCTCACTGCGGTTCATGTTGTTACTCCCGTGTATTTCTTGCCGTTGGGGTGTGCCACGCGGCGGATCCGCCCGAGGCACTGCGATGCCGATGCGCTCGCGCCCAGGGACGCATCCTGCCCCTACCTGCGGCGGTAAAGCCAATCCGGCACCCGTAGGAGTCGTGAGAACACCCTGGGGAGTCACACGAAAGGCGCCCGCTCGGCGTCACCCTAGAGCGCGCCCGGCATCGGCTGGTTCCACGACGCGCCGGTGCGGGGGCCGACCGTGGTGATCCTCACAGCCCTTGCACAGTACGGTACGCCGTCATCCGGCTGACGCCCGGACGCCCCCTTCCCTTCACCGGACGGCTAGACCGTCGCCCCGGCCGCCTTCGCCGCCTCGCGGACCGCTCCGGCGACCGCGCCCGCGACCTTGTCGTTGAAGACGCTGGGGATGATGTAGTTCGGGTTCAGCTCGTCCTCGGTCACCACGTCGGCCAGGGCCTTCGCGGCGGCGAGCATCATCTCGGTGTTGACGGTGCGGGACTGCGCGTCCAGCAGGCCGCGGAAGACGCCCGGGAAGACCAGCACGTTGTTGATCTGGTTCGGGAAGTCGGAGCGGCCGGTGGCCACAACGGCCGCCGTCTGGCGGGCGATTGCCGGCTCCACCTCGGGGTCGGGGTTCGCGAGCGCGAACACGATCGCGCCCTCGGCCATGGCGGCCACGTCGTCGCCGTCGAGGACGTTCGGGGCCGAGACGCCGATGAACACGTCGGCGCCGCGCACGGCTTCCTTCAAGGTGCCGGTGAGGCCCTCGGGGTTGGTGTTGTCGGCGATCCAGCGCAGCGGCGAGTCGGCGGGGGCGTTCACCAGGTCCTCGCGGCCGGAGTGGACGACACCGTGGATGTCGGCGACGACGGCGTTCTTCACGCCGGCCGCGAGCAGCAGCTTGAGGATGGCCGTACCGGCGGCGCCGGCGCCGGACATGACGACCCGGATGTTCTCGATCGCCTTCTCCGTGACGCGCAGGGCGTTGGTGAGGGCGGCGAGGACGACGATCGCGGTGCCGTGCTGGTCGTCGTGGAAGACGGGGATGTCCAGGGCCTCGCGCAGCCGGGCCTCGATCTCGAAGCAGCGGGGCGCGGAGATGTCCTCCAGGTTGATGCCGGCGAACCCGGGGGCGATCGCCTTGACGATCTCCACGATCGCGTCGCTGTCCTGGGTGTCCAGGCAGATCGGCCAGGCGTCGATGCCGGCGAAGCGCTTGAAGAGGGCCGCCTTGCCCTCCATGACGGGCAGGGCCGCCTTGGGGCCGATGTTGCCGAGGCCGAGCACGGCGGAGCCGTCCGTCACGACCGCAACGGAGTTGCGCTTGATGGTGAGGCGGCGGGCGTCCTCGGGGTTCTCGGCGATCGCCATGCAGACGCGGGCCACACCGGGCGTGTAGACCATGGAGAGGTCGTCACGGTTGCGGATGGGGTGCTTCGACGCCATCTCGATCTTGCCGCCGAGGTGCATCAGGAACGTACGGTCGGAGACCTTGCCGAGGGTGACGCCCTCGATCCCGCGCAGCTGCTCGACGATCTCCTCGGCGTGGGCCGTGGAGGTGGCCGCGATGGTCACGTCGATCCGGAGCTTCTCGTGGCCGGACGCGGTGACGTCGAGGCCGGTCACCGAGCCTCCGGAGGACTCCACGGCGGTGGTGAGCTGCGAGACGGCGGTTCCGCTCGCGGGCACCTCCAGCCGGATGGTCATCGAGTAGGAGACGCTGGGCGCCGTTGCCATGGCCGACTTCCTCTGCTTTCACCGTGTCGCGAGTTGTGCCGTCCGATCGTCGCACCTACCCGTGAGTACGTGATAGTCGCCCGGCATTGCGGACGTTTTGTTCACAGCAGGCGCACGGTCAGGCGCGCATTTTCGGAAATACACTTCCACCATACGAGAAACGATCAGGTGGGGGAAGGGTCGCGCCGGGCAAAGAAAGAGGCCCACGTCACATGCGTGACGTGGGCCTCCCACGGTTATGACACCGACCCGCCATGCTCGCCTCGCGGCAAGTGGTCCCTCGCAGGGACAAAGGTTGGGCCCGGGGGCTTGGATCGAGCCGGTGCCGTATCCAGGCTAACAAACGGATGCCGAGGACCATTCCCCCCGCGGGGAGTTCACAGAAAAGTCAGTCCCTCAGCAGATCCGGCACCCCCGTCGCGTCCGGCTCGTCCCGCTCCCCCGAGACCACCGTCAGCTGCTGGGTGGCCCGGGTCAGCGCCACGTAGAGCACACGCAGTCCGGCCGGGGACTCGTCGGCGATCTCCGCCGGGGAGACGACCACGGTCGCGTCGTACTCCAGGCCCTTGGCCTCCAGGCTGCCGAGCGCCACCACCCGGTCGCCGAGCCCGGCCAGCCAGCGCCGGGCCTCCTCGCGCCGGTTCATGGCGACGACCACGCCGACCGTGCCGTCCACCAGCGCCAGCAGCCGCTCGGCCTCGGCGCGCACGGTGGCCGCCAGGGACTCGCGTACGACCGTGAAGCGCGGCTGGACGCCGGTGGACCGCACCGCGCTGGGCGCCTGGGAGCCGGGCATGGCGAGCGCGAGCACCTTGGCGGCCAGCTCGGCGATCTCGGCCGGGTTGCGGTAGTTCACGGTGAGCTGGAAGCGGCGCCGGGGGCGGGTGCCGAGGGCCTCGTCACGGGCCTCGGCCGCCTCGTCCGGGTCGGACCAGGAGGACTGCGCCGGGTCGCCGACGACCGTCCAGGTGGCGTGCCGGCCACGGCGGCCGACCATGCGCCACTGCATCGGCGTGAGGTCCTGCGCCTCGTCCACGATGACGTGCGCGTACTCGGTGCGCTCCTGCGCGAGCCGCTCGGCCCGCTCCCGCTGGGTCTCCTCGCGCACCGGCATCAGCTCCTCCAGGCCGGTGAGCTGGTCCAGCGGGTCCAGCTCGCGCCGCTTCTTCGGGCGGGCCGGGGCGCCGAGGATCGCCTGCAGCTCGTCCAGCAGGGCGATGTCGTGCACGGTGAGGCCGTCCCGCTGGAGCGACCGGGCCACTTTGCGGATCTCGCCGGGGTTGAGGACGCGGCGGGCCCAGCGGCCGAGCCGCTTCTCGTCGGCCATGGCGGCGAGCACCGCCTTCGGCGTCAGCTCGGGCCACCAGGCGTCGAGGAAGGCGATGAAGGAGTCCTCGCTCGTGACGTCCTCGTCGAAGGAGGAGCGCAGCTCGGCGGCCAGCTCGGGGTCGCTGTGCCGGGAGGCCCCGCCGGACTTCGCCCACAGGGCGTCCAGGAGCAGCTTGCGGGCGCGCGGCCGGAGCAGGTTGACGGGCGCGGTGCCGCCGAGTGCGGTACGGCGGATCCGTTCCAGTTCCTGCGCCTCCAGCTCCAGACGGCGCCCGAAGGCGACGACCCGCAGGCGGGTCGGTGACCCGGTGACCGCCCGCGGCTCGGCGTCCTCGTCCCGCACCGGAGCGGTGGGCCCGAGCTCCAGCGCGCCCCGGGCGGCCTTCCGCAGCACCTTCAGCATGCGGTACGAGCCCTTGGCGCGGGCCACGGACGGGGAGTCGTACAGGGTGGCCTCGGCGCCGTCGACGAGCGAGCCGATCGCGCGGATGGCGACCTGCCCCTCCTCGCCGAGCGAGGGCAGCACGCCCTCGGTGTAGGCCACGAGCAGCGGGGTCGGCGAGACGATCAGGATGCCGCCCGCGTAGCGTCTGCGGTCCTGGTAGAGCAGATAGGCGGCGCGGTGCAGGGCGACGGCGGTCTTGCCGGTGCCCGGACCGCCCTCCACATAGGTGATGGAGGCGGCGGGGGCGCGGATCACCAGGTCCTGCTCGGCCTGGATGGAGGAGACGATGTCCCGCATGGTGTGGCTGCGGGCCTGGCCGAGGGCGGCCATGAGGGCGCCGTCGCCGATGACGGGCAGCTCCCGGCCGTCGAGGTAGGCGGTCAGCTCGGGCCGCATCAGGTCGTCCTCGACGCCGAGCACCCGGCGCCCCTTGGACCGGATGACCCGGCGCCGTACGACCCGGCCGGGCTCGACCGGGGTGGAGCGGTAGAAGGGCGCGGCGGCGGGCGCCCGCCAGTCGATGACCAGCGGCGCGTAGTCCTGGTCGAGGACGCCGATGCGCCCGATGTGCAGGGTCTCGGCGACGTCGGCGGTGTTGTCGGGCCGGACCGCGCCCTCCGCGGGCTCGACCGCCGTGTAGGCGCCGTCGGGCCCCTTCTTCCCGTCCTTCCCGGGCAGCAGGTCGATCCGCCCGAAGAGGAAGTCCTCGAACTCGTTGTTGAGCCGGTTCAGGTGGATGCCGGCCCGGAAGACCTGCGCGTCCCGCTCGGCCAGCGCACCCGGGGTGCCGACCTGGCCGCGCTGGGCCGCGTCGTTCATCAGGAACTCGGCTTCGTGGATCTTCTCTTCCAGCCGCCGGTACACCCGGTCCAGGTGTTCCTGTTCGACGCTGATCTCCCGGTCACGGACGGAATCGTGTGCGTCCTGTACCGAGCCGACCGCGGACTGCTGAACCTGAGCGGCCACCGGGCCCCCTTCTGACGTGCTGGGCAGCCGTCAACCGTACGCGAAGGGGGCCGGTCGAAGCTACGCGTCCACTTGCACCAGCTTCTTGCCCTCGAAGGTCACGACCTCGAAATGGTCGATCTCGTTCGGCTTGAAGGCCGCGGCACCGCCGATGTAGAGCGGCTTCCTGGACTCCGGGGTCTTGCCGTCCGGGATGCCGTAGCCCCAGTTCGGCACGGACCACGACGACATGGTCACGCGCTGTCCGTTCTTCGCGACGAGCACCAGGGAGCACTTGAGCGGCCCCTTGGCGTTCTTCAGTTCCAGCACCGCCTGGGTGCCCCAGTCCTTCTGCTCCATGCCGACGGTCGCGCTGATCCGGGACGACGGGTCGGTGGCCGACTTCTTGTCGGGCATGGCCGCGAAGGTGGTCTGCGCCGAGGACGCGGTGACCTGGCCGCTGCCGGACGAACCGCTGTTCACCGCGACCGCCGCCAGCGGACCGGCGATGATCAGGGCAGCCGCGGCCGCGATCATGTAGAAGCTGCGCCGGCGCTTCTGGGCGCGCTTCTCGGCGACCTCGTCGACCAGCTTCTCCACCAGCCGCGGACCGGGCTTGGCGGACAGCGAATCGCCGATCGCGGGGGTGCTGCCGGAGCCCGGCAGGTCCGCGAGCGCGGCCAGCATCGGCTCCATCCCGGCCAGCTCGTCCAGCTGCTGGGCGCACCACTCGCAGCCCGCGAGGTGCGCTTCAAAAGCGGTTGCCTCGGCGTCGTCGAGGATCCCGAGGGCGTACGCGCCGACGGTCTCGTGCTCGTTCGGCACCGAAGATCCCGATGGGGGGCTCATGGGCCCAGACATACCCGGACCACCCGCCCCGAATCCCTGCATCCCCCCGTATCCGCTGCTCATCACGCCGTCACCCCCCGCTCCTCAAGTGCCAGCTTCATCGATCGCAGGGCGTAGAACACCCGAGAGCGCACCGTGCCACTGGGAATACCCAGTGTCTCGGCCGCCTCATTGACCGTACGCCCCTTGAAGTACGTCTCGACGAGTACCTCCCGGTGGGCCGGGGTCAGGTCGTCGAGCGCGTCCGACAGCGTCATCAGCCACAGCGCCTTGTCGATCTCGTCCTCCGCGGGGATGACCTCCAGCGGCGACGGATCGACCTCCTGCGGCCGGGCCTGCCGGCTGCGGTGGCCGTCGATGACGATGCGGCGCGCGACCGTCACCAGCCAGGGGCGTACCGAACCGGTCGCCCGATTGAGCTGACCGGCGTTCTTCCAGGCACGGATGAGCGTTTCCTGTACGACGTCCTCGGCGCGCTGCCGGTCACCGGCGACGAGGCGCAGGACATACGCGAGCAGGGGTCCGGCGTGCTCTCGATACAGGGCACGCATCAACTCCTCGTCAGGTTCCGAGGGCTGTGAGGACATGCGATGTCGGGCCCTCGATCCACGTTCATTGGCCACGGCCGCATCCTTGCGCACGCCCACCTCCGGTGTCCGGGGGTTCCCCCAGTCGGTCGCTCGCCCACCCGTACGGAAGGGAGCGGCGCGGTGTTCAAACGGAGGTGACAGAATTCTTCGAAGTGACGTGACGAGCGGGACATGCACGCACATTCCCACCGCGTGATCTTTACATTTCCGACACATCGCCGGGGCCGGCGAAACGTTCCCGTGTATCTACCACCCAAACCTGGTGTTACGGAAATCACGCTCGCGCGATGGCGGCCCGCCGCCGGTGCCGGGCCACCCGCTCCCGGTTCCCGCAGACCTCACTGGAGCACCACCGCCGGCGCCTCCCCCGGGAGGTGTCCAGGTACACGAGCGGGCAGTTGTCCCCCTCGCACTCCCGCACGGCCGCCCGCGCGACGGGGTCGGTGAGCAGCTCCACGGCGTCCCGCGCGACGAGCGCGAGCAGCCCCGCGCAGGCCGGCGGACCGGCCAGCTCCCGGGCGAGCCCGCCGTCCGGACCGCGTACGGCACGCGGGGCGGGGGTCTCGGCACGCGCGACCTCGTTGACCCGCCGGAGCGCGCTCTCGTACGACGGCGTGTCCGGCGCGTACGGATCGCGCACCAACTGCCCGACATGGGCGCGCAGTTCCCTGAACCCCACGAGCCAGGAGGCGTCGGCGTGACCGAGCTCCGTACCCTCCGGCACCAGCCCGGCCCCACCGATCCACGCGCACAACGCCTCCACGCCGTCCAGCCGTTCCGCCGGGTGCGTGGTCGCGAGGAGATCGAGACAGATCCGCCCGGCGTCGAACCGCAGTGCGTACGGGGGCGTGGCCGTACTCAGTGCCATGTGCCTGTCACCGCCTAGCCGGGAAGCGGGGGTCTCCTCCTCACAGTGCCCGCCCCGGGCTCCCGCCGGAACCCCTGGCGCCGGGCCTCCTGGGTACAGTCGGACGATGACCGAGCTGCAGCGGCTGCGCGCCGACCACGCTCCGGCGGTCCTGGCCTTCGAGCTGGCGAACCGCGCCTACTTCGCGGCCTCGGTCTCCGACCGGGGCGAGGCGTACTTCGAGCGGTTCGCCGAGCGGTTCGACGCCCTGCTGGCCGAACAGGAGGCCGGCGTCTGCGCCTTCCACGTGCTCGTCGCCGAAAACGGCTCGGTGCTCGGCAGGTTCAACCTGACCGACATCGCGGACGGCACGGCGGAACTCGGCTACCGGGTCGCCGAGCACGCCACCGGCCGCGGTGTGGCGACGGCGGCGGTCCGGGAGCTGTGCCGGCTGGCGGCGGAACGGTACGGGCTGCACACGGTCAGGGCGGCAGCGGCCCTGACCAACACCGCGTCCCGGAGGGTGCTGACGAAGGCGGGTTTCATCCCCGTGGGACCGGCCGACCCGGCCGACGTCGGGGGCAGGCCGGGGACCTGGTACCGGCTCAGCGTGCCGCTTCGGCCGCGAACGTGAGGAACTCCGTCCGGTTCGAGGCGGCCCGAACGAGGCCCCAAGCCGCCTACGCGTCCGCGTACTTCGCGTCCGTCGCCGGGTCCAGCGCCAGCCGGTACCCGCGCTTCACCACCGTCTGGATCAGCTTGGGCGCCCCCAGGGCCGTACGGAGACGGGCCATCGCCGTCTCCACCGCGTGTTCGTCGCGGCCCGCGCCCGGCAGGGCGCGCAGCAGGTCCGCCCGGGGGACGACCCAGCCGGGGCGCCGGGACAGGGCCCGGAGCAGGGACATGCCCGCCGGGGGGACCGGCTTCAAGGCGCCGTCCACGAGCACCGCGTGGCCGCGGATCTCCACCCGGTGACCGGCGACCGGCAGGGCGCGGGCGCGGGCCGGGAGTTCCTGGCAGAGGACCTGGACGAGGGGGCCCAGACGGAAGCGCTCCGGCTGGACCGTGTCCACGCCGTGCGCCTGGAGGGGTACGGCGGTCACCGGGCCCACACAGGCCGGCAGGACGTCGTGGACGAGTGCCGACAGCAGGTCCGGCAGGAGGCCCCTCGCCTCCGCCCGCTCCAGCAGGGACGCGGCGGCGGGGGCGCTCGTGAACGTGAGCGCGTCCAGGGACCGGGAGACGGCCGCGTCCAGGAGGCGGTCCAGCGGGGCGATGTCCTCCGGGGGCATCCAGCGGTACACCGGGACCGGGACGACCTCGGCTCCGCCGGCGCGGAGGGACTCCACGAAGCCCGGGAGCGGTTCGCCGTGCAGCTGCACGGCGATACGGCGGCCGTCGACGCCCTCCGCCAGGAGGCGGTCCAGGACCTCGGCCAGGGATTCCGAGGAGGGGGACCACTCCTCCGTGAGGCCGACCGCGCGGATCGCTCCCTTGACCTTGGGGCCCCGGGCCAGCAGTTCCGCGCCGCGCAGCCGCCCGAGCAGCTGCTCGCCGAGGCCCCAGCCGTCGGCGGCCTCGACCCAGCCCCGGAAACCGATCGCCGTGGTGGCCACGACCACGTCCGGCACCTGGTCGATGATCTCCTTCGTGGCGGCGAGGAGTTCGCCGTCGTCGGCCAGCGGCACGATGCGCAGGGCGGGGGCGTGCAGGATCGCGGCACCGCGCCGCTGGAGCAGGGCGCCCAGCTCGTCGGCCCGGCGCGCGGCGGTGACGCCCACGGTGAATCCCGCGAGCGGACCGAGCTCGGGGGCTCCGGATTGCTGCTCTTCGTCGTACATGGACTCTCCTAGCTGACCGGCGCGCGAATCGAGCCTGTCAACGGCGCGTGACAGGCTCGGTTCGGGGTGATGTCACCGGTGTTACGTCACACTTCCGCGTAGCTGAGCTGCGGCTTCGCCTCAGCCGTGGTCTGCGTCCGCGCCTGCCCCGCCGTACGGCGAAGGTATACGGCCCACGTGACCGCGAAGCAGACGCCGTAGAAGGCGAGGAAGGCGATGAACGCGCCGGTGCCGGAGCCGTAGGACAGGAAGGACTGGCGGAAGGCGAGGTTGATGCCGACTCCGCCGAGCGCTCCGACCGCGCCGATGAGGCCCATGGAGGCGCCGGAGAGGCGGCGGCCGTGGGCTGCGGCGGCCTCCCCCTCCAGGCCCATGGCCAGGGCCTTGGCCTGGAAGATGCCCGGGATCATCTTGTACGTCGAACCGTTCCCGAGCCCGCTGAGCACGAACAGCACGACGAAGACGGACACGAACAGCGGCAGCGACTTCTGCATGCCGGCGACGATCAGCACGGCGGTGGCGGCGGCCATACCGACGTAGTTCCACAGGGTGATGCGGGCACCGCCGTAACGGTCGGCGAGCCAGCCGCCGACGGGGCGGATCAGGGAGCCGAGCAGCGGGCCGATGAAGGTCAGGTAGGCGGCCTGCAGGGGCGTACGGCCGAACTGGTTCGTCAGGACCTGGCCGAAGGCGAAGCTGTAGCCGATGAAGGAGCCGAAGGTGCCGATGTAGAGGAAGGCCATGATCCAGGTGTGGGCGTCCTTCGCTGCGTCCCTGGCCGCGCCGGTGTCGTTCCTCACCGTCGCCAGGTTGTCCATGAAGGAGGCGGCGCACACGGCGGCGACGACGATCAGCGGGATGTAGATGCCCAGCAGGACGCGCGGGCCGCCGCTCGCGCCGATGACGGCGAGGGCGACCAGCTGGATGACCGGCACGCCGATGTTGCCGCCGCCCGCGTTCAGACCCAGCGCCCAGCCCTTCTTCCTGAGCGGGAAGAAGGCGTTGATGTTGGTCATGGACGAGGCGAAGTTGCCGCCGCCGATGCCGGCCAGCAGGCCGACCAGGAGGAACGTGGTGTAGGAGGTGCCCGGCTCCATGACCGCGAACGCGGCGACCGTCGGGACCAGCAGCAGGCTCGCCGAGATGATCGTCCAGTTGCGGCCGCCGAAGACGGCCACGGCGAAGGTGTAGGGGACGCGGACGACGGCGCCGACGAGCGTGACCACCGAGGTCAGCAGGAACTTGTCGGCGGGGGTCAGGCCGTACTCCGGGCCCATGAAGAGGACGAGGACGGACCACAGGGTCCAGACCGAGAAGCCGATGTGCTCCGAGAGCACGGAGAACCACAGGTTCCGGTTGGCGGTCCGTTCCCCGGTCGCCTTCCAGAACCCCTCGTCCTCCGGATCCCAGCGTTCGATCCAGCGGCCACCGCGACGGGTTGGGGCTGAGGGGGCTGGTGTTGGGGCTGGGGCTGTCATCACGCCTCCACGGGACTACGGCTGCACGGTCTGCCCGTCGACCTGCCATCGACCGACTCAGCCCGAAGGTAGGGAGGGCTCGTTTCCTGCCTGTGGCGGTGCATGACCGCGAGGGAACGTTGCTCTCACTCGCCGCCCCCGTGGCCCGTGAGGGTCATCCCGCCGCGCGCAAGGCGTCCGCGTCGTCGGCCGGCATCCAGCCGCCCGCGGGCCGCCGCAGCCACCCCTCCGCCCGTGCCAGCCCGGCCGCCGCCCGGCGCAGCGCGTCCAGTCCGGGATGCACCAGCCCCTTCCGCCACACGAGGGAGACCGGCGACAGCGGGACGGGATCGACGAGGGGCCGGCGCACCGTGCGGGGCATCGCCGGAAAGTCCACCACCGCCAGCACGGGGTGGCGGGTCTTGGCCATGATCCGCTCGAACTCCTCGTCCCCGAAGGCCGGCGGGAGGGGCGGGGCGAGCCGGATGCCGCGCCCCTCGAAGAGCCGGCCCGCCAGGTCGGTCCACTCCCGGGTGCGCGGGTTCCCGGCGCCGGCGTACACCGTCTCGCCGGCCAGCGCGGACAGGGGCACTTCGGCGAGCGCGGCCAGCGGATGGTCCTCGGGCAGGACGACGGCCATCGGCTCGCAGCGCACCGGCTGCTGCTCCAGCGCGGACCGCAGCGCCGGGTCCAGGCCGGCGAAACGGCCGAAGGAGGCGTCCAGCCGGCCGGCCAGCAGTTCGCCGGCGGCCCCGGTCAGACCGCTCTCGTAGCGGGCCATCAGCTCGCAGTCGGGGGCGAGTTCACGGGCCCGGTGCAGCACCCGGCGGCCGGTGAGCAGGCCCGGCGAGTTGAGGTCCACCAGCAGCGGGCGGGACCGGCCGGGGGCGAAGGCGGCGAGCAGGTCGTCCTGGGCGGCCAGGACCCGCCGGGCGTGCGGCAGCAGCCGCGCGCCGTCCGCGGTCAGCGTCACCTGCCGGGTCGTCCGCACGAACAGCTCCGCCCCCAACTCCCGTTCCAGCCGCCGCACATCCCGGCTGAGCGCCTGCTGGGCGACGTACAGGCGGGCCGCGGCGCGGGTGAAGTGCAACTCCTCCGCGACGACGACGAAGGCACGCAGGAGACGGGGGTCCATGGCCGGGAACTTACAACACACGTGAGTGAATCGGGCGGGAGAAGGTGTTGGACCCCTTGATCCGCTCGGGGCGAGAGTGGCTCACATGCCCTCGGTCATATCCACCACCCACGGCTACCGCCGCCTCTTCCGCCTCCCCGGCACCCGCGCCTTCACCCTCGGCAACCTCCTCGCCCGGCTGCCCATGGGCATGTTCAGCGTGAGCGCCGTCGTGATGATCGCCGGGTCGCGGGGCTCGTACGCCCTCGCCGGTGCCGTCACCGCCACCGGTCTCGCGGCGACCGCGCTGGCCGGGCCCTGGGTCGCCCGGCTCGTCGACCGGTACGGGCAGGCCCGCATCGCCGTACCGGCCACGCTCGCGTCCGTGCTCGGCAGCCTCGCGTTGCTGCTGTGCGTGCGCTACGGCGCCCCGGACTGGACCCTCTTCGCCGCCTACGCCCTCACCGCGACCACCCCGAACATCGGCGGCCTCTCCCGCGCCCGCTGGGCCCACCTGCTGCGCGACGAGCCCGGCGCGCTGCACACCGCCCACTCCTTCGAACAGGCCGCCGACGAGCTGTGCTTCATGCTCGGCCCGGTGCTGGCCTCGTTCCTCACCGGCACCTTCTTCCCGGAGGCGGGCACGCTCACGGGCGCGGTGCTGCTGCTCTCCGGCATGCTCCTGTTCACCGCCCAGCGGGCCACCGAGCCGCCGCCGCGGGCCCGTTCCCGGGCCCCCTCGCCGCTGCGCAGCCCGGGCATCCCGCCGCTGCTGGCCTGCTTCACCGCGACCGGGGCGGTGTTCGGCTCCATGGAGGTCGTCACGATCGCGTACGCCGACGCGCAGGGACACCGGCCGGTGGCCGGCGCAGTCCTCGCCCTGCAGGCGGCGGGCTCGTGCGCGGCCGGTCTGGCGTACGGCGCGCTGAAGCCGGCAGGGCTGCGGCTGAGCCACTGCCTGACGGGAATGGCCGTACTGATGACACTGCCGTGGGCGGCGGCCGGCCTCACCGGTTCGCTGTGGACGCTGGCGGGTGCGCTGCTGGTCGCGGGGATGGCGACGGCGCCGACGATGGTGACGGCGATGACGCTGGTGCAGCAGCGGACCCCGGCCGACCGGCTCAACGAGGGGATGAGCCTGATGGTGACCGGGCTGCTCGCAGGAATCGCGTGCGGTTCGGCGGCGGGCGGCTGGGCGGCGGAGCAGCTGTCTCCCACCGTCGCGTACGCCGCACCGGCGACCGCCGCTGCCGCCGCCCTGGGGCTGGCCGCGCTCACCGGCGCCGGCCGGGTGCCGCTGCGACAGCGATGAAGCGCCCCGTAAGGCCCGTGGCGCTGCCCCAAAGGCGAAGGCCCCGCCGCTCGAAAGCGACGGGGCCTTGCCCACATGGGGTGACCCCCGGAGGGGCCTTCGTGGAGATGGCGGGAATCGAACCCGCGTCCAACGGTGCGGAATCAGGGCTTCTCCGTGTGCAGTCCGCTTCGCTTTTCTCGGCCCCGGAGATCACGCGGACAAGTCTCCGACGGGCTCAGTCACTGTTTGATTTCCCTCTACACCCCGTGACCGGGTCTAGAGGTTTAGTTCCCTAGCTGATGCCAGGATCCGGGTCGGGAACAGCCCCGGGCTGACACTTCGCAAGTCGCTACTTAGGCAGCGAGGGCGAAGGAATCGCGCTTGGTGTTGGCGATTATTTTTTGCGACATATGGTTTACGAGATCATTGCCGCTTCCTCGACACGCTTCCCCTGCTTCGACAGCCGCTGTCGAAACCGATCATCCCCATGTTGATTTTTCAATCCCCTCCGTGGAAGGGGGCGCGCACCCTCTGCGGAGTGCAGTGCACATCGTACGTGACCAACGCACGACGATGCCAGCCTATTCCCCGGCGGCCGGCCGCTAGAGGCCGCGCTGCCTGCGCTTCGCCGCCGCGATCGCCCGGTCCGACTCCCGCCGGTCCTGCTTCTCCCGCAGCGTCTGCCGCTTGTCGTACTCCTTCTTGCCGCGTGCGAGGGCGATCTCGGCCTTCGCCCGGCCGTCCTTGAAGTAGATGGCGAGGGGCACGATCGTGTGACCCGTCTCCTGGGACTTCGACTCCAGCTTGTCGATCTCCTCGCGGTGCAGGAGCAGCTTGCGCTTGCGGCGCGCGGAGTGGTTGGTCCAGCTGCCCTGGTGGTACTCGGGGATGTGGGCGTTGTGCAGCCACGCCTCGCCGCGGTCGATCTGGACGAAGCCGTCGGTCAGCGAGGTCCGCCCCTCGCGCAGCGACTTGACCTCGGTGCCCATGAGCACGAGCCCGGCCTCGTAGGTGTCGATGATCGCGTAGTCGTGCCGGGCCTTCTTGTTCTGGGCGACGATCTTGCGCTTGCCGCCCTTCTCGCCGTCCCTGGCCTTGGCGGCCCCGCCGCCCTGCTTGGGCTGGGACTCCTTCGGTACGTACATTCCCTTGCTCATAGTGCCGCCCATTTTCGCACTACGGAGGGGCCGTGCGTACAGCCGATTAACACGGCGCTACGACGGGTTGCCCAGCCCTGTGAGCACGGTCTCCGCCCGCGGCAGGGACTGCGCCGGCCCCGCCTCCAGGTCCGGGGTGATGCCCCGGCCGTCGACGGTGTGGCCCAAGGGGGTGCGGTAGTGGCCGACGGTCAGCTCGGCCACCGAGCCGTCGGGGAGTTTCGTCGGCATCTGGATGGAGCCCTTGCCGAAGGTGCGCGAGCCGATCACCACCGCGCGGCCCCGGTCCTGCAGGGCCCCGGTGAGCAGCTCGGCCGCGCTCATCGTGCCGCCGTCGACCAGGGTGACCAGCGGCCGGGCGGTGTCGCCGCCGGGCTCGGCGTGCAGGGAGCGCTGGGCGCCGTCGACGTCGTAGGTGGCGACCAGGCCGCCGTCGAGGAAGGCGGAGGACGTCTCCACCGCCTCGGTGACCAGGCCGCCGGAGTTGCCGCGCAGGTCGAGGACGATCCCGCCGTCGGCCGGGACCTGCCGTACCGCGGCGTGGACGGCGTCCCCGGTGCCCTTGGTGAACGCGGCGATCTTGATGACGGTGACCCCGCCGGGCAGTCTGCTCACCGTCACGGAGTGGGTGGACAGGCTGGCCCGGCGCATTTTCTCGGTCCACGCGCGCGTGCCGCGTTCGAGACCCAGGGTGACGGCCGTACCGGCGGCCGCGTCGCCGGCGTCGCCGCGCAGTAACGAGACCACCTCGGTGACCGGCCGGCCGTCGACCTCGCGGCCGTCCACGCTGCGCAGCCGGTCGCCCGTGCGGACCCCGGCCTCCGCGGCGGGCGAGCCGGGCTGCACCCTGGTCACCTCGATCCGGCCGTCCCGGTCGCTGCGCGCCCACAGTCCGACGCCGGTGTAGCGGCCGTCGAGGGCGTCCTGGAACTCCTGGTACTCGTCTTCGGAGTAGACGGCGCCCCAGCGGTCCCCGCTGCGGCTGACGGCCCGCTCGGCGGCCTCCATCGGGGACTTGCCGTCGGCCATCGCCTCGGCGGCGGCCCTCTGCACGTCCTCGTGCCGGGTGGCCGGGGGCACGGGCCCGAAGGCGGCCCCGCGCACGGGGGTACCGGTCTCCGGGAAGGAGCCGGTGGCGGCACCGGCGACCAGGACACCGGCGAAGACCAATGTCAGGGCGGCCCCGCGGCGGATGCGACGGGGCTGGCTGAACAGGTCTCCGCACAGCTCTCGGCCTGACATGGCGGTGAGTCTAGGACAACGCGAAGGACCGTACGGCCGGATGTCCGTACGGTCCTCTTGGCATGCGTCACACCTTCAGGTACTTGCGCAACGCGAAGAACGCCGCCAGCGACGGCATCACCACGCTCGTGGCGAGGATCAGCGGCAGCTTGGTCAACACCGCGTCCCAGCCGACGAAGTTGATGAGCTGGAGCTTGTGGGACAGCGCCATGCCGTGGTCGATGGTGAAGTACCGGCCGACCACCAGGGCCACACAGGCGAGCCCGCCGCCGATGAGTCCGGCGACCGCGGCCTCGGCGATGAACGGCGCCTGGATGTAGAAGCCCGAGGCGCCGACCAGCCGCATGATCCCGGTCTCACGCCGGCGGCTGAACGCCGAGACACGCACGGTGTTGACGATCAGCAGCAGCGCGACGACCAGCATCAGCGCCATCACGCCGAGCGCGCCCCGGTTCATCAGGTTCAGCAGCGTGAAGAGGTTGTCCAGGATGCCCTTCTGGTCCTGCACGGACTGCACACCGGCGCGCCCGTTGAAGGCCGAGGCGATGACCTGGTACTTCTGCGGGTCCTTGAGCTTGATCCGGTACGACTCCTGCATCTGGTCCGGCGTGAGCGAACCGGCCAGCGGGGAGTTCCCGAACTGCTCCTTGTAGTGCTTGTACGCCTGGTCCTGCGACTCGTAGGAGACCTTCTCGACGACCGACGTCATCTTGTTCAGATCATCGAGGATCTGCTTCTTCTGGTCCGCCGTGACCGCGCCCTTGGCGCAGTTGACGTCCGATTCGGCGTCGTGCTTGTTGCACAGGAAGATCGAGACGTTGACCTTGTCGTACCAGTAGCCCTTCATGGTGCTCACCTGGTCGCTCATCAGCAGCGAGCCGCCGAAGAGGGACAGGGACAGGGCGACGGAGACGATGACGGCGAAGGTCATCGTCAGGTTGCGGCGGAGACCGACACCGATCTCCGACAGGACGAACTGGGCGCGCATGGCGTCTGGTCGAGCCTTTCGTCGTGAACTTGCTTAGTGCTGGTAGCCGTAGACGCCGCGGGCCTGGTCGCGGACGAGGCGGCCCTTCTCCAGCTCGATGACGCGCTTGCGCATCTGGTCCACGATGTTCTGATCGTGTGTCGCCATGATGACCGTGGTGCCCGTCCGGTTGATGCGGTCGAGCAGCTTCATGATGCCGACGGAGGTCTGCGGGTCGAGGTTGCCGGTGGGCTCGTCGGCGATCAGCAGCTTGGGCCGGTTGACGAAGGCCCGCGCGATGGCCACGCGCTGCTGCTCACCACCGGACAGCTCGCCCGGCCTCCGGTCCTCCTTGCCGCCGAGCCCGACGAGATCGAGCACCTGCGGCACGGACTTGCGGATCTCGCCGCGGGACTTGCCGATGACCTCCTGTGCGAAGGCCACGTTCTCCGCGACGGTCTTGTTCGGCAGGAGCCGGAAGTCCTGGAACACCGTCCCGAGCTGGCGGCGCATCTGCGGCACCTTCCAGTTGGAGAGGCGCGCGAGGTCCTTGCCCAGGACGTGCACCTGGCCGTGGCTGCACCGCTCCTCGCGGAGCAGGAGCCGCAGGAAGGTGGACTTTCCGGAGCCGGAGGACCCCACGAGGAACACGAACTCGCCCTTCTCCACCTCCAGGGAGACATCCCTGAGTGCGGGGCGGGTCTGCTTGGGGTAGACCTTGGAGACGTTGTCGAATCGGATCACGGATGCACCACGGGTCGCCGGGGGTAGATGAGCGTGACCATACGCGAACCGGGTGTGCAAGTGCAGTCGCAGGACGAGGTTGGGTAAGGCTTGTACGTTTTTGTACCGGGCCCGGTCCATGCCCGGCTCCCCGAGGCCCCGCGCATGCACTCCGCGAACCTGGCACAGTGGAGGGGGGAACGTTCTGGTTCCCGTGAACGTTGTACGAGCGATGGCCGGTGCAAGGAGGGCGAGCGCATGACGTACGACCGGTTGGTGTGCGCGAATTGCGCGGCGCCCGTGAGCGAGGGCCGGTGCCCGGTGTGCCGTGCCAACCGCGAGCGACTGCAGCAAGAGAGTTTCCTGGGCGGGGTCAGCCCGATGGCGCTGATCGCGCTGCTGGCGGTGCTGGTCGCCGCGGTGGCGCTGCTGGCGCACCAGACCGCGTGAAAAACGCGTGAAAAAACTCTGAAAAGCCCTGAGAAACAGCGTCAGGGCCCGGAGCGCCGAGCTCCGGGCCCTTCTGCATGCGCGGTGCGTGCGCAGCGTGACCGTGGTGTTACGGTCAGGCCGCAGCGCCGCCGCGGCCGTTGACCAGACGCGGCAGGACGCGGAAGCCGACGCCGCCGGCGATCATCGTCGCGGCGCCGATGACCAGGAACGCGGTCTGGCCGGCACCGGTTTCGGCGAGCTGCTTGCCGCTGCCCTTGCCCTGGGCCTGCGTGTCGGAGCCGGTGTCGGTGAGCTCCGAGGAACCCTCCTCCTGCGAGGCGTTGTTGTTGCCGCCCTGCGGGGTGTCGTGGTTCCCGCCGGTGCCGTGACCGCCACCCGTGCCGTGACCGCCGCCGGTGCCGCCGTTGTTGCCGGTACCGCCGTTGTTGCCGGTACCGCCGTTGTTGCCGGTACCGCCGTTGTTGCCAGTGCCACCGTTGTTACCGGTACCACCGTTGTCGCCGGTGCCACCGTTGTTGCCGGTACCGCCGTTGTTGCCGGTGCCACCGTCGGTGGTGCCGCCGTCCGTGGTGCCGCCGTCGGTCGTGGTGCCACCGTCCGTGGTGCCGCCGTCGGTCGTGGTGCCACCGTCCGTGGTGCCACCGTCGGTCGTCGTGCCACCGTCGGTGGTGCCGCCGTCCGTGGTGCCGCCGTCGGTCGTGGTGCCACCGTCCGTGGTACCGCCGTCGGTCGTGCCACCGTCGGTCGTCGTGCCACCGTCCGTGGTCCCGCCGTCGGTCGTGCCACCGTCGGTCGTCGTGCCACCGTCCGTGGTGCCACCGTCCGTGGTGCAGACGGCGATCGGGCAGCCGCCGTCGGTGGTACCACCGTCGGTGCCGCCGTCGTCACCTCCGGTGTTCGTGTGCGCGCCCAGGCTGATCGGCCCCGCCTGGACATCGAGGTCCAGGGCGGACGCCGCGCCGGCTGCGGTCAGTGACGCACCGGCCGCGATCACGGCGCCGGCGGCTATCCGCGCGACCCGGATCCGCGTCTTCTTCGTCATATGGTTGCTACCCCCAGTAGCTGTTCGTCGATGAGGCCGCGCGTGGGGCGTGCCGTGATCGACGGAGGCAGCTGGCGACGAAGAACGCGTCTCGATCCCCCGGTTCACATGCGCCCCAGATGTACGCATGCCGCGCCTCACCCTTCCGATTTTTCAAAGCAACGTCAAGGGCGTTGCGGGCGCGATGTCCGTTGGGGTGGTGTTTGGGGTGGGTTGAAACCTGTGAGTGTGATGTAAAACCCAGACATAAGACAACTGCCGCCCTGCGGGCGGCAGTTGTCAGGCCGGTTGCCTTGTCGACAAAATTACTTCTCTTGCTGCTTGCGCCAGCGAATTCCGGCCTCCAGGAAGCCGTCGATCTCGCCGTTGAACACGGCCTCGGGGTTGCCGACTTCGAACTCGGTCCGCAGGTCCTTGACCATCTGGTAGGGGTGCAGCACGTACGAACGCATCTGGTTGCCCCAGGAGTTGCCGCCGTCGCCCTTGAGGGCGTCCATCTTGGCCTGCTCCTCCTGCCGGCGGCGCTCCAGCAGCTTGGCCTGGAGGACGTTCATCGCCGTGGCCTTGTTCTGGATCTGCGAGCGCTCGTTCTGACAGGAGACGACGATGCCGGTGGGGAGGTGGGTGATGCGCACCGCCGAGTCGGTGGTGTTCACGCCCTGACCACCGGGCCCGGAGGAGCGGTACACGTCGATCCGGAGATCGCTCTCGTCGATCTCGACGTGGTCGGACTGCTCGACGACGGGCAGCACCTCGACGCCCGCGAAGGAGGTCTGCCGGCGGCCCTGGTTGTCGAAGGGCGAGATCCGCACGAGGCGGTGCGTGCCCTGCTCGACGGAGAGGGTGCCGTAGGCGTACGGCGCCTGGACGGAGAAGGTGGTCGACTTGATGCCGGCCTCTTCGGCGTACGACGTCTCGATGAGCTCGGTCTTGTAGCCGCGCTGCTCGGCCCAGCGCAGGTACATGCGCTGCAGCTTCTCGGCGAAGTCGGCGGCGTCGACGCCACCGGCCTCGGCGCGGATGTTGACGAGCGCCTCACGGGAGTCGTACTCGCCGGACAGGAGGGTGCGGACCTCCATCTCGTCCAGCGACTTCTTCACCGCGACCAGCTCGGCCTCGGCCTCGGCGCGGGTGTCCGGGTCGTTCTCCTCCTCGGCCATCTCGAAGAGGACGGCGAGATCGTCGATCCGACCGCGCAGCGCCTCCGCCTTCCTGACCTCGGCCTGGAGGTGGGAGAGCTTGCTCGTGATCTTCTGCGCCTCGTCCGGGTTGTCCCAGAGGGACGGCGCGGCCGCCTGCTCCTCGAGCACGGCGATGTCTGCCCTCAGCTTGTCGAGGTCCAGGACGGCCTCGATCGACTCCATGGTCGAGGAGAGGGACTTCAGCTCTTCGGATACATCGACGACTGCCACGCATCCAGCGTAACGGCTCCGCCGAGCGCCGAGGGTCGGGTGTGTCCCAGCCGACGGGGTGCCCGGCGCCCCCTGGGGGCTCCGCCCCCAGACCCCCTCTCCCACCCGCCCACCCGACTCGGTCGGCCGCGAGGGCACCGCCTCGGCCGCACCGGTGCGGAACGGACGGCGCGGTGCGGGGCGGGACAAGGGGCGGAACCGGCCCGGTGGGGTGGTGCGGAAGCAGCCGGAGTGGGGGGGGGCGGAAGCAGCCCGGGTGGGTGGCAAAGCTGGCGGAGTGAGGTGGGACGGAAGCGGCCAGGGTGGGCGGTGAAGCTGGCGGAGTGAGGTGGGACGGAAGCGGCCAGGGTGGTGTGGGGCGGAAGCAGCCAGGTGGGCGGCGAAGCAGCGGGGGTGGCTGGGGCGGACAGGGGGGAGGTGGGACGGAAGCAGCCGGGGTGGGCCGAGAAGCAGCCGGGGGTGGGCTGGGGTAGGGCGGCCGGGGGCTTCTCGGCGGGCCGGGAGGCGGGTGGGGGTGGGGCGCTTCTCAGCCGAGTGAGACGGGTGGGTGGGAAACGGGGGGCCAGGGGGCGGAGCCCCCTGGGTGGGTCAGGGGGCCGACGTGCTGTGGGTGGGGTGCGGCGCGTCCGAGTCCCCGTCGGCCGACGCCCACCACGCGCCGACGCCCACGACGGCCGCCAGGAGCACTCCGGCCACTCCCAGCGTCACCCTGCGCCGCCGCACCGCCGCGCGGTGGCGGGCCGAGCCGGGCCGGGGCGTACCGGACGCGCGAGGAGCGCGAGCCGTACCGTGCGCGCCCCCCGCCAGCTCGTCCGGCGCCGGCACCCTCATCGACGTATGCGTGTCCCGGTTGGAGTCCGGCCTGGCCCCGGGGACGAGGGACACGGCCCCCCGCCGCCGTACCGGCTCACCCGGCGGAGCCGACGGCTGGGGCTCCTCGGCGGCCCCCTCGGAGAGGTCCGGCTCGTCCACGTCCAGCGGGGGCATCCCCACCAGCATCGGCAGCTGCTCGCGCAGCCGCGCCGCCAGCTCCGAGGCGCGCAGCCGCGACGCGGGCGCCTTGGCCAGGCACTGCACGATCAGCTGCCACAGCTCTTCGGGGATCCCGGGCAGCGGTACGACGGTCTCGGTGACGTGGCGTCGTAGCACCGCGCCGGGGTGACCGCCGCCGAAGGGGGTGAACCCGGCCAGCAGCTCGTACAGGACGGTCGCGAGGGCGTAGATGTCCACGGCCGCGCGCGGCGGCAGGCCCTCGACGATCTCCGGGGCCAGGTAGTCCGGCGTACCGATGATCTTCGTGGCGCGGGTCCGCTTCGGCGAGTCGATCAGCTTGGCGACGCCGAAGTCGGTGAGCAGCGCCGGGTGGGCGCCGCCCGGGCCGAGCGGGCCCTGCATGTCCAGCAGGACGTTCTCGGGCTTCACGTCCCGGTGCACGATCCCGGCCGCGTGGGCCGCCGCCAGCGCGTCGGCGACGTCGGCGACGATCGCCACGGCCGCCTCGGGGGCCAGCCGCCGCTCGCGCTCCAGGCGGGTGCGCAGGTCGGTGCCGCGCACGAGGTCCATGACCAGGGCCAGGTCGTTGCCGTCGACCACCAGGTCGCGCACGGTGACGATGTGCGGGTGCTCCAGACCGAGCAGCGCGGTGCGCTCGTGCACGAAGCGTCCGACGAGCTCCTGGTCGGAGGCGAGGTCCTCACGCAGCAGCTTGACGGCGACGGGGCCCTCGGGCCCCTCGCCCAGCCACACCGTGCCGGCGCTGCCCCGCCCCAGGATCTGGTTGGCGGTGTACCGGCTGCCGATCTTCCGTGCCAAGACTGCTCCTACAGACGCGTGTTGTCGCTAAAACTACGCGTCCGATGAGCCAACCTTCACCGCGGAGACGGAAATCACCCGTCAGATGTCGACAAATCCACAAGCCCGTGATCAGTTGCCGTTGGCGGAGGAACCGCCCAGGTCCTTGATCCAGCGGGCTGCCTGGCCGGCCCAGTGGCTCACCTCGTGCCAGTAGCTCCTGCCCTGGCCGACCCAGGTGTGCAGCGGGGTCAGCTCGTAGATCAGCCAGCTCGCCACGACCAGGATGACGATCGTGAACAGGCAGCCCTTCAGGCAGCCCAGCCCCGGGATCTTCATCGGGTTGGCGCTGCGCTGCCGCGGCGCGCGGGGCTCGCGCGCGGGCCGCTGCGGCTGCTGCGGCGGGGCGTACTGCTGAGGCTGCGGGGCCTGCTGCGGCTGCTGGGGTGCGTAGCCGTACCCCTGCCCCTGCTGGTACCGCTGCTGCCGGCCGCGCTGCTGCGGCTGCTGCGGTCGCGCCTGCGGGGCCTGGCGGGGCTGCTGCTGGGGCCGGGCCACCTGCCGCTGGGGCCGGTGGTGCAGCGGGTCGTCCTCCGGGGACAGGTACTGGATCTGCGTCTGCTCGTTGCGGTCGCGCGCGGCGCGCAGCTGGCTCTGCCAGGGGTGCGGCTGCTCGGGCTGCTGCCCCTGCGGTCCCGTGTTCGGCAGCACCGCCGTCGGGTCCGCCGCGCCCGTGTTCGGCAGGACGGCGGTCGGATCGGCGGCGCCGGCCGGGCCGCCGGTGTGCGGCAGCACGCTGGTCGCCGCGTTCGGGTCGTACGCGCCCCGGGGACCGGTGTTCGGCAGCACCTGGGTGGGGTCGGCGGCGCCGGGCACACCCGGGACGGCGGTCGGGGCCGGGTCCGGCGCGAGCAGCGCTCCGACGCCCTCGGCCGCGGCGATCTGCGCGGCGTTCGCGTGCACGCCGACGCCCTCGGCGACGACCCTGAGGCCGCGCGCGAGGTTCTCGGCGCTCGGCCGTTCCTCGGGGTTCTTGCGCAGGCAGCGCTCTATGACCGTCCACAGCGGGTCCGGCACGGTGGAGGGGCGGCGCGGCTCGGCGCTCAGGTGCTGGTGCAGGACCTCCAGGGCGGTGCCGCCGGAGAACGGCGGGCGTCCGGTGACCAGTTCGTACAGCAGGATGCCGGCGCCGTAGATGTCCACGGCGGAGGTCTGCGGGCGGCCCTCGGCGGACTCCGGTGCCACGTACGCGGGCGTGCCGACGAACTCCTGGGTGCGGGTCAGGCCCGGGGAGTCGGCGAGGCGGGCGATGCCGAAGTCGGTCAGCATCGGGTGCATCCGGCCCTCGTGCTGCTGGAGCAGGACGTTGGCGGGCTTCAGGTCGCGGTGGACGACGCCGTCGGCGTGGCTCGCGGCGAGCGCGTCGGCGATCTGCGCGGTCATCAGCGCGGCGGCGACCGGGGTGAGGGCGCCGTTCTCGCGCAGGTAGCGGTGCAGGTCGGGGCCGTCGACGAGGTCCATGACCAGGGCCAGCAGATCGCCCTCGACGACCAGGTCGCGGACCCGGACGATGTTCGGGTGGGTGAGGCGGAGCAGGACCGAGCGCTCACGCAGGAAGCGCATCACGATGTCCGGATCGCTCGCCAGCTCCTCCTTGAGGACCTTGATCGCGACCATCTCACCGGGCTGCCCGGGTACGGCTGCCTCGGCGCCCGCGGTCTCGCGCTGGCGGGCACGCCAGACGGTGCCTGTGGCGCCGCGTCCGAGCGGCTCCTCAAGCAGGTACTTGCTGCCGACTGGCCGCACGTCACGCGCTCCCTGCTGCTTGCTGATGCTTGCTTGCCTGCATTCCGGTTGTCATTCCGGTTGTCCGACCCACTGTAGTGCCGCCCTCGGGGGCGCCAGGTGCTCGACGGAAAGACGCATGTCCCGGTCCACTGGTTGCCGGAAACGGACGTGACCGATCTCAAGTGATCGCCCGCGCCCTCATGGTCAGGCACTTTTGGGGGCAGAGCCGACCAATCAAGATCACTTGTTACCGGGTGCCGGGCGGGCTGTCAGTGGCAGGTGCGAGGATGCCTTCCAGTACTGGCCGACGTGCTCGTGTGGGGTGGGGATGCAGATCCGGCTGACCGTCGTAGACCCGCTGGGCGCGTCCCCGCAGCGGGGCCGCGCCGCGAGCCGCGACGTGCTGGTCACGGCGCCCACCGGCACGGACCTGGCCGCGGTCGCCTCGGCGCTGGCCGGCGCGGTCACCGGGGAGGGCCGCGACACCTCCAACACCACTGTCGTGCTGTACGCCGGTACGGAACGGCTCGACCCGCGCCGCTGCACCCTCGGCGAGCCTCCGCTGGTCGACGGCGCCGTGCTGTCCCTGGGCGCCCCGGCGGTCGCCGAGCCGCATCCCGAGCCGGCCGACGCGCCGACCCAGCTGCATGTCGTGGCGGGCCCCGACGCGGGCGGGGTCCATCTGCTGCACGGCGGCCGGATCACCGTGGGCCGCTCGGCCGACGCGGACGTACCGCTGGACGACCCCGACGTGTCCCGGCTGCACTGCGCGGTCACCGTCGGCGCGGACGGCCGTGTCTCGGTCGCCGACCTCGGCTCCACGAACGGTACGGCGCTGGACGGGGTGCGGGTGGACTCGCGTCCGGTGCGGTTCCCTGCCGGGGGCTTGCTGCGGATCGGGGAGTCGGCGCTGCGGGTTGCTCCGTCCGGGGGAGCCGGTGTCCGGGTCGTGCCGGACGGGGAGGGGTGCGTCCGGGTAGTTCGGGACGCGGTGCCGGGCGCGGATGCGGGTGCGGATGCGCCCGGGGCGGGGTCCGGGTTCCCGCCCGCACCCTCCGTGCGGCTTTCGTCGTCGGGTGCCGGTGGCCCCGGTGGGGCGGAAGCACCGTCGGCGGCCGCAGGCGGGGCCGGGGGGCCCTCGGCAGGTGCCGGGCGGGCCGCCGGTCCGCGCGCAGGCGCCGGTGGGGCGTCCCCCGGTACCGGTGGGGCGGGCGGCAGTGGGGCTTTCGGTGCTGGTGAGGCCTCCGGTGCCAGTGGGGCACTGGGGGCCGCTGGTGTCGGTGGGGCGTTCGCACGTGGTGGTGGGGTGTCCGGGGGGCCCGTCGGGTCCGCACAGCACGGATATGACTCTGTCGGGTGGGGGGCCTCCGGGGGCGAGGGGCCGGGGCATCGGTCGCGTGAGTCGGGGATGGTGCCGGGGCAGGGCGGGGCGCCGGGGATCGAGAAGGGCAGCGGCGGGGACACGCACGCCGGGCGCTTCGGGGTCGGCGGATCCGGCCCCGTGGCCGGAGAGCCGTACGCCGGGGCGGCGGGACACGGGCCCGCCGGCCGTGCGCCGGAATCCGTCGGGGAACCGCGGGCTCAGGGCCGTGGCGGCGCCCCCGTCAGGGGCACCGGTGTGCCCCAGGGCGCGCGGCGGCGCGGGCTCGGTGCCTGGGCGCGCAAGCTGACCGGCGGGCGCGGGGAGCAGCCCGTCGGCCCCGGGACATACGACGGCACCGCCTCCCGCGCCGACGCCGTCCCGGCGGCCCCGGCACCGCAGCAGCCGGATACCTGGCCGGACCCCGCCGCACTGCTGCTGACGGCGCTCGGTCCCGGGCCCCGGCTGTGGGAGCGCGGGCCGGACCACGCGGAGGCGCTGACCGTGCGGCTCGGCACCGCCGACCGCCACGCGCCGGACGGCTCCGGGCTGCTGCCCGCGGTGCCCGTGACGGCGGCGCTGCGCGAGGCGGGCGCGCTGGGCCTGGCCGGTCCGCGCCCCCGGCTGTCGGGGCTGGCCCGCGCGGTGCTGGCGCAGCTGGCCGCGCTGCACTCGCCGGACCTGCTGGAGATCGTGCTGATCAGCGCCGACCGCGCCCGGCCGGAGGAGGAGCGCACGGCCGAGTGGTCCTGGCTGGGCTGGCTCCCGCACGTCCGGCCGGCCCACGGCCAGGACTGCCGGCTGCTGCTCGCCTACGACCGCGAACAGGCGGCGGCCCGCACGGAGGAACTGCTGCGCCGGGTGGAGGACCACGCGGCGACCGGCAGAAGCGCGGCCCACCCCGCCTCGCCCCGCGTCCCGGCTCCCGGCATCCCACCGGTCCCGGCACCGGGCGCCGTCACCCCCGACGCCCCCGTCGGCCCGGCCGCACCCGGATCCCGCCCGGCGGCCGCCGCCCAGAACACCCGCACACACGGCGTCGGCCCCCACACCCCGGCCACGGATACCCGCGACGGCCCCGGCACCCCCTCCGCCTCGGCCACCCCTACGCACACCACCCCGGGCGACTCCGCCCCCGGCAACCCGTCCGGCCCGGCCGCGCACGGATTCGGCACCGCCACCGTGCACCCAGGTACGCCGGCCGTCCCCGCCCAGGGGCTCGCGCCGGGCGGTCCCGGCGCCCCGGCCCGCCCCTTTGACGGCCCCGCCCCCGAAGCCCACCCCGGCCACCGGGCCGGCTCCACCCCCGCCCGCCGGCCCTCCTGGGCCAGGGAAGACGCCGAAGTCGGCGGGGTCAGCGGGTTTCCCGGGCCGTACACGGTCGTCGTGGTGGACGGAGACCCCGGAGGGTCCGCGCTGCGGGAGGCCCTGGCGCGGCTGGCCGTGGCCGGGCCGCGGGCCGGGATCCACGTGGTGTGCCTCGCGGAGACCGAGCCCGCCTCGCCCGCCTCCCCCGTGACGGTGACGTACGAGGCCGCGTGCGCGGTGACGCCGACGTTCCGGCACTGCGGTGCCGTGGCGCTGCTCAGCGGCGATGTCGCCACGGCGCTGCAGCTGATGCGGGTGGCGCCGGGCGGGCCCGTCGCACCGGGCTCGCCCGCCATCGTCGACGCCGTCTCGCTCGCCTGGGCCGAGCGGTTCGCGCGGGCGCTGGCGCCGCTGCGTCCGGACGGCCCGGCCGGCGAGCGGGACACCCGTGTGGCCACGCCGTTGCCGCAGTCGGCGCGGCTGCTGGACGAGCTGGGGCTGGCCCGGGCCACCCCGGCGTCGCTGATGGCGCGCTGGGCGGACGCCGCGGACGACGCCCAGGCGCTGGGCGGGCGGGCGCGAGCCGTGCTGGGTGCCGGGCCGCGCGGGCCGGTCACCGTCGATCTCGTCGCCGACGGGCCGCATCTGCTGGTCGAGGGACCGGCCGGCAGCGGTCGTACGGAGTCGCTGCGGGCCGTGGTGGCCTCGCTGGCCGCCGCCGAGCGGCCGGACCGGCTCGGCGTGGTGCTGATCGACGGCCGGGACGGGGTCGGGGCGGGCGTGGGACGGGGTGAGGGGCTGCGGGTGTGCACCGACATACCGCATGTCACCACGCATCTCATCGCCAACGACCCCGTGCGGATGCGGGAGTTCGCCCAGTCGCTGACCGCCGAGCTGAAGCGGCGGGCGGAGCTGCTGGGGCGGAGCGACTTCGCGCAGTGGCACAGGGGGCGCGCGGTGTCGGGCCGGATGGTGGCGCAGCGCACGCCGTCGAACGGTGACATAGAGACGCCGCCCAGCTCCACCCTGCGGCTGCGGCCGGGCGGGGCCGCGCGGCAGCAGGCCGAGGCGGCACCGCCGCTGCCGCGGCTCGTGGTCGTCGTCGACGATCTGGACGCACTGGTGTCGCCCGCGCTCGGCTCACCGGGCCGGCCCGCCGCCGGGTCGGTGCTGCGGGCGCTGGAGGCGGTGGCCCGGGAGGGCGAGCGGCTGGGGGTGCATCTGGCGGCGGCGGCCGGGACGGGTGGCCGTACGGCGGAGACCGAGCCCGCGCGAAGGGCCACCCTGCGGGTCGTGCTGGACGCGCCGAGCCAGGGCCCGGACGAACCGGCGCCGGGGCGTGGGCGGTTGACGTACGCCGACGGGCGGGTCGCCGGTTTCCAGGGCGGCCGGGTGACGGGCCGTATCCCGCGCACCGCGACCCAGCGGCCCACGGTCGTCCCCCTGGACTGGCAGCGCATGGGCGACCCGCCGGCCCGCCGGCCCGTGCGGGAGCTGGGCAACGGCCCCACCGACCTGGCCCTGCTGGCGAGCGCGGTGCAGCGGGCGGCACGCGAGGTGTCCGCGGCTCAGGTGCCCTCGCTGCTCTGAGGCGGAACCAGCCGGCGCGGTACGCGCATACCTCCCTGATCACGAGCCGGTCACGATGAGCCGCCGGACGGCGCAGGCGCTCTTGCCGCCCTTGTGCGGCGCGGCGTACACCGGAGCGCACGGACAGAGTTCTGACGTTCAACGAAGAACGACGAACGGGGAAGTGATGCGTAGCAAGAGCAGCACCATCCGGACCCACAGGACCGTCACCACACTCGCCGCGCTGCTGGCGGGAGCCCTCGCGCTGAGCGCCTGCTCCAGCAGTGACAACGGCAAGAAGGGCAGCGGGGAGAAGACCGGCGACGCCACCGGCTCGACCCTCACCCTGCCGAAGCTGAACGGCGCCAGCCTGGAGATCGCCGCGGTCTGGACCGGCCAGGAGCAGAAGAACTTCAAGCAGGTGCTCGCCGAGTTCGAGAAGCGCACCGGCGCGAAGGTCACCTTCGTGCCCGCCCAGGACCCGATCATCAACTTCCTCGGCTCGAAGATCGCGGGCGGCCAGCCGCCGGACGTGGCGCTGCTGCCGCAGCCCGGCGCGATCAAGCAGGCCGTGCAGCGGGGGTGGGCCAAGCCGCTCGGGGCCGAGGCCCTGAAGGAGCTGGGGAAGAACTACTCGCAGGGCTGGCAGCACATCGGCAAGGTCGGCGGCAAGCAGTACGGCGTCTACTACAAGGCCGCGAACAAGTCGCTGATCTGGTACAACGCCAAGGTCTTCGAGAACGCGAACGCCAAGGAGCCGAAGACCTGGAAGGACCTGCTGACCGCGGCGGGCGCGGTGTCCGACTCCGGGGTCACGCCGTTCTCGGTGGCCGGCGCGGACGGCTGGCCGCTGACGGACTGGTTCGAGAACGTCTACCTGTCCCAGGCGGGCCCCGAGAAGTACGACCAGCTCGCCCAGCACAAGATCAAGTGGACGGATCCCTCGGTCCGGCAGGCGCTGACGACGCTGGCGCAGATCTGGGGCAGGAAGGACTACCTCGCGGGCGGCCAGGACGGCGCGCTGCAGACGGAGTTCCCGGCCTCGGTCACCCAGACCTTCACCGGCGGCGACCAGCCGAAGTCCGCGATGGTCTACGAGGGCGACTTCGTGCAGGTCAACATCGGGGAGACCAAGGCGAAGGTGGGCACGGACGCGAAGGTGTTCCCGTTCCCCGCGGTCGGCTCCACCGCGCCGGTGGTCTCCGGCGGTGACGCGGCGGTGGTCCTGAAGGACTCCAAGGCGGCCCAGGCCCTGGTCACCTTCCTGGCCTCCCCGGACGCGGCGACCATCCAGGCGAAGCTCGGCGGCTATCTCTCGCCGAACAAGAACGTGGAGATCTCGGCGTACCCGAACACGGTGCAGCAGAAGATCGCCAAGGCGCTGATCGCGTCCGGTGACGACTTCCGCTTCGACATGTCCGACCAGGCCCCGCAGGCCTTCGGCGGCACCCCGGGCAAGGGTGAGTGGAAGGACCTCCAGGACTTCCTGAAGAACCCGGCGGACGTGGCGGGCACCCAGGCGAAGCTGGAGAAGGACGCGGCGGCCGCGTACGGAAGCGGGAGCTGATCCGGCCATGGCGCCGGCGGCAACGGCGGCCGGGGGCCCCTCGGGCCCGGCCGCACCCCGCGGTCGTAGAAGCGTGACCGGCACCCGCAGAACCGTGGCAGCGCTGTTCCTGCTGCCCGCCCTGGTGCTGCTCGGCGCGCTCGTGGTCTACCCGATCGGGTACTCGCTCATCCGCAGCTTCTACAACGCCGGCGGCGACGGGTTCGCCGGCGTGGACAACTACCGGACCCTCTTCACGGACGACGGCATCCGCACCGCCCTGAAGAACAACGTCATCTGGGTGGTGTTCGCGCCGACGGTCTCCACCGCGCTCGGTCTGGTCTTCGCGGTGCTGACCGAACGGGTGCGCTGGGGGACGGCGTTCAAGCTGGTCGTCTTCATGCCGATGGCGATCTCGATGCTGGCGGCCGGGATCATCTTCCGGCTGGTGTACGACCAGGATCCGCACAAGGGGGTCGCGAACGCGGTGTGGGTGGGCGTCCACGACACCTTCGTGCAGTCGTCGGCGTTCCCGAACGCCCACCCCGGGCGGGAATCCCCGCTGACCGCGCAGGGCGGCGGCTTCCTCACCAGGGCCGCCGTCCACACCGGTCAGACGGTCTCCCTCCCGCTCGTCGGCGTCGCCCCGGACCAGATGCCGGACAGCGCGGAGAAGGCCGTCGCCGCCAGGCCGGAACCGGGGAAGATCACCGGCACCACCTGGCAGGACTTCACGCGCGGCAAGGGCGTGGGGCGGCTCGGCGCGCCCGACCCGTCCGAGCTCGGGTATGCCGGGATGCGGATCGAGGCGGTGAAGGACGGCAAGGTGGTCGCCTCCACCGAGGCGGCCGGCGACGGCACCTTCACGCTGCCGGCGTCCGCCGACGGGGCACGCCTCAGGCTGCCCGCGAGCAACTTCCGGGAGCCGTACAACGGTGTCGAGTGGCTCGGCCCGGCGCTGGTCACCCCGGCGGTCATCGGGGCGTACGTATGGATGTGGGCGGGCTTCGCGATGGTGCTGATCGCGGCCGGGCTCGCGGGCGTGCCCCGGGAGCTCCTGGAGGCGGCGCGGGTGGACGGCGCCACCGAGTGGCAGGTGTTCCGCAAGGTCACCGTGCCGCTGCTCGCGCCGGTCCTCGCGGTGGTCACCGTCACGCTGATGATCAACGTGCTGAAGGTGTTCGACCTCGTCTACATCATCGCGCCGGGATCCTCCCAGGACGACGCCAACGTGCTCGCCCTGGAGCTGTACCGCAAGGGCTTCGCGGAGGACCAGCCGGGCGTCGCGAGCGCGATCGCGGTGCTGCTGCTGGTGCTGGTGATCCCGGTGATGGCGTTCAACATCCGTCGGCTGCGGCGGGAGGTGCGGCGATGAGCCGGCTGCTGGAGAAGATCAACGGCGGCCTGGTCCGCGTGTTGCTGATCGTGGTCGGCCTGTTCTGGCTGGTGCCGACCGTCGGGCTGCTCATCTCCTCGCTGCGGGCGCCCGAGGACATGAGCGCGAGCGGCTGGTGGACGGTGTTCTCCAAGCCGTCCCAGCTCACCTTCGACAGCTACCAGAAGCTGCTGGAGAACGGCGACATCACCGGCTCCCTGCTGAACACCGTGCTGATCACGGTCCCGGCGACCCTGCTGGTCGTCGTGATCGGCGCGCTCGCGGGCTACGCGTTCGCGTGGATGGAGTTCCCGGGCCGGGACTGGTGGTTCCTGGGCGTGGTGAGCCTGCTGGTGGTGCCGGTGCAGGTGGCGCTGATCCCGATCGCCGAACTCTTCGGGCAGCTCGGCCTGTTCGGGTCGATCCTCGGGGTGGTCCTGTTCCACACCGGCTTCGGTCTGCCCTTCGCGGTGTTCCTGCTGCGGAACTTCTTCGCGGAGATCCCGCGCGAGCTGCTGGAGGCGGCCAGGCTGGACGGCGCCGGCGAACTGCGGCTGTTCGCCCGCGTGGTGATGCCGCTGGGCGGGCCGGCCATCGCCAGCCTCGGCATCTTCCAGTTCCTGTGGGTGTGGAACGACATGCTGGTCGCGCTGGTGTTCACCAAGTCGGGCACGCAGCCGATCACGGTGGCGCTGCAGACGCAGGTACGGCAGTTCGGGAACAACATCGACGTGCTGGCGCCGGGCGCGTTCATCTCCATGGTGATCCCGCTGGCCGTGTTCTTCGCGTTCCAGCGGCAGTTCGTGTCCGGGGTGATGGCGGGCGCGGTCAAGTAGTCACGAGAACGACACTTCTCGGGGGGCGGGTCTTCAGCGGCCCGCCCCGTCACGTTCACCGCGTGTCCCCCACATGCCGTACGAACCGTAACCAATTCACTCCATCGGCCGTTTCCGGTCAGAAACCCCGCGCCGACCGACGACCCTTGGATGTCCCTTGCCCAGGTTCAGTGTCATTGTCCCCGCGTACAAGGTCCAGGCGTATCTCAGCGAGTGCCTGGACTCGGTGCTCTCGCAGTCGTACCCCGATCTGGAACTGATCGCCGTGGACGACTGCTCACCGGACGCCTGCGGGGCGGTCATCGACGAGTACGCGGCCCGGGACGCGCGGGTGCGGCCCGTGCACCTGGCCGAGAACCGGGGGCTCGGGCGGGCCCGGAACGCGGGGATGGCCGAGGCGACCGGCGACTACCTGGTCTTCCTGGACGGCGACGACACGCTCACCCCCCACGCGCTGCGTGCGATCGCCGACCGGATCAAGGAGTCGGGCGAGCCGGACGTCCTGGTGTACGACTACGCGCGCACGTACTGGGACGGCCGGACGGTGCGCAACCAGCTCACCGCCCCGCTCACCGAGCAGGGCCCGGCGCCGTTCCGCCTGGAGGACCGGCCGGGGCTGCTCAGGGTGCTGATGGTGGCCTGGAACAAGGCCTGCCGGCGGGAGTTCGTCGAGGCGAACGGCTTCGCCTTCCCGCCGGGCTACTACGAGGACACCCCCTGGACCTTCCCGGTGCTGATGACGGCGGAGTCGATCGCCACGCTCGACCGGGTGTGCGTGCACTACCGGCAGCGCCGGCAGGGCAGCATCCTCGGCACCGCCAGCCGCAGGCACTTCGATCTGTTCGAGCAGTACGAGCGGGTGTTCGCCTACGTCGAGGAGCGGCCGGAACTCGCGCACTGGCGCCGTGACCTGTTCCGCCGCATGACCGACCACTACGCGACGGTGTTCACCAAGCGGGACCGGCTGCCGCGCGGCAGCCACGGCGAGTTCCTGCGCCGGGCCCGCGCCCACTACCGCCGCTACCGCGTCCCGGGCACCCGGATGCGGCGGCGGAACATCCTGGTCCGCTTCGGCCTGCACCGCACGTTCCGGGCGCTGCAGCTGTTCTCGGCCGGGGGCCGGCGCACGCTGAAGGCCGTACTGAAGCCGGCCCGCGCCGTGCGCACCGGCGTACTGCGGCTGCACTACCGGATCCAGCTGCGGCTGCCCGTCCGCCCCGACCGGGCGGTGTTCGCCTCCGGTGCGGGCCGCGGCCACGGCGGCGACCCGGGCGCCCTGGAGGAGGCGTTCCGCACGCACGTCCCGCACATCCGCACCGCCTGGATCACCCGCCCGGAGCACCGGCACACGGTCCCGCCGGGGCCGCTTCGGCTGCGGCCCGGCACGGCCGCCTACTGGACGGCGCTGGCCCGCTCCCGGTACCTGGTCACCGATGACGTCCTGGACCGGCGGCTGCGCAAGCGCCGCGGGCAGGTGATGATCCGGACCGGGCAGGGGACACCGCTCAAGCACATGGGCCTGGACCTCCAGGAGTACCCGGCGGCGGCCCGCGGCACCGACTTCGCCGAGCTGCTGCGCGGCGTCGACCAGTGGGACCTCGTCCTGTCCGGCAACCGGCACTCGACGCTGGTGTGGGAGCGGACCCTGCCGGGGGGCTACACCACGCTGGAGTACGGCGCCCCGCGCAACGACGCCCTCCAGCGGGCGACCCCGGCGGACGTGGCCCGGCTGCGCGAGTCGCTGGGCATCCCCGAGGGCGCGGTCGCGATCCTGTACGCGCCGACCTTCCGCGACCACCGGCGCACCCAGCACCCGCTGCTGGACCTGGAGCGGATCGCGCGCCGTCTCGGCCCGCGCTTCGTGATCCTGGCGCGCCCCCACCCCACCCGCGGCGGCCCGCTCGGCACGGGCGCCCGGATCATCGACGTCGGCGGCCACCCGAGCGTGCAGTCGCTCTGTCTGGCCTCGGACGCGCTGCTCACCGACTACTCGTCGATCATGTTCGACTACGCGGTCCTGGACCGGCCGATCGTGGTGCACACCGGCGACTGGGAGGCGTACCGGGCGGCCCGCGGCACCTACTTCGATCTGCGCGCCTTCCCGCCGGGCGCCGTCGCGCGCAGCGAGGACGAGCTGATCGACATCTTCGCGACCGGCCACTGGCGCGGCTCGCGCTCGGCCCAGCTGCGGGCGGCGTTCCGGGAGCGGTTCTGCCCGTACGACGACGGACGCGCCGCCGAGCGGGTCGTACGGCATGTGGTGCTGGGCGGGGCGGAACTGCCGCCGGTGGTGCCGCTCGCGGAGCGCCGCCCGGTGCCGTCGGCCTGCACGCACTCCCCGCTGGCCACCGTGGAGCAACCTTCCGGTTGCCTCCCCGTCACCGAGAGGCGCTGAACACCGTTGGTCCCTGCGGGAGTTCCCCTGCACCTCGGCTCGACGCGGCCCGCCCCGAGCCGGCCGTCCACCTGGCGTCCGGCGGGGCGGCCCGGTCGCGTGTCCGGCGCCGACCACGGGACACGTGTCCGCAAGACAACAGAAAGAACAGAATGCCCCGCTTCAGCATCATCGTCCCGTCCCATGGGGTGGCCGGCCGGCTGTCCCAGGCGCTGGACTCGGTTCTCGGCCAGTCCTTCGGCGATCTGCAACTGATCCCGGTCTGCGACGCCCCCGACTCCCCGGCCGCCGCGGTGGCCGCCGGATACGCGCGGCGGGACTCCCGGGTGACCCCGGTCGACTCGCCGCCGTCCGCCGGTCTGAGCGGGGCGCGCAACGCCGGGACGCGGGCGGCGACCGGCGCGTACGTGCTGTTCCTCGACGGCGACGACCTGCTGCTGCCGGGCGCGCTCGCGGCGCTGGACGCCCGGCTGGCCGAGACCGCCGGCGTGGACGTGCTCTACGCCGAGCACGAGCGCGTCCCCTGGTGGGAGGGCGAGCCGGCCAACCCGGCCGCGCCGCTGCTCGCGGGGGCTCCGGAGGGCGCCTTCGCCCCCGCCGACCGGCCGGAGCTGACCGGTGTGCGGCTGCCGGCGTGGAGCGCGGCCTACCGCCGCGCCTTCCTGACCGAGCACCGGCTCGCCTTCCCCGACGGCCACTTCACCGACCTGGGCTGGGGCGGCCTGGTCACCCTCGCCGCCGGGCGGATCGCGGTGCTGCGCCGGGTCGTCGTACGGCACCGGCTGCGCCGCCAGGGCAGCCGGCTCAACCTGCCCGGGCCGCACCAGCACGGCCTGCTCGACCAGGTGGACCTGGTGCTGACCCGGGCCGCCGAGGCCGCCCTGCCCGCCGAGCGGATCCGGCCGCTGTTCGAGCAGCTGTTCTCCCCGGTGCTGAAGACCGCGTCCCGGCCGGAGCGGCTGCCGTCCGGGCACCGGGCGTTCTTCCGCCGGGCGGCCCGCCTCTACCGGCGCCACCGGCCGGCCGGCTTCCGGCCGCCGGGCGGCAGCCTGGGCGTACAGCACCGGTTGCTGGCGGCGGGCGCGTACACCGCGTTCCGCGGGCTGCGCGGCGCCAACCAGATGGCCTCCGGAGCCGCCGAACGGCTGCCGCGCCCGCGCATGCTGCACACCCGGCTGCGCTACGCGTACGAGCTGCACCGCCCGCTCGACCCGCACCTGGCCGTGTACTGCGCCTACTGGGGCCGGGGCTATGCCTGCAACCCGGCCGCGATCCACGCCAAGGCCCGCGAACTCGCCCCGCACATCCGCTCGGTGTTCCTGGTCGAGGCCGGCCAGGCGCACGCCATGCCGAAGGACGTGGACTACGCCGTGATCGGCTCGCGCCGCTACTGGGAGGTGCTGGCCCGCGCGACATTCCTGGTCAACAACGCCAACTTCGCCGAGGCGGTCGTCAAGCGGCCCGGCAGCGTGCATCTGCAGACGCAGCACGGCACCCCGCTGAAGACGATGGGCGTGGACCAGTCGACGTACCCGGTGGTGGCCGCGCAGTCGGGCAGCTACACCCGGCTGCTGGGCCGCGTGGACCGCTGGGACTTCAACCTCTCCGCCAACCGCCACTCCACCCAGATGTGGGAGCGCGCCTTCCCCGGCTCCTACGAGCACCTGGAGTACGGCTATCCGCGCAACGACGTGTACTACACGGCGACCGCCGAGGACGTGGCACGGATCAGGCGGCGCCTGGGGGTCCCGGAGGGCAGGACGGCCGTGCTGTACGCGCCGACCCACCGCGACCACCACACCGGCTTCGAACCCGGGCTGGATCTGGAGGCGTTCTGCGAAGCGGCCGGCGAGGACGTCGTCGTACTCCTGCGCGCCCACTACTTCTACGACCGGGCCCCCGTGAGGGGTTCCCGCCTGAGCAGCCGCGTCATCGACGTCACCGCGCACCGCTCCTCGGAGGACGTGTGCCTGGCGGCGGACGCGCTGGTCACCGACTACTCGTCGATCATGTTCGACTACGCCAACCTGGACCGGCCGATCGTCGTGTACGCCGACGACTGGGACGTCTACCGGGAGACGCGGGGCGTCTACTTCGACCTGATGACCGAGCCGCCCGGCCCGGTCGTGCGCACCCCCGAGGAGCTGGCCGCCGTCTTCCGCGACGGCTCGTACGCGGGCGAGGGGGCCAGGGCGCTGCGGGCCGCGTTCCGGGAGCGGTTCTGCGACTTCGACGACGGGCGGGCCGCCGAGCGTGTCGTACGCCGGGTGCTGCTCGGCGAGCCGCCGGAGGCGATCCCGCCGGTGGTCCCGCTCGCGGAGCGCGTCCCCGCCCCCGCCGCCGCGACCCTCGTGAGGAGCTGACCCCCGTGCCCCGCTTCAGTCTGATCGTGCCCTGTTTCAAGGTGCAGGGCTTTCTGCGCGAGTGCCTGGACTCGGTGCTGCTGCAGTCCTTCAACGACTTCGAGCTGATCGCCGTGGACGACCGCTCCCCGGACGGCTGCGGTGCGATCCTCGACGAGTACGCCGGGCGTGACCCGCGCGTGCGGGTGCTGCACCTGCCGGAGAACGTGGGCCTCGGACGGGCCCGCAACGCCGGGATGCGGCACGCCACCGGCGACTACCTGTTCTTCCTGGACAGCGACGACACCCTCACCCCGGGCGCGCTGCGGGCCATCACCGACCGGCTGGCCGAGACCCGGGACCCGGACGTGCTGGTCTTCGACTACGCGCGCACCTACTGGTGGGGCGGCACCCGGCGCAACGTCCTCGCCCACCTCCTCGGCGAGGCCGGCCAGGACACCTTCACCGCCGACGGGTTCCCGCAGATCCTCGATCTGCTGATGGTGGTGTGGAACAAGGTCTACCGGCGCCGGTTCGTCCAGTCGCAGGGCTTCGAGTTCCCGCCCGGCTACTACGAGGACACCCCCTGGACCTTCCCGGCCATGCTCAGCGCCCGGCGGATCGCGACGCTGGACCGCATCTGCCTGAACTACCGGCAGCGCCGGCAGGGCAACATCCTGTCCACGACCAGCCGCAAGCACTTCGACATCCACGACCAGTACGAGCGGGTCTTCGCGTTCGTCGAGCAGCGGCCCCAGCTGGCGCACTGGCGGCCGTACCTGCACCGCAAGATGGGCGAGCACTGCCTGGACATCCTGGCCAAGCCGGACCGGCTGCCCCCCGCCGACAAGGCCGAGTTCTTCCGTCGTACGGCGCGGATGTTCCGCGACCACCGGCCCGACGGCGCCCTGGTCGACGGCGAGGTCCGGCTGCTGGAGGGCTCCTGGACGGCGTACCGGATCAGGCGGCAGGCGGCACGGGCCGGGCGGGAGACGGCACGGCGCGCGGACCTGGTCCGCGACTCGGCCGCCGCGCGGGTCCGCTCCGGCTGGGCGTCCCTGCACACGCACCGCCCGCTGGACCCGCACCTGGTCGTCTACTCGGCGTCCTCGCACCGGGGCATGCGCGGCGACCCGGCCGCCGTGTACGCCAAGGCCCGCCAGATCGCCCCGCAGCTGCGCGGGGTGTGGGTGGTGAAGGACGCGGAGACCGCCGCGCAGCTGCCGTCCGGCGTCGAGCACGTGATCGTCGGCTCCCGGCGGTACCTGGAGGTCACCGCGCGGGCGACGTTCTTCGTCAACGACGTCAACTGGCCCGGCACCCTGGCCAAGCGGCCCGGCAGTGTGCACATCCACACCCACCGGGGCACCCCGCTGAAGTACATGGGCGCCGACCTGCGCGACAAGCCGGGCGCCCGGCTCGGCTTCGACGTGCCGCAGATGCTGCGCCGGGCCGACCGCTGGGACTACAGCCTGGTCGCCAACCGCCACTCCGAGCTGGTCTGGGAACGGGCCTACCCCTGCCACTTCACCTCGCTGCGCACCGGCAGCCCGCGCAACGACGTACTGGTGAACGCCGGCTCCGGTGACGGCGGGGGCTTCCGCGAGCGGCACGGCATCCCGGCGGACCACACGGTCGTGCTGTACGCGCCGACCCACCGGGACTACCGCCGCGGCGGGCACGTGGACCGGATCGACCTGGCCCGGTTCGCGGCCGACCTGGGCGAGGGGCGCACCCTCGTGGTCAGGCTGCATCCGTCGCTCGCGAACGGTCCCGCGCGCGGGCTGGGCCTCGCGGAGCTGGCCCGGCGCGGGATCGTGGTCGACGCGACCGGGGAGCCGCGCGTCGAGGACGTCCTGCTCGCGGCGGACGTGCTGGTCACCGACTACTCGGCCGTGATGTTCGACTACGCCAACCTGGACCGGCCGATCGTCGTGCACGCCGACGACTGGCCCGCGTTCACGGCGAGCCGGGGTGCCTATCTCGACATCACCGCCGAGCCGCCGGGCCATGTCTCGCACTCCTACCGGGAGCTGGCCTGGCTGTTCGCCTCGGGGTCCTGGCGGGACGAGGAGTCGGCACGGCTGCGGGCGGACTTCCGGGCCCGGTTCTGCGAGTTCGACGACGGCCGGGCCGCCGAGCGCGTGGTACGGACGCTGCTGCTGGGCGAGCCGATGACCGGCGAGGGCACGGTACGGATCCCCGGCCAGCCGGCCGGCCGGGACACGCTGGCATCGGCGTAGCGGTACCCGTCCGAGGGTGCCGGCCCCTGCCCGGCACCCTCGCGCGGCCGCTCCCGCGCGCTTACTCGATGACGAGGTCGACCTCGACGTTGCCGCGGGTGGCGTTGGAGTAGGGGCAGACCTGGTGGGCGGTCTCGACCAGCTTGCGGCCGGTCTCCTCGTCCACGGTGTCGGGCAGCTCGACGCGCAGCGTGACCTTCAGCCCGAAGCCCTCGCCCTGCTTGCCGATGCCGACCTCGGCGGTCACCGCCGCGTCGCTGACGTCCACCTTCGCCTGCCGGCCGACGAGGCCGAGGGCGCTGCCGAAGCAGGCGGCGTAACCGGCGGCGAAGAGCTGCTCCGGGTTGGTGCCCTGGCCGTTGCCGCCCAGCTCCACCGGCGGGGCCAGCTGGAGGTCGATCCGGCCGTCGGAGGAGACGGCGCGACCGTCACGGCCGTGGGTGGCGGTGGCGACAGCGGTGTAGAGCGCGTCCATGAAGACCATCCCTTACGGAAGTCGGGGTTCCGGCGGCCCCTGTCCTGACCGCCTGACGGCCATAAGTAGAGCACACAATTAAGTTGTGCACAACTAAATGGACCGCAAGAGTTACCCTGGACCCATGACCGACACCGAGTGGCTGCGCCTGGACCGCCAGATCTGTTTCTCGCTGCACGCGGCGTCCCGCGCCTTCAACGGCGTCTACCGCGTGATCCTCAGGGACCTCGGCCTGACCTACCCGCAGTACCTCGTGATGCTCGTCCTGTGGGAGCGGGGCGACCTGCCCGTCAAGGCGCTCGGCGAACAGCTGCGGCTCGACTCCGGCACGCTGTCCCCGCTGGTCAAGCGGCTGGAGGGGGCAGGCCTGGTGCGCCGGGAGCGCAGCGCCGAGGACGAGCGCTCGGTCCGGGTCCGGCTCACCGGGGAGGGCGCGGCACTGCGCGAGCGGGCCCTTCGGGTGCCGCGCCGGATCATGGGCGCGACCGGCTTCGACCTGGCGGAGATCGCCGAACTGCGCGAACGCCTCGACCGGCTCACCACCGCGCTGGACGCGGCAGCAGCGGCGGAGGAGGGCCAGGGTGCGTCCCCGGCGGCTTCCGGACGTACAGCCGTACGGTCGTCGCGCCCCGCGGGATCTCCTCCCACTGGCTGAAGTCCCTCCGCAGCACGGCGAGTTTGGCCCGCTCGGCGGGGCTGCGGGGGCTCCAGCGCCCGGCGAGCAGGCCCGGGTCCGCCACCACCCACACCCGGTCCTGCCGCGCCAGCCTGCGCCGCACCTCACGGGCCCCGGCCTCCCGCCCGTACAGGGTCCCCGACTCGGCCGCCCCCTCCAGCAGCACCACATCCCGTACTCCCCGGAACGCCCGCGGGTAGGCGAGGGCCGCGTTCCGCGCGCTCCCCGGCACGAACACCACCGCGTCCCCCGGCCCCGACTCCCGCGCCACCACCCGGGAGACGGCCCCGAGATCATCGGGGCGGGTACCGGGGTCCCGGTCCGCGCGGAGCAGGGGGAGCTGGAGGAGGAAGGCGAGGCAGACCGCGAGAACACCGGCGAAGGCGACGAGAGGGGGCTGCGCCAGGGGATGTCTTGTGCGGCTGACGTCGCCGTGCGGGCAGTCGTTCCGCCGGGCGGAACGGGCGGGCGCCCAGCGACCGCCGGGCCGCAGGCGCCCCACAGCCCCGGCCACCCACTCGGCTCCGCCGGCCACCAGCAACGGCGCCCCGCTCAGCGCGTACAGCACATACCGGTCGGCATACAGCGGCGACACCTGAGAAGCCGACATCAACACCACCGGCGGAACCACGGTCAACGGCAACGCCACGCCCGCAAGAGTGAATTGTCCCCGCCGCCCCACGAGCCCCGCCAGCCCCGCTGAGGCAAGGACCAGACACACCCCGTACACCCCGGCCCCAGGCCCCAGAAACCCCCGCAACAACCCCTCCGCCGAAGACGCCGTAGGCCTCCGCAGCCACGCCACCTGCGCCGCCTGCCCCCACGACACCCCCACCAACGGCAGCAGCGAGAGCACCACGGGGCCCGCCGCGCACCCCCAGCCCCGCCACACCCGCGCCCCCACCCGGGCCAGCGCCAGCGCCCCCGCGTGGGCGCACAACAGCAGCACCGCGAACTCGTGGAGCCAGCAGGTGACGCCGAGGACCGCGCCGTACGCCCACCACGAGCCCCCCTGCACCGCCCGCACCAGCAGCAGCGTCGCCCCCGTGGCCCCGGCGGCCACCAGAGCGTAGGAGCGGCCCTCCTGCGCGTAGTGGCCGGCCATCGGCGTGACGGCGTAGAGCAGCCCCGCCCACAGTCCGACGCGCGGCCGGGCCAGCCGGGTGCCGAGCGCCGCCACCAGCGCGGCCGTCACGGCCGCCGCGCACACCGACGGCAGCCGCAGGACGACCTCGCCGGGGTGGACGGCGAGGACGGCGTGCATGAGGAGGTAGTACAGACCGTGCACGGCGTCCACGTCGTCCAGCAGCCGCCAGATCTGCGGCGCCGTACGCCGCCCGACCTGCAGGCTGACGGCCTCGTCCCGCCACATCCCGCCCCGGTCGAGACGCCAGAGCCCGGCCCCGAGCATCACCAGCGCGGGCAGGCAGACGGCGACCCGGCGGTGGGCCTTGCGCGACTGCGCTCCCACAGGAACCCCGACGTTCACCACGGACCGATCTTGTGTGATTAACCAACCATTTAGCGGCCATGACGGCGTATCAGCGGGGATACGCCATCCATGCGGCTTAGGCTCCCATGTGATGAACCGTCTCCGTGTCACCCCCGGCCCGGTCCTCGCCGTCACCGCCCTCTGGCTCACCACGCGTGCCCTGATGCTGTGGCTGCTCGTCCACGACAGCGGCCCGCTGCTCGGCGGGGGGTCGGTGGCGCGTGAGGTATGGCGGTTGTACTTCCGCTGGTACGGCGTCCTGGCGCACGGCTCGGTCCCGGCGCACGACACGCTGTGGCAGTACCCGCCGGGCGCGGGCGCGGTGCTGCTGGCACCGGGGCTGCTGCCGTGGCTGACGTACTTCCAGGCGTTCGTGGTGCTCACGCTGGCCGTGGACGCGCTGGTCACGGCGGCCCTGGTCCGCGCGGGCACGTCTGCCGGGCGCAGCCTGCTCGGCGCGGTCCTGTGGACGGGCGGGCTGCCGCTGCTGCTGCACCTCCCGCTCGCCCGCTACGACGTCCAGGCCACGGGACTGGCCGTGCTCTGCCTGCTGGTACTGGCCCGTTCGCCGCGTGCGGGCGGGGTGCTGGGGGCGCTGGGCGCGCTGGTGAAGGTGTGGCCGGCGCTGGTGCTGCTGGGCACGCCCCCGGGACGCGTGACGCGCCGGGCGTGGGGGTGGGCGGTGGCCGCCGGGGCCGGCTCGCTCGGTGTCCTCGCCGTGTGGTTCGACCACCCGCTGTCCTTCCTGCGGCAGCAGGGCGGGCGCGGAGTGCAGATCGAGTCGCTCGGCGGTACGGCGCTGAATCTCGCGCGGCACGCCGGCTGGCCCGGCCGGACGCGCTACCGGTACGGCGCCGTCGAGCTGGTCGGCCCGCACGCGGACGCCGTCGCCACCGCCTCGCTGGCGCTGACGGCGGTCGCCTGCGCGCTGCTGGTGCTGTGGCGGGTGCGGGCGCGGCGCTGGAACGAGGCCACGCCGTACGACGCGGCGCTGAGCGCGGTGCTGCTGTTCACGGTCACCAGCCGGGTGATCAGCCCGCAGTACATGGTCTGGCTGCTCGGCCTGGCCGCCGTGTGCCTGACCTCGCGGCACACCGGTCAGCGGCCGGTCGCGCTGCTCGTCCTGGCGGCGACCGCGCTGAGCACCGTGGTCTACCCGATGTACTACCGCGAAGTGATCGCCGGCACCTGGACCGGCTGTGTGCTCATGCTGATCCGCAACGGGGTCCTGGCGGCCGCCGCCGTGCTGTCCTTCGCCCGGTTGTGGCGGGCCACGGAGCCGGATGGAAAGAACCTGCGAACAACGGAACCCCGACCCGATTCCGACCGTCTTCCCGACCGACTGCTAAGCAGCTCTTAACGGAATATTACCCTTCATTTCTACGCTCCCGGCCTGTGGATTCCATGCGACCCGACCCGCCCGACACACCCGACCGGCCCGATCCGCCCGTCCGTCCGGACACCGCCGAACCCGTGTCCGCGCCGCAGGTCGGCGTCGTCGTCATCGGCTACAACGACCGTGCGCACCTCGCTGACGCCGTGCGTTCGGCACTCGCCCAGGGGCCGGCGGTCGCCGAGGTCGTCGCCGTGGACGACTGCTCGACGGACGGCAGCGCCGAACTGCTCGACCGGCTGGCCGCCGACGAGCCCCGGCTGCGAGTGGTGCGCCGGCGTGAGAACAGCGGCGGCTGCGGCAGCCCGCGCAACACCGGGATCGACGCGGTGACGACGCCGTACGTGATGTTCCTGGACAGCGACGACGTGCTGCCGTCCGGTGCGGTGGACGCGCTGCTGACGGCGGCCGTGGAGGCGCACGCCGAGGTCGCGAGCGGGCTGTGCGTGCGCCGGGAGCTGCCCTCGGGGCGCGAACAACCCTGGCAGGCGCCCCTCTACACGGCGCACACCACCCTCGCGCGCCCCACCCAGCGGCCGCACCTGGTCCACGACACGCTGTGCGTCAACAAGCTGTACCGCACCGACTTCCTGCGCGAGCACGGCATCCGCTTCCCCGAGGGCCGCTTCCTCTACGAGGACATCGTCTTCACCGCGCGTGTGCTGGCCGCCGGCCCGCGCATGGCGCTCGTACCGGACCTCGTGTACGTGTGGCACGTGCGCCGCAGCGCCGAGCGGCTGTCGCTCTCCCTGGACCGGGACCACATCGACAACTGGCACGCGCGCGTGGAGGCGTGCGCGCAGGCGTACGACATCCTGCTGAGCGCCGGGCAGAAGGAGCTGGCGCGGGCGGCGCGGGCCAAGTTCCTCGACCACGAGGTGCGCATGTACGTGCGCGAGCTGGGGTTGCGCGACGCGCACTACCAGCGCGCGTGGTGGGCGCACACCCGGGAGTACCTCACGCACTACGAAGCCCCCGACTGGGAGCTGAACCCGACGGCGGCCGGCCGGGTTCTCGCGCGGGTCGTCCTGGAGTCGCCCGAGCCGCGCGACCTGCCCCGGCTGCGCGAACTGGCCGCACGCCCGGCACGCCTGCTGCCGCCCTACGCCCGCACCCCCGACGGCGTCCCCGTCTGGTCCGCCGACCTTCCCCAGGTCACCCTCGCGCCGTACCTGACCGGCCCGGTCGCCGCCCTCCCGCTCGCCGTCGACGCGGCCCTGCGGCCACGCGCGCGTGCCTCACTGCTCGGCCTGCGGCTGCACGAGCTGTACGGCAGAGTGGCCGAGGCGGGCCCGCGCGAGGTGGACGTGGAGTGGGTCTCGCGCGACGACGAGCGGACGCGGGGGCGCACGACGGTTCCGCTCGCGCCCTTGGGCACGGACGGCTGGTCGGCGAAACTGACCGTCGACCTGGCCGCGCTCGGCGCGGGCACCTGGGACCTGCGGCTGACCGTGCGCTTCGCGGACGGCACGCAACGGGAGGTCACGGCGCACGCCCTGGCGGGCGCCGGCCGGCTGCGCCGGCGCGCCGTCCCGAGCGCCCGGCACGGCGTGCTCCTGGTGCAGCCGTACGCCACGCACTCCGGCGCACTGGCCGTGCGCGTGGCGACCGGCGTGCGCGGGGTCGCACAGGTGCTGCGCAGCCGGCTCCGGCGCCTCTTGCGCTGAGCCGCCCGGTGCGTCACCGGCGCGCCCGCTGCTTGACTGAGAGATGCCCACCGCCGCGCCAGACGGCGGCACGGGCCGACTGACGAGGAGACAGCCGTAATGACCTGGCTGATCACCGGCGGTGCCGGATACATCGGTGCGCACGTCGTACGGGCGATGACCGAGGCGGGCGAGCGCACGGTCGTCTACGACGACCTGTCCTCGGGCGTCGCCGAGCGCGTACCGGCACAGGTCCCGCTGGTGCGGGGCTCCACCCTGGACGCGGACCGGGTGGCCCGTACGCTCGCCGAGCACGAGATCAGCGGGGTCGTGCATCTGGCGGCGAAGAAGCAGGTGGGCGAGTCGGTGGAGCGCCCGCTGCACTACTACCACGAGAACGTCGAGGGCCTGCGGGTCCTCCTGGAGGCGGTGACGGCGGCGGACATCCCGTCCTTCGTGTTCTCCTCCTCGGCCGCCGTCTACGGCATGCCGGACGTCGACGTGGTGACGGAGGAGACCCCGTGCCGGCCGATGTCCCCCTACGGCGAGACGAAGCTGGCCGGCGAGTGGCTGGTCCGCGCGGCGGGCAGGGCGAGCGGCATGTCGACCGCCTCACTCCGCTACTTCAACGTGGCGGGCGCGGCCGGCCCCGAACTCGCCGACACCGGCGTGTTCAACCTGGTCCCCATGGTCTTCGAGAAACTCACCGAGGGCGCGGCCCCGCGCATCTTCGGCGACGACTACCCGACCCCCGACGGCACCTGCGTCCGGGACTACATCCACGTGGTCGACCTGGCCGAGGCCCACGTCACCGTCGCCCGCGCCCTGGCCTCCTCCCCCGGCACCGACCTGACCCTCAACATCGGGCGCGGCGAGGGCGTCTCCGTCCGCGAGATGATCGACCGCATCAACGCGGTCACCGGCTACGACCGAGCGCCGACCGTCACCGCGCGCCGCCCCGGCGACCCCGCCCGCGTCGTCGCCTCCGCCACCCGCATCGCCACCGAGCTGGGCTGGCAGGCCAAGTACGACGTCCAGGACATGATCACCTCGGCCTGGGAGGGCTGGGTACACCACCATCCGGAGGCGGCCCGGTCGTAGCGCGCGCCGATGAACGTTCCCGGAGTACTCGAACGCGCCGTCGGCGCCGTACTCGGCTCCGCCGTCGGCGACGCCCTCGGCGCACCCTTCGAATTCGGTCCCGAGGGCGCCTTCTCCGCCCGCTTCCCTCACCCCGGACACGGTGGCGAGCTGTGCGGGGGCGGCGGCTGGGACCCGGGTGAGGCGACCGACGACACGCAGATGGCGATCCTGACCGCCGAGTCCCTCCTGGAATGCGGCGGCCTGGACCTGCCCGACGTCTTCGGCCGCTTCCAGCGCTGGGCGGCAGCCGGCCCGAAGGACATCGGGCTCCAGACGGAGGCAGTCCTGACCAGCGGCGACCCCTGGGACACGGCGGCCGCCCGGCACTTCCGGACCAGTCAACGGGCGGCAGGCAACGGCGCGCTGATGCGGGCGGCCCCCTCGGCGGTCCACTTCGCCCGCCGGGGCCGCGAGGCCACCATGGACGCCGCCCGCAGGCTCTCCGCCCTGACCCACGGCGACCCTGCGGCCTGGGAGGGCACAGCGGCTCTGCACGAGCTGATCCGGGTCGCCCTGACCGGCGAGGACCCGCTCACCGCCGTCCCCGGCACGCTGGCCGCCCTCCACCCCGACCACCGGCAGCGGTACGCGGTGGTCCTGGCCCCGGACTGGCACCCGGACCGGGCGACCGAGTTCAACGGGGCGGTGTGGCCGTGTCTGGGCTCGGCGGTATGGGCGCTGCGCACCACGGAGTCGTACGAGGAGGCGATCCGCGCGGCCATCGACCTCGGCGGCGACACCGACACGGTCGCGGCGGTCACCGGGGCGCTGGCGGGCGCGGTGTACGGGGCCGAAGCGATACCGCCGCGCTGGCTGGAGCCGTTGCATGTGCCCCTGCCGGGGTTCGGCGGGCGGGTGCTGAGGGCGGAAGGCTTGACCGGTCTCGCCGAGGAGCTTCTCGGCCATTCCGGCTGCGGGTAGTACGTGGCTCGGTGCGCAGTTCCCCGCTCCCCTTGGGGCACTGCGATACCGTCGGCTACGCGGCACCCCGGACGTCGGCGGCAGGCGGCCGGGCCCCCGCCCGGCGGCGGTGGGGTGCGGTCACAACGCCTTCAGTGCCCCCGCCGTGGCCCGGGCCAGCTTCTCCAGGTAGCCCTTCGGCAGCTTCGGGGCGCGGATGACCACCGCGCGCCAGTACAGGGGTCCGGAGATCAGGTCGAGCGCCAGGTCGGGGTCGAGTCCGGCCCGTACCTCACCGCGCCCCTCCGCCGCGGCCATGATCTTGCTGGCCACGCCCTCCTGACCGTCCCGCAGGGCCTTCTGGAAGGCGTCGGCGATGTCGGGGTTGCGGGCGGCCTCCGCCTGCAGGTCGGGGATGATCTGCGAGGCGACGGGGTGGCGCAGGCCGCGGGAGGTGACCTCGTAGAGGAGGCGGAGGTCGCCCTCCAGGGAGCCCGTGTCGGGGACGGGGAGGCCGAGCACCGCCAGCGCCGACACGACGTCCAGCACGAGGTGCAGTTTCGAACGCCAGCGCCGGTACACCGCCGTCTTGCCGACACCCGCGCGCCGCGCGATGCCCTCGATGGACATACGTGCGTATCCGACGGCCGCCAGCTCCTCGAAGACCGCCGCGCGGATGGCCTCGGTCACGTCCTCCCGGAGTACGGCGGCCCCCGCGGGGGCCCGGCGGCGCGTACGCGTCGGCGGCTCGTCGGCGTTCGTCGTCATGAGGCACAGCATAGGGCGTTACGACGAGACGGTTGCGTTCCGACGTCGATTGGTTCTACGCTCACGTTGCGACGATACGGTCCCGTCCCGACGTAAGAGAACGTGAAGAGAAGCGTAAAAAGCGCGCGAAGCGGAGGAAGCGCCGGACGACGGACCCACCCGACGCGCCCCGGCCGGCGGCCGGACGCGCCACCCCCTCCCCCGAGCGAAAGCAGCGGATGTGAGCCAGGTCCTCGACACACCGCCCCCCACCCAGGCCCCGGCCGACGACCTCGCGGCGCTGGCCGCCCGCCACGGCCTCTCGGTCAGCGGCGCCCGCCCCTCCGTGCCGGAGTACGTCCGCCAGCTGTGGGCCCGGCGCCACTTCATCACCGCCTTCGCCACCGCCAAACTCACCGCCCAGTACAGCCAGGCGAAGCTCGGCCAGGTCTGGCAGGTCATGACCCCGCTGCTGAACGCGGCGGTGTACTACTTCATCTTCGGCGTGCTGCTGGGCACCAAACAGCACGTGCCGGACTATGTCCCGTTCCTGGTCACAGGCGTGTTCATCTGGACGTTCACCCAGAGCTCGATCATGGCCGGCACCCGCGCGATCTCCGGCAACCTCGGCCTGGTCCGCGCCCTGCACTTCCCGCGCGCCGCGCTGCCGATCTCCTTCTGCCTCCAGCAGCTGCAGCAGCTGCTGTTCTCGATGGCCGCACTGATCGTCATCCTGCTCTGCTTCGGCGTGCCGGTCGCCGTCTCCTGGGTGCTGGCGATCCCGGTCCTGGTCCTGCAGTTCGTCTTCAACGCCGGCGTGTCGCTGGTCATGGCGCGGATGGGCGCCAAGACCCCGGACATCGCCCAGCTGATGCCGTTCATCCTGCGCACCTGGATGTACGTGTCCGGCGTGATGTGGAGCATCGACAAGCTCACCAAGAAGGACCACCTGCCGCACATCGTCACGGTCCTGCTGGAGACCAACCCGGCCGCGGTCTACATCGACCTCATGCGGTACGCGCTGATCGACAGCTTCCACGCCCGCCAGCTGCCCCCGCACGTGTGGGCCGCTGCCACCGGCTGGGCGCTGCTCGCCGGCATCGGCGGCTTCATCTACTTCTGGAAGGCTGAGGAGACGTACGGCCGTGGCTGAGCAGACCGAAGCGAAGATCCCCACCGTCATCGCCGAGAACGTCGACATCGTCTACCGGGTCAACGGCACCGGCGCCGGCCGCGGCACCGCCACCGCCGCCCTCAACCGCATCCTGCACCGCAAGCAGGCCGAGCAGGCAGCGGGCGTGCGCCGGGTGCACGCGGTGAAGAAGGTGTCGTTCATCGCCTACAAGGGCGAGGCGATCGGCCTCATCGGCACCAACGGCTCCGGCAAGTCGACGCTCCTCAAGGCGGTCGCCGGTCTGCTCCCCGTGGAGAACGGCCACATCTACACCCACGGCCAGCCCTCCCTGCTCGGCGTCAACGCGGCCCTGATGAACGACCTGACCGGCGAGCGCAACGTCCACCTCGGCGGTCTCGCCATGGGCATGTCGCGGGAGCAGGTCAAGGAGCGCTACGACGACATCGTCGAGTTCTCCGGGATCAACGAGAAGGGCGACTTCATCACCCTTCCGATGCGCACCTACTCCTCCGGTATGGCCGCCCGGCTGCGGTTCTCCATCGCCGCCGCCAAGGACCACGACGTCCTGCTGATCGACGAGGCCCTGGCCACCGGCGACCGCAAGTTCCAGATGCGCTCCGAGGACCGGATCCGTGAACTGCGCGAAAAGGCGGGCACGGTCTTCCTGGTCAGCCACAACAACAAGTCGATCCGCGACACCTGCGAGCGCGTCCTGTGGCTGGAGCGCGGCGAGCTGCGCATGGACGGGCCCACCGAGGAGGTTATGAAGGAGTACGAGACCTTCACCGGCGACAAAGGCGACAAGAAAGCCGGTGCCGGCAAGACGGCGTAAAAGTTAGCAGGAGGGAAACCGGGAGTCGCGGAACCTACTCTTCCTCCCTGAGCGTCCCTCACCCCGAGCACGGCCATCCCTTTCATCCACTTAGTGACCGTATGTTATGAAGGGTGACCCGAGCTGAACGAGCAGAAGGAGTCCACAGCGATGCCCCAACTCAGCGTCATCGTCTACGGACCGAACGCACAGGGGCATCTGACAGAGCTGCTTGGCTCCCTGGAGGCCCACCCGCTCCCCGACGCCGAGGTCATCGTCGCCGCGGTCGGCGACTGGGCGCGGGAGACGGCCGAGGGCCACGCCCCCGACACGGTCGTCGTACCGCTGCCCGAGGGCACCGGTGACGCGGCGGCCCGCACCGCCGGAGCCGCCCGTGCGACCGGCCGCTGGCTGCACTTCGTGCACGCCAAGGACGGCCTGCCGGCCGGCGCCGCCCGGCTGATCGCCGAGCGCACCGCCGAACTGGACGCCGCCACCGGCACCGACGGCGACGCCCCCGTGGACGTGCTCCTCTTCGACCACGTCACCACCACCTGGCAGACCGCCGGCACCACCTCCCCCGACGGCCGCCTGCTCGCCGCCGTCGGCCGCGAGGGCCTGCCCCTGGACGAGTCCGCCGAGCTGCTGCGCCTCACCCCGCTGCTCGGCAACCGCGCCCTGCGCGCGGAGTTCTGGCAGGCGCACGAGGAGCGGCTCACCACCCACGACGAACCGCACGCCGCGTACACGACCCTGCTGCACGCCGGCCGGGTCGCCTGCCTGAACCAGGTGGCGTACGAGAACCGCGAACTGCGCCCCGAGAGCCTGCCGCCGCGCGCCCCCGAGGACCGGCTCGCGGTGATCGAGCGCTACGAGTCGTTGCTCGCCCTCACCAAGGACCGCCGCGCCGCCCGTACGGTGCTGTACGACCTGATGATGCGGGACCTCGTGCGCACCTTCGCCGGTGAGAACCTGCCCGACGACGTGGCCCGGGAGTTCTTCCGCCGGGCCTCCCTCGCCGCGGTCCGCTGGCGCCCCGAGCACCATGAGCGCCCGGCGGGCGTGGAGGGCGTACGGCACGCGCTGCTGGAGGAGGGCGCGTACACCAAGTACCGCGCCTTCCAGGCCGCCAACCGCGCCCGGCGCGCCGCCAAGAAGGCCGTACGGACCCGTAAGAGGCAGGTCGGCGCCAAGCTCCGCGAGCAGCAGTACCGCCGCGCCCTGACCCGCCCCCTCGACCCGGACCTGGCCGTGTTCGCCGCCTACTGGGAGCGCGGGGTGGCCTGCAACCCGGCCGCGATCGCCGCGAAGCTCCGCGAACTCGCCCCGCACATCCACCCGGTGTGGGTGGTCGCGAAGGGCAACGAGGCCCTGCTGCCGCCCGGCACCGACCATGTGATCCCCGGCACCCGCCGCTACTGGGAGACCCTGGCCACCGCCAAGTACCTCGTCAACAACGTCAACTTCCCCAACGCGGTGGTCAAGCGCCCCGGCGCGATCCACCTCCAGACCCACCACGGCACCCCGCTCAAGCGCATGGGCCTGGACCAGATGGAACACCCGGCCGCCGCCAAGGGCCTGGACTTCGACGCGCTGCTGGCCCGCATCGACAAGTGGGACTACAGCGTCAGCGCCAACAGCCACTCCACCCGGATGTGGGAGCGCGCCTACCCGGCCCGCTACACCTCGCTGGACCACGGCTATCCGCGCAACGACGTCTTCTACTCGGCCACGGCCGCCGACGTCCGCGCCGCCCGCGCACGCCTCGGCATCCCGCCCGGCAGGACGGCCGTCCTGTACGCCCCGACCCACCGCGACTACGAGGCCGGGTTCACCCCGCGCCTGGACCTCGCCGCCCTCGCCGACCGGCTCGGCGACGACACCGTGCTGCTGGTCCGCGCCCACTACTTCTACGGCGGCGCCGCCTCCCCGCTCACCGGCCTGCGCCGCTCCGGCCGGATCATCGACGTCTCCTCCTACGACCCCGTCGAGGAGCTGTGCCTGGCCGCCGACGCGCTGGTCACGGACTACTCGTCGATCATGTTCGACTACGCCAACCTCGACCGCCCGATCGTCGTCTACGCCGACGACTGGGAGACCTACCGCACCACCCGGGGCGTCTACTTCGACCTGATGACCGACCACCCCGGCCAGGTCGCCCGCACCCAGGAGGAGCTGACGGAGATCTTCGCCTCCGGCGCCTGGCGCGACGAGAGCGCGGCCAAGGCACGGGCCGCCTTCCGGCACCGGTTCTGCGAGTACGACGACGGCCGGGCCGCCGAACGGGTCGTACGACGGGTGTTCCTGGGCGAGCCGGAGGACTCACTGCCCCCGGTGATCCCGCTGGAGGAACGCACCCCCGCCCCGACCCCCGAGGAGGCCTCGGCATGACGACCCCCGACGTGACGGTGACGGTCATCGTCTACAACGACGCCGCCCGCCTGCCCCGGGCGGTCGCCTCGCTGCGCGCGCAGACGCACGCGAACATCGAGATCATCATCAGCGACGACCACTCGACCGACAACACGCCCGAGGTGGCGCGCCGGCTGGAGGCGCAGGACGACCGCATCCGCTATCTCCGGCTGCCGGAGAACAGCGGCGGCTGCAGCGCCCCGCGCAACCGGGCCATCGAGATCGCCCGGGCGCCGTATCTGATGTTCCTCGACAGCGACGACGAACTCCCGCCCCGTGCCGTCGAGTTGCTGCTCGCCGCCCACCGCGAGCGCGAGCTGGACTTCGCCATGGGCGCCTGCCAGCGCCTCCGGGTGGACACCGGCCGCCGCAGCACCTGGATGCCGCACCTGTTCGCCGAGCGGCGCACGCTGGAGAACATCGAGTCGGACACGGAGCTGCTCTTCTGGCCGCTGTCGACGAACAGGATGTACACCCGCGACTTCCTGAACCGCCACAACCTCCGCTTCCCCGAGGGCGTGCACTACGAGGACCAGCTGTTCTCGATCCAGGCGTTCTGCCTGGCGAAGGCGTTCACGATCATCCCGGACCCGGTGTACGTCTGGCACATCGAGCCGTTCGCGGCAGCGGATTCGGCCACGATCTCCAACCAGCGACACAAGATCTCCAACGTCCAGGACCGCATCCGCGTACACCGCATGATCGACGACTTCCTGGAGAAGAGCGGGCATGCCGGGCTGCGGGAGGCCAAGGACTTCAAGTTCCTCAAGCACGACTTCAGGCTGTACGCGGGTGACCTGCCCTACCGGGACGCGGAGTGGCTGGCCGCCTTCGCGGACATCATGAACCCGTACCTGGACACCCTGTCCCCCGGCGCGTACCTCCGGCTGCCCCGCCCGGAGCGGGTGGTGCTGGAGCTGCTGCGGGACGGACGCCCGGCCGACGCCCAGCTCGCGGCACGCGGCCTGGGTCACGGGGTGGCACCGCGACGGATCACGGCCGACGCGTCCGGTGTCCCGTACTGGGGCGACAGCGTGCCTTCCGAGGACCGTGCCCGCCGCGAACTGGACGTGTCCGACCTGGAGTTGGACACGCGTCCGTTCCCGAGCGCCCAGTTCCGTCACGAGATCACGGAACTGACGCGCGGCTCCCGGGCCACGCTCACCCTGTCCGTCCGCACGTACGATCCCGGTCTGCGCCTTCCCATCGGCCCGCAGCGTGCCCGCCTGGTGCTGTCTCCCGGCGGGCGCCGTATGACCGTGCCCTTCCGGCTGGACCCGGTCCGGCCCGGTCTGTTCGAAGGCACCGCGCACCTGGACCTCGCCGCCGCCCCGATCCCCCTCCAGGGCTTCGAGGGCGCCCGTCACCCCCTGGTCGTGCTGCACCAGCAGGGCCTGTCGAACTCCGGCGTGCTCCTGGCCCCCCTCGACTTCCCCACGGCCACGGCCCGCGTCGACTACCACTCCGGCGCGACCCCGCACCAGGTCACCGTCGAACCGGAGGGCCGCAACCCCGGCCGGCTCCAGATCCGCTGGACTCCGGTGGGCATCACGGCCCGTGTGGTCCGGCCGGTGGTGAAACGGGTGGCCGGACCCCGGGTCCGCAAGGCGGCGAAGCTGCTGTCCAGCGTGCTGAGGTAGGAGGGCCGGGCCAGGTGCCTTGAGCTGGAGGGACGTGGGCGACTGCCGGCCGGTCGCGGCTGATCGCGCGGTTCCCCCGGCTCAGGGCGCCACTCGGTACAGGGCCTCGCCGCCCGGGCCCGCGGTCACCTTCCGCAGCCCGGGCCACGCCGTGTTCTCCGGCCCCACGACCCACTTCACGTCGTACTCCCGCAGAATCCCGGCCCGGTCGGACGCGGACGTGCCCGGGGCGAAGTACCGCTCCACGGCGCCCTCCCGCCGCGCGGCGTCCCGCAGGAACACATCCGGATACCCGGGCGCCACGGTGTACGCCCCGTACGCGGGAATCTGCCGCGCGGGAAGCGTTCGAGCCATGACCACGTCCCCGTACTTCACCCAGGGCGTGATCCAGTGGTACCCGACCCACGGCGTCCGGTACTTCGCGGCGACCGCGGACGGCAGCGCGGCCCTCCCCGTCACATACCCGAGCGTCCCGGCCTGCGTCCACGCCCCCACGGCCAGCGCGGCGCCCAGCACGCACGCCCACCCTGCCCGCACGGACCGCCGCCCCGCCGACACGGCCTCCAGCGCCGCCGCGAGCTGCGCCGGGATCAGCGCGGCCGGCAGGGCGCGGCCCCAGGAGTAGTGGCCGGTCAGCCCGCCCGCGGCGAACACCAGCACGCCCAGGAGGAAGAACAGGGCCAACGGGTCCCGGCGGTCCCTGCGGACCCGCAGCACCAGCGCCGCCACCCCGAGCAGCACCAGCCCGAACCGCGCGGCCAGGTGCTCGTACAACGGCCTGTGGATGGCCTCCAGGTCCGCGCCGGCGGAGAAGAGGGAGAAGAAGTCGTAGTACGGCCACAGCCACAGCAGGAGCAGCCCCAGGGCCGGCGCGGCGGCCAGCCGCGGCAGCACCGCCCGGGCCGGCCGCGCCGCGATCACCATGGCCAGCGCCCCGAGAGACGCCACGACGCCCGTGAACTGGTGGCACAGCAGGATCAGCGCCCACAGCACACCGAGCCACAGCCACCTCCCCCACGCGGCCTCCTCCCGCAGCGCCCGGGTGAGCCAGGCCCAGAAGTGGAAGGTGAGGCCGAGCGCGAAGACGCTCGGGTAGGCCACCGTCAGCGCCAGGGAGTTCAGGCCCACGAAGCCGGACCAGTTGAACAGCAGGGTGCCCCAGAGGAAGAGCAGGGCGAGCAGGGCCAGGGCGGGTGCCGCGCGATGCGCGCTCAGCGTGCGGACGTACCGCCACACCCCGGTGACCAGCAGGGTCAGCCCGCAGAGCGCGGCGATCCGCAGGACCACGAACACCGACAGGCCGGTCAGCTTGGCGAGCGCGCCCAGCACCAGCATCCACGGCGAGTAGTAGGGACTCGGGGTGTCCGCGTCGACCAGCGGGTTGCCGGGATGCAGCAGGCTGTGGCGCAGGCGCTGGACGGTGGCCGCGTGCATGCCGAGGTCCCCGGCCCACGGCAGGCGGACGATCACCAGGAGGAGCAGTACGACGACGAGCGCGGCGGCGGCCCGCGGCAGCGCCCGGCCGGCCCGCGCGGCACCCGCCGGGGACGGGGTGCGGCTCACCGGCTCGGTGTCAGACGGTGCGGTGTGCATCCTGCTGGAACACCCATGTGCGGTAGACGAGAAAACGGAAGGCGGAGGCGAGCACGATCGACAGTGCCTTCGCCGCATTCGCCTGCAGCACGCTGTGCAGGCCGAGACCCTGGTAACCGACCCAGAACAGGCCGATTTCCATCAGGGCACCGAGGCCGCTGAACACGAAGAACAGCATGATCTGGCTGCGGGTGCGCGCGGCCCGGTCACGATAGGTGAAATAGCGGAAGCCCAGGTAATTGGTCGCCATCGCGGTGCAGCTGGCCAGGACGTTCGCGGTCATCGCCTGGCAACCGACGCCGTGCAGCAGCAGGTTGAAGACCAGGAAATTGACGAGGACACCGCTGCCGCCGACGATCCCGAATTTCACGAGCTCCAGCACGACACGTGTGACGGGCCGGGCCGGAGACGGCGCGGGTGCGGGCGCGGGGGGCACCGCCGGGCGGGTCTCGGTGAGGTGAACAGTCACATCCCAGACCCTATCCGACAGGCATCGATGAGCAGGAAATGGTAAATCCGCTGATCGTTTTTCGCTAAGGGTCGGCAAGAAACGGAACGCCCCGGGCCGATTTCCCGTCGGCCCGGGGCGGGCGCTTGCTGCCCTGCCGTGCTCGACTACGAGTGCGTGCGCAGCAGCGTCCGCATCGTCCGCATCGCCACCGAGAGGTTGGCGAGGTCGAAGGTCTCCGAGCCGCGGATCTCCTCCAGGGTGGTGCGCGCCCGGCTCAGGATGGGCGCGTTCTTCTGCTCCCAGGCCTTGAAGCGCTGCTCGGGCGTGGAGGTGCCGTTGCCGACCGCCAGGACGTCCGCGGTGAGCGCCGCGTGCGCCGCGTACAGGTCCTCACGGATGGAGGCGCGGGCCATGGACTGCCAGCGGTCGTTGCGGGGCAGCTCGATGATGCGGTCCATCAGCTGGGTGATGCTGAGCCGGTCGGCGAGGTCGTAGTACACCTCGGCGACGTCCAGCGGCTCCTTGCCCATGCGGTCGGCCACCGACACGATGTCGAGGGCCGGGAAGGCGGAGGAGAACCCGGCCACGCGCGTGGCGAGCTCGTCCGGGACGCCGGCCGCGGAGAGCTCGTCGTACACGTGCTGGTACCACTCCAGGTCCGCGCCGCGCAGCAGCTTCGGCATCTCCTGCCACACCCGCTCGACCCGCTCGGCGAAGAACTCGACGGTCTCGGCGAGCTGCAGCGGCTGCGGCCGGTTGTTGAGCAGCCAGCGCGTGCCGCGCTCCACCAGGCGGCGCGAGTGCAGCCGGATGCGCGTCTGGACGGCGGCGTCGACCCGGTTGTCCAGGGCCTCGACCGCGTCCCACACCGGTGCCGAGCAGAAGATCGCGCGGGCGGCCGTCTGGGCGCGGACGATCTCCTCCAGGGAGGCCCCGGTCTCCTCGCGCAGCCGGTGCAGATACGTCGTACCGCCCGTGTTGACCGTGTCGTTGACCAGCACCGTCGTGGTGATCTCACGGCGCAGCGGGTGGTTGTCGATCGCCTCGGCGAACCGCTCGCGCAACGCCGTCGGGAAGTAGGCGTGCAGCAGGCCGCGCAGGTACGGGTCGTCCGGCAGGGAGGTGGCCAGCAGCTCCTCGGCGACCGTGATCTTCGTGTACGCCAGGACGACGGCGGTCTCCGGGCTGGTGAGGCCCTGGCCCTGGGTGAGGCGCTCGCGGATCTGGCGGTCGGTGGGCAGGAACTCCAGCGCCCGGTCCAGGTGGCCCTCGCGCACCAGGTGGCGCAGGAACCGCTGCTGGGCGTGGAGCATGTCCTTGGCCTGGAACAGGGCGTTGGCCAGGGCGGTGTTCTGCGCGTAGTTGTTGCGCAGGACCAGCGCGCCGACCTCGTCGGTCATCTCGGCGAGGATCTTGTTGCGCTGCTTGACGGTCATGTCGCCGTCCGCGACCAGGCCGTTCAGCAGGATCTTGATGTTCACCTCGTGGTCGGAGGTGTCCACGCCGGCGCTGTTGTCGATCGCATCGGTGTTGATCTTGCCGCCGTGCATGGCGAACTCGATCCGGCCGAGCTGGGTCAGGCCCAGGTTGCCGCCCTCGCCGACGACCTTGACCCGCAGGTCCTTGCCGTCGACCCGGATGGCGTCGTTGGCCTTGTCGCCGACGTCCGCGTTCGACTCCACGGAGGCCTTCACATACGTGCCGATGCCGCCGTTCCACAGCAGGTCGACCGGCGACTGGAGGATCGCCTTCATCAGGTCGGCCGGGGTCATCTTGGTGACCTTGTCCTCGATGCCGAGGGCCTCGCGGATGTGGGCGTTGACCGGGATCGACTTGGCGCTGCGCGGGAAGATCCCGCCGCCGGCCGACAGCAGCTCGGTGCTGTAGTCGGCCCAGCTGGAGCGGGGCAGCTCGAACAGGCGGCGGCGCTCGGCGTACGACGTCGCCGCGTCCGGGGTGGGGTCGATGAAGATGTGCCGGTGGTCGAAGGCGGCGACCAGGCGGATGTGCTCGGAGAGCAGCATGCCGTTGCCGAACACGTCACCGGACATGTCACCGATGCCGACGACCGTGAAGTCCTGGCTCTGCGTGTCCACGCCCAGCTCGCGGAAGTGCCGCTTGACGGACTCCCAGGCGCCGCGCGCGGTGATGCCCATGCCCTTGTGGTCGTAGCCCGCGCTGCCGCCGGAGGCGAAGGCGTCACCGAGCCAGAAGTTGTACTTCTCGGCGACCCCGTTGGCGATGTCGGAGAACGTCGCGGTGCCCTTGTCGGCGGCGACGACCAGGTAGGTGTCGTCACCGTCGTGCCGGACCACGTCCTGCGGCGGCACGACCTCGCCGGCGACCATGTTGTCGGTGATGTCGAGCAGGCCCGAGATGAACATCTTGTAGCTGGCGATGCCCTCGGCCAGCCATGCGTCCCGGTCCACGCTCGGGTCGGGCAGCTGCTTGGCGACGAAGCCGCCCTTGGCGCCGACCGGCACGATGACGGTGTTCTTCACCATCTGCGCCTTGACCAGGCCGAGGATCTCGGTGCGGAAGTCCTCACGCCGGTCGGACCAGCGCAGACCACCGCGGGCGACCTTGCCGAAGCGCAGGTGCACGCCCTCGACACGCGGCGAGTACACCCAGATCTCGTACGCCGGGCGCGGTGCCGGCAGGTCCGGGATGGCCTGCGGGTCGAACTTCATGGAGACGTAGTCGTGCGGCCGGCCGTCGTGCGCCTCCTGGAAGAAGTTCGTGCGCAGGGTCGCCTTGATGACGGTGAGGAAGGAGCGGAGGATCCTGTCCTCGTCCAGGCTCGCCACCTGGTCCAGGGCCGCGTCCAGCTCCTCCAGCAGCGCGTCGACGATCTCCAGCCCGGCCCGCTGCCGCTCCGGCGACATCCGTGCCTCGAACAGCGAGACGAGCAGCCGGGTGGTGTGGACGTTGTTGCGGAGGGTGTCCTCCATGTAGTCCTGCGAGAAGGTCGAACCGGCCTGCCGCAGGTACTTGGCGTAGGCGCGCAGCACCATCGCCTGCCGCCAGGTCAGCCCGGCGCTCAGCACGAGCGCGTTGAAGCCGTCGTTCTCCGCCTTGCCGGTCCAGGTGGCCGCGAAGGCCTGCTGGAAGCGCTCGCGGGCGTCGTCACCGAGATCCCCGCCGGCGCTCGTCGCCTTCGGCATGCGCAGACCGAAGTCGTAGATCCAGGCGGTGGTGCGGTCGGCGCAGCGCAGCTCGTACGGCCGCTCGTCGGTGACCTCGACGCCGAGGCGGCTGAGTACCGGCAGCACCTGCGAGAGGGAGACCGAGCCGCCCTTCTGGTAGATCTTGAACCGGCGTTCCTCGGGTCCGGCGCCCACCGGCTCGTACAGGCTCAGGCTGAACGTCTTGTCCTCGCTGAGCTGCTCCAGGTGGACCAGGTCGGCGACCGCGGCACGCGGGGTGTGGTCGGCCTTGTAGCCCTCGGGGAAGGCGTGGTTGTAGCGGCGCAGCACCTCGGCCGCGCGCTCCTCGCCGCACTCGGCGGTAAGCGCCTCGGCGAACGCGTCGGTCCAGGAGCGGGCGGCCTCCACCAGACGGGCCTCGATGCGCTCCTTGTCGCTGTCCGACAGCTCGGGCAGCTCGGTGCCCGGCGGGACACGGACGACGAAGTGCAGCCGGGAGAGGATCGACTCGGTGTTCCAGGCGGTGAAGTCGACGCTGACGCCGCCGAGCTCCTCCTTCAGGATGTCGATGATCCTGAGCCGGACACCGGTGGTGTAGCGGTCGCGCGGGAGGTAGACGAGGGCCGAGTAGTAGCGGCCGTACTCGTCCTGGCGCAGGTAGAGCCGCAGCCTGCGGCGCTCCTGCAGGTACAGCACGGACGTGGCGATGGCCTGCAGTTCGGCGGCGGGCGTCTGGAACAGCTCGTCGCGCGGGTAGGTCTCCAGGATCTGCAGCAGGTCCCGGCCGTCGTGGCTGTTGGGCGAGAACCCGGCGAGCCCCAGCACCTCGTCGACCTTGCGGCGGATGACGGGCACACGGCGCACGGACTCGGTGTACGCGGCCGAGGAGAACAGTCCGAGGAACCGCCGCTCGCCGACGACGTTCCCCTGCTCGTCGAACTTCTTGACGCCGATGTAGTCCAGGTACGACGGCCGGTGCACGGTGGCCCGGCTGTTGGCCTTGGTCAGCACGAGCAGCTTGTGCTCGCGGGCCTTGGCGCGGGCGTCGGCCGGAAGGCGCTCGAAGGAGGGGCTGACCGGGTGCTGCTCGTCCTCGGCGTGGTGCGGGTCGGAGCGCAGTATGCCCAGACCGGTGCCGGCCACGGCGGCGAGCGTGTCGTCGTCGCGCAGCTGGTACTCGCGGTAGCCGAGGAAGGTGAAGTGGTCGTCGGCCAGCCAGCGCAGCAGCTCGCGGGCCTCCTCGGCCTCGGGCGCGGGCAGGTCGCCGGGCAGCGGCTCGCTCTGCAGTCCGTCGGCGATCCGGGTCGCCGCGTCCCGCATCTTCTCCCAGTCCTCGACGGCCTCGCGGACGTCGGACAGCACGCGCAGCAGGTCGGCGGTGATCTGCTTCAGGTCGGCGCGGTCGGTCTCCCGGTCGATCTCGACGTGGATCCAGGACTCGAAGTGCGCGTCGTGCGGGAGGTCACCGGCGGGCGGGTTCGGCAGGACCTCGATCAGCTTGCCGGTCAGGTCGCGCCGGACGACGAACTGCGGGTGGACGACGACATGGATGCCGCGCCCGCGCCGGGTCAGCTCGTTGGTGACCGAGTCGACGAGGAAGGGCATGTCGTCGGTGACGACCTCCACGACCGAGTGACTGCAGGTCCACCCGTTCTCCTCGACGGTCGGGGTGTGGACCCGCACGTTCGCCGTGCCCTGGGGGCGCTCCTCGGCGAGCCGGTAGTGCGAGAGCGCCGCGCCGAAGACGTCGACCGGGTCACGGCCGGTGAGGTCTTCCGGGGCGGTGTGCAGGTAGTAGCGCTGGAGGAACGCGAGCACGGACTCGCTGTCCGGGGTGTCCGGGGAGCCCTCGCCCGTGGTCCCGGTCGGAAGGTGCCCCCCGACCGGGCTGTTCTCAGCTACCCGGGCGGCCCTTTCGAGCAGCTCGGCCTTGGCTTCGTCCAGCTTGGTCTGCATTGTCCTCTGACTCCTGTCGCGCGCCGTTGCGTGACGTAGAAGGAAGTACGGTCTCTTCCCCTCCGGCTCGACGCCACGGCCCGGGGTGTCCGGTCCGCATCGACGCTATGCCGCGAGGTGAGATGCGCGGGGGGAATTCGGCCATTCTCGACGCGCCCGTGGGGTGTGACGCTGCTCTCGGCGCCGCCGTGTCCAGGGGTGTCCTCGGCGTCCCGGGGGCTCCTGCGGCCCCGTCCCGCCCGCGAAGACCAGCGACCGCCGCCCGGTCACGGAGGTGTTCCGTGCAACCCGGGCGCAGGGCAGGGGCAGGATCGCCCCCGCGAGATATCGCGCTGATCACGCCACAAGGCTATCGCTCCTCACCCCGGACCCGTCATGAGCCGTATGTGTACAAAACCGAGGGGTGAAGTTTGACGTTCTGCACAGCGGTCGACGGGGAGGCGGTGACGTATTCGGCCGGGTGCGGCCCCCGGGACCAGAGGGGCGCGGGCCGCAGGGGCGGGCGGCCCGGTCCGGTCGCGCCGGGAGAGCCCCGACCGCACCCTGAGAACAGGGCACCCCGACATCCGGCAGGGCCCCGAGGCCGCACCGAACCGCGACGGCCCCCTTGGCAAGCCCGCCCGGTGTTGGCACCTTGCCCAGGGACAGTGCGTCCCGCCCAGGAGTACCGGAACACCGGAGTACCCGGAGGAGCCGACATGCCCGCGAAGATCCTGATCGTCACCGGCGACGCGGCGGAGTCCCTGGAAGTCCTCTACCCGTACCAGCGCCTGCGCGAGGAAGGCTACGACGTCCATATCGCGGCCCCCTCCCGCAAGACGCTCCGCTTCGTCGTCCACGACTTCGAACCCGGCTACGACACCTACACCGAGAAGCCCGGCTACACCTGGCCCGCCGACCTGGCCTTCGCCGACGTGGACCCCGGCGAGTACGCGGCCGTCGTCATCCCCGGCGGCCGGGCCCCCGAGTACCTGCGCAACGACCCCGAACTCCGCAAGATCCTCAAGGCCTTCTTCGACTCCGACAAGCCGGTCGCCCAGATCTGCCACGGCCCGCTGCTCACCGCGGCGATCGACAGCCTGCGGGGCCGCCGGGTCACGGCCTACCCCGCGCTCGAACCGGACATGCAGGCGGCCGGAGCGGGCTTCCAGGACACCGAGGCCGTGGTCGACGGCACCCTGGTCTCCTCCCGGGCCTGGCCGGACCACCCGGCCTGGATGCGGGAGTTCCTCAGGGTGCTGCGCTCGAAGGCACCGGTGAGCTGAGGGCTGTGGCGGCGGGCGGAGTCCCGCCACCCCGCCCCCACAGCAGCCGCAGCAGCCGCAGCAAGGGCACCGGAAGCGGTCACCAGGAACCCGGCACCGCGGCTACGCCGCTATTCGCTCCGCTTCCTCCACCGCCTCGGCCAGCGTGTCCACCACCGGCACCCCCGCCTCCTCCAGACTGGCCCGGCTGTGCGAGCCCCCGGTGTACAGCACGGCCCGGGCCCCGGCACGCCCCGCCGCGACCGCGTCATCCGCCGCATCCCCGATCACCACGGTCCGCGCGGGCTCCACCACCCCGTTCAGCGCCTCCAGATGCCGCACCATGTGCTCGGCCTTGCTGCCCCCGGACGGCCCCGTACGCCCGTCGACCCGCAGGAAATGCGGCTCAATGCCGAATCCCCGCACGAGGGGCACCAGCTCCTCGTGCACGTACATGCTCAGGAGCGACTGGCTGCGCCCCGCCGAACGCCACCCCGCGAGCAGGTCCGCCGCCCCCTCGGCCAGACCGCACCGCACCCGGTGCTCGGCGTAGTACCGGTGGAAGACCCCGTCCATCAGCTCCCACTCGGCATCGGTCGGCAGCCGGCCGATCAGCCGCTCGTAGAACTTCGGCACCGGCACGCAGTACAGCGACCGGTACTGCTCCAGCGTGATCGGCGCCAGCCCCAGCTCGGCGAAGGCCGCGTTCGTCGCCCCGATGATCGCGTCATTGTCGTGGAACAGCGTGCCGTTCCAGTCCCAGACGATGTGCGCGCTTGCCTGCATCCCCATGTCAAAGACCGTACCCGGCCCCACTGACAACGACCGCTGCGAGCGGATACGGCCAGGTCAGGCCAGTTCGACCAGGTTGGGGATCTCCTGGGTGGCGTACCACAGCAGCTCGTGGTCGTCCGCTCCGTCCACGACGAACTGCGCGTCGTCGTCCCCGCCGTCGGCCGCCTCCAGCGCCTCCGCCGCCGCGGCCACGTCCCGCTCCGCGTCAGCGGCGTCGACATGCACCGAGGCCGCCTTGGCGAGCGGCACGGTCGCCGTCACCGTCACCTCGCCCAGAGCGGTCGGGTCGAGCCCGCGGTCGGGGTCGGCGCTCGCGACGCCGTCGGCCACGTCCACGGCGACCACCACCCGGCGCCGTACCGCAGCGGGGTCCGCGGCGAGCAGCCGCAGCGAGGCCAGCGCGGCCCGGCTGAGCGCCGCGTACTCCAACTCCTCGATGTCCTCGGAGAGGTACCACTCGCGCAACCCGGGCGTCACCGCATACGCGACGAAGGGGCCGCTCCCCAGCTCACCCGTCGTGTGCGCCTCGGCGAGACCGGGGAGGGTCAGGGGGACGTAGACGCGCATGCTGGCCGCTCTTTCCTGCTCAAAGGCTCCGCTGGGGCCCCGGGAAGGGCGGCTGCCGCGTCTCCCGGAGGGCCTTCAGGATACGTGCGCCCGTCCCCTTTCGGGTCTGTGCCCGCGCCCCGGAAGCCGTCGACCCCGGGCCGTGAATTCACCCGGAGCACCCGCCGTATCCCGGCGATCGACCCGCCCCGCGTCCCCCGGATAGGTGAACCTCTCCACGCCTCCCGAGCTCTCCCCGCCGTCCTTGCCAGCCCGCTCCCGGTCCCCGTACAAGATCCCCACCAGCGAGTTACCGCCCGGTATCAATCGGGCCCGCCGAACGGGGACTTCATGAACAAGGTCATGAGCCGCACCAGGGACAAGGCGACGAACCGCACCTCCCAGCCCCGACCGCGCCACCGCCCGCCCACCCGCCACGACACCCGCCGCCCGGCAGGAGCCCCGCCCAGGATCCCGCCCCACCGTCCAACGGCCCACCAGCCGGCCACCGCCCCGCAACCGGCCCGCACCCGCCCGGCCAAGGCCCAGGAGCCATCGCCCACCCGGCTGCCGGGTTCGACCGAAACGGCCCGTACAACGCCCAGGACGGCCGCAGGGCAGCCCCGCCCCACCGACCTCTTCGCCGACCGCCTGCTGGCCGTCCTGAGCGGTCAGCGGCCCGTCCACTGGATGCTCCGCCACACCGCGGGCCGCGCCTACGACGACCTGGTCCGCCTCGCCGAACGCAGGCCCCTGCGCACCCGGGGCTCCCTCCCCCGCGTGCACGACATCGGCTACTACGTCCCCCGCGACGGTGCCCTGGAGGTCTTCGCCCGCATCGCCGCCGGCGACCGGCTCCGCGCCCTGGCCTTCCGCCTGGAACTCGGCCAGGACCTCCGCTGGCGCTGCACAGCGGTGGAAGCCGGCTCCCACCGCTGACGACCACCACACCACGCAGATGGGCCGGGTCCCCGAAGGAACCCGGCCCATCTCAACGGTCACCGTGCCGCGGGCGAACTGCTACTTCTTGCGGCGCCGCCCGCCCTTGGCCTGCCGCCGCCGCTCGGCACGAGTCAGCCCGTCCGACTCCGACCGCACCGGCTCGTCGTCCTCAAGGTCGCGCTCCAGGATGCCGCCCTCACCGTCCACGGTCGGCGCCGAGAAGTGCAGATCCCGCCGCTGCGGAACGTCCAGCCCCTTCGCGCGGATCTCCGGACGCGCCCCGGCCTGCGCCGGAACCGTGTCGTGGACGCCCTCGCCGACCGGCTCGGCTTCCTCGACCGGGACCTCCTCGACCTGCTGCTCCACCTGGACCTCCAGGTTGAACAGGTAGCCGACGGACTCCTCCTTGATGCCGTCCATCATCGCGGTGAACATGTCGAAGCCCTCGCGCTGGTACTCGACCAGCGGGTCCTTCTGCGCCATCGCGCGCAGGCCGATGCCCTCCTGGAGGTAGTCCATCTCGTAGAGGTGCTCACGCCACTTGCGGTCGAGGACCGACAGCACGACCCGGCGCTCCAGCTCACGCATGATCTCGGAGCCGAGCTGCGCCTCCCGGGCCTCGTACTGCTCGTGGATGTCCTCCTTGATGGACTCGGAGATGAACTCCGCGGTGAGACCCGCCCGGTCGCCGGCGGCCTCCTCCAGCTCCTCGACGGTGACCTTCACCGGGTACAGCTGCCGGAAGGCACCCCACAGCCGGTCCAGGTCCCAGTCCTCCGGGAAGCCCTCGGCGGTCTCCGCGGCGACGTACGCGTCGATCGTGTCGTCCATGAAGTGCTGGACCTGCTCGTGCAGATCCTCGCCCTCCAGCACGCGCCGGCGCTCGCCGTAGATGACCTCGCGCTGCCGGTTGAGCACCTCGTCGTACTTCAGGACGTTCTTACGGGTCTCGAAGTTCTGCTGCTCGACCTGCGACTGCGCGGACGCGATCGCGCGCGTGACCATCTTGTTCTCGATCGGCACGTCGTCCGGCACGTTGGCCATGGCCATCACGCGCTCCACCATCTGGGCCTTGAACAGGCGCATCAGGTCGTCGCCGAGCGAGAGGTAGAAGCGGGACTCGCCGGGGTCGCCCTGACGGCCGGAACGACCGCGCAGCTGGTTGTCGATGCGCCGCGACTCGTGCCGCTCGGTGCCCAGCACGTAGAGGCCGCCGAGCTGCTCGACCTCCTCCTTCTCCGCCTTGACGGCCTGTTCGGCCTTCTCCAGGGCGGCGGGCAGGGCGTGCGCCCACTCCTCGATGTGCTCCTCCGGGTCGAGGCCGCGCTGGCGCAGCTCGGCCTCGGCGAGGTCCTCGGGGTTGCCGCCGAGCTTGATGTCCGTACCTCGGCCGGCCATGTTGGTGGCCACGGTCACCGCGCCCTTGCGGCCGGCCTGGGCGACGATCGACGCCTCGCGCTCGTGGTGCTTGGCGTTGAGCACCTCGTGCTGGATGCCGCGCTTGGAGAGCTGCTGCGAGAGGTACTCCGACTTCTCGACGGACGTCGTGCCGACGAGGATCGGCTGGCCCTTCTCGTGCTTCTCGGCGATGTCGTCGACGACCGCCTCGAACTTGGCGACCTCGGTGCGGTAGATCAGGTCTGACTGGTCCTTGCGGATCATCGGCCTGTTGGTCGGGATCGGGACCACGCCGAGCTTGTAGATCTGGTGGAACTCGGCGGCCTCGGTCATCGCCGTACCGGTCATGCCGGAGAGCTTGTTGTAGAGGCGGAAGAAGTTCTGCAGGGTGATCGTGGCGAGTGTCTGGTTCTCGTCCTTGATGTCCACCCCTTCCTTCGCCTCGATCGCCTGGTGCATGCCCTCGTTGTAGCGGCGGCCGGCGAGGATACGGCCGGTGTGCTCGTCGACGATCATGACCTCGCCGTCGATGACGACGTAGTCCTTGTCGCGCTTGAAGAGCTCCTTGGCCTTGATGGCGTTGTTCAGGTAGCCCACGAGCGGGGTGTTCACCGACTCGTAGAGGTTGTCGATGCCCAGCCAGTCCTCGACCTTGGAGACGCCCGACTCGTGGATGGCGACCGTGCGCTTCTTCTCGTCGACGTCGTAGTCGCCGGTCTCCTCGATGCCCTTGAGGGGGTTGCCCGCCTCACCCTTCTTCAGGCGCGTGACGAGCTTGGCGAAGTCGCCGTACCACTTGGTGGCCTGGTCGGCCGGCCCGGAGATGATCAGCGGCGTACGGGCCTCGTCGACCAGGATGGAGTCGACCTCGTCGACGATCGCGAAGTTGTGGCCGCGCTGCACCAGCTCGTCCTTCGACCACGCCATGTTGTCGCGCAGGTAGTCGAAGCCGAACTCGTTGTTCGTGCCGTAGGTGATGTCGCACGCGTACTGCTCGCGGCGCTGGGCCGGCGTCATGTTGGCGAGGATGCAGCCGACGTCCAGGCCCAGGAACTTGTGGACGCGGCCCATCATCTCCGAGTCGCGCTCGGCCAGGTAGTCGTTGACCGTGACGATGTGGACGCCGTCTCCGGACAGGGCGTTCAGATACGCGGGCAGCGTGCCGACGAGGGTCTTGCCCTCACCGGTCTTCATCTCGGCGACGTAGCCGAGGTGGAGGGCGGCGCCACCCATCAGCTGCACGTCGTAGTGGCGCTGGCCGAGGACGCGCTTGGCGGCCTCACGGACGGTGGCGAACGCCTCGGGGAGCAGGTCGTCCAGGCTCTCACCATCGGCGTAGCGCTGCTTGTACTCCTCGGTGAGGGCTCGCAGCTCGGCGTCGGAGAGGTCGACGAAGTCCTCTTCGATGGAGTTGACCTGGTCCGCGATGCGGTGCAGCTTGCGCAGGATCTTGCCTTCGCCTGCACGCATGATCTTCGAGAGGACGGACACGGGGGTTTGTCTCCTTGCCGGTCGGGCCTGGGAGGGTCGGTTTCCATTTGACGTACTGAGCAACGGCCATCGTATGCGAGGACCCGGCTGGGCCGGGAGGCCTGGCGGCCCGACGGCTGCTTCACCCGGGACAACGGACGGGCCACGGCGATAGTGCCGCATCGGCGCGAGGAATTGCGCGAACTGTGATCGCGTGCTCACGCATGGCGAAAACCGATGGCCCGGCCGCGGGACGCCGAGCACAATCGGCCGATGGAACCCGTCACACTCACCACGGACCGCCTGGTCCTGCGCACGGTAGGCCCGCACGACACCCGGGCGGTGTACGACGCCGCGCAGGACCCCGGCATCCAGCGCTGGACCACCGTGCCGTCGCCGTATCTGCCCGAGCACGCGAGCGGCTTCACCGAGCAGCTGGTCCCCGACGGCTGGGCAGAGGGTTCGATGTTCACCTTCGGTGTCTTCCTCACCCGCGGGGAACTCGCCGGCATGCTCAGTCTCACCATGCGCTCCCTCGGCGTGGCGGAGGTCGGCTTCTGGGCGGCCAAGGAGCATCGCGGCCAGGGGTACGTCACCGAGGCGACGCTCACCGCCTGCCGCTGGATCTTCACCGAGGTCGGCGTCGACCGGGTCGAGTGGCGTGCCGAGGTCGGCAACCACGCCTCCCGCGCGGTGGCCGAACGCGCGGGTTTCACCATCGAGGGCACCCTTCGCTCCGCGATCAACAACAAGGGAGTACGCCGGGACTGCTGGGTCGGTTCCCTGCTCCCCTCGGACCTGGGCCTGCCGTCCACGGCGCCGTACCTGCCCGCCCGTGCCGAGTGAAACCGCAGGTCAGCCGGGACTGTCAGTGGCACCCTCTATCGTCCGGGGCATGACGACCCTGCCGCGCCCGACCACCACCCTCACCGCGGACGACGCCCGCCGTATCGCCCTGCGGGCCCAGGGCTTCCTCGGCGCGCCCGACCGGCGGGCCGGCGTCCGCGGAGTGCTGCGCCATCTCGGCGCGGTCCAGCTCGACACGATCTCGGTCCTCGCCCGCTCCCATGAACTCGTGCCCTACGCCCGGCTCGGCGCGGTCGGCCGCAAGGCGGTCGAGGCGGCCTACTGGAACGGCGCGTCCACGGGCGTGTCGCCGGCGCGCCCGCACGCCTTCGAGTACTGGTCGCACGCGGCGTGCATCCTGCCCATCGAGGAGTGGCCGCACTTCGCCTTCCGCCGCCGCGCCTACCGGGACCGCCCGCACTGGAACCACCAGCTGCCCGAGGGCGTCTACGACCAGGTCATCAAGCAACTGCGCGCGGAGGGCCCGCTGACCTCCACGGAGCTGGGCGGCGCGAAGAAGACGAACGAGTGGTGGGACTGGTCCGGTACCAAGGTCGCCGTGGAGCGCGCGCTGATGTACGGCGAGGTGGTGTGCGTCGAGCGGCGCGGCTGGAAGCGGGTGTACGACCTCGCCGAGCGCGCCGTCCCGGACACGCTGCTGCATGACGAGCTGGACGACGGTGAGTGCCTGCGCCGCCTGGTGCGGCTGGCCGGCGAGTCCCTCGGCGTCGGCACGCGCGCGGACATCGCCGACTACCACCGCCTCAAGGGGGAACAGGTCGACGCGGTCATCGCCGACTCGGGGCTGGTTCCGGTCGAGGTCGAGGGCTGGGGGAAGCCGGCCTGGGCGGACCCGGCGGCCCTGGCCACGGCGCCGCGCGGGCGTCACCGGACCACGCTGCTGTCGCCGTTCGACTCGCTGATCTGGGAGCGGGCGCGCACGGAGCGCATCTTCGGCTTCACCCACCGCCTGGAGGCGTACGTGCCCAAGCCGAAGCGGGTCCACGGCTACTTCGCGATGCCGGTGCTCGCGGGCGGCCGGCTGGTCGGCCGGGTCGACCCGGCCCGCGAGGGCCGCACGCTGGTGGCCAAGCAGGTCACCCTGGACGGCCCGAAGGCGGTTCCGGCGGTCGCCCAGGCCCTGATCGAGGCGGCGACCTGGGTGGACTGCACGGACGTCCGGGTGGAGCGGGTGGACGCACCCGGTCTGCGTGAGCCCCTGACGAGGGAACTCGCCCGCACTCTGGCCTAGCGCACGCGCTACCGCTAGCGGATTTCGAGGATCTTCTCCCGCATCGCGTAGACCACGGCTTCCATCCTGGAGTGCAGCTGGAGCTTCTCCAGGATGTTGCGGACATGGTTCTTCACGGTGTTCTCCGAGATGAACAGTTCCTTGGCGATGTCCCGGTTGTTCATCCCGGTGGCGACGAGCTTGAGGACCTCCAGCTCCCGGTCGGTCAGCCGCGGCGCGGGCACCAGCCGGCGTTCGTCGGTGCGCTGGATCATCGACTTGAACTCGGTGAGGAGCTTGGACGCCATGGACGGGCTGATCTGCGACTGCCCGTCGGCCACCGCGCGAATGGCGGTGGCCACCTCGTCCGTGGAGATCTCCTTCAGGAGGTATCCGGTCGCGCCCGCCTTGATCGCGTCGTAGAGGTCGGCCTCCTCGTCGCTGATCGTCAGCATGATGATCTTCGCACTGGGGGCGACCTCCTTGATGGAGGTGCAGGCCTCGATCCCGCCGCGCTTGGGCATGCGGACGTCCATCAGCACGATGTCGGGCAGCAGGTCGGCGGCCTTGTCCACGGCCTCGGCGCCGTCGCCGGCCTCGCCGACGACCTGGATGTCCTCCTCGGCCGCGAGCACGATCTCCAGGCCGCGCCGGAAGAGGGCGTGATCGTCCACGACCAGGACTCTGATCGGCTCCGCGCGCAAAGCGCCCGCGTCCGGCCGCATGCCGCTGACACCCTCCTCGCCGTCCTCGTCCCGCATCGGTCCGAAGGTGTCCGCCATCGTTCCTCCCCCTGAGGCTGTGGCCCGTGATCCTGTGCCATCGCCAACCCAAGGCAGCGGCCCACCGGTTGGGCCGGTCCGGCCATGATTTCATGCCCGGGCGACACAGAGGTGACGTGCGGGGCGTGAAGTGGTCGCACACAGGTGCCCCTGGGGGCGCACACGCGCTTCCAGGGGCACCAAACCGGCGTGGGCCGGATGTCAGCCGCCCAGCGTGCCACCCGCCGCGGGGGTCTGCGCCTCGGCGACCATCGGGTCCGTGCTGAGGTGGATCACGCCGTAGTCGTAGGCGTGTCGCCGGTAGACGACGCTCGGTTCCTTCGTCTCCGCGTCGACGAACAAGTAGAAGTCGTGGCCGACCAGCTCCATCTCGTAGAGGGCCTGGTCGAGGCTCATCGGGGAGGCGACGTGGGTCTTCTCGCGGACGACGAGGGGACCTTCACCCTTGACCTCCAGCGAGCCGATCTTCTTCGTCGGCACCCCCTCCGTCTCTTCCTCGTGGACGGGAAGGCCGTTGCCGTTCAGCGTCGCCGCGCCCGGGACGTGGTCGGCAACCTCGGCCGCCGGGATCCGGCGTGCGCCTCGGCGCGAGAAACGCTTGTCGTGCTGCTTGCGCAGCCGGGCGTCCAGCTTCTCCGCCGCCAGGTCGAGTGCCGCGTACGGATCGCTGGCCGCTGCTTCCGCCCGGATCACCGGACCGCGGGAGCGGAGCGTGATCTCCACTCGATCGCAACGGTCGGCCTGTCGGGGGTTCGGCTCCTTGGACACCTCGACGTCGAGGCTGATCACCTTGGCATCGAGCCTCTGGATCTTCTCCAGCTTCAGCTTCTCGGCCACGTGCTTGCGGAACCGCTCGGGCACCTCGGTCTTGCGGCCCTTGACGACGATGTCCACGCAGAACTCCGTTCCCGGATCGCTCCGCTCGGTCGGCGGAGCTTCTCCCTTTCGCACCAGGCCCGGTGACCACCGGACCTCGGACTCGGTGACTTCCACCTCCTCCTCCCCCATGGGCGAGATCTCCACCCCACCAGCACGGGTGATTGCGGAAAACCCGTGGCACGGCATTCCGATATGAGAGGTGTGGCCTGCGCCTTTCCTCACAACCGAACATATCTCGCCCGGACGGATGTCGTCACCCTCTACTCCGGCGTACCTCCGTTCAGGTGAATTACCCCTGTCACTACCTGCAACGATGCAAGCCGACGGTCAGTTCCTGTTCATTTCGAAAGAATCCTGCGGAGCGGCGATCACGGCCGCGCGGAGCGCATGCCCGAGGGCGTTCGACGACGCCTTTTCCGGTGCACCGTGCACCCACTTCTCACGCTCCGTCCGTGCTCCGATCCGTTGTTCATCCCTTCCTTCCCGAGTTACGGCCCCGTACACGGTCGTTCTCACTCCACTTCGCTCCTCTGCCACGTCCCGGACGGCCCGTGCCGCCTCCGCGAGGCTGGCGCCCGTCGTGATCAGGTCGTCGACGAGCACGACGTGTCCCGCCCCGAGCAGCCGGCCGCCGCCCGTCGTCACCTCCAGCGCACCCGCGAGATTCGCAAGGCGCCCCCGTGCGTCGAGACCGGCCTGGTCCGCCACCGGCCGCCGCTGGCGCAGCACTGCGGCCACCCTGGCCGGCGTCCCGGTGCGCCGCAGCTCCCCGGCCGCCGCGAGCGCCATCCGCCGCACCGGATCATGCCCACGTGCCCGAACGGCCCACCGGGCGGAGGGCACGGGGACGAGCAGCACGGTCCCGAATCCCCCGGCGCCCGCATCGGCACCGCCCCCGCCGAGCCCCGCCCGCACCGCTGCCGCCAGAGCGTTGCCCAGCTCTCCCGTGAGGGCCAGCGCGCCCCGCTCCTTGTGGGCCAGGAGAAGCGTGCGCACCTCCTGCGCGTACGGAGCCGCCGCATGCACGACCGGCAGCCCGGCCGGCTCCGGCACCGGCCGTACCCGCCGCGGCACGCGACCGCACAGCGCGGCCCGGCAGCGCGGACAGAGCACCGTACGAGGTGCCCCGCAGCCCGCGCACTCGGCCGGCAGCACCAGGTCGGTGAGGTCTCGCCACCACACCCGCATGTCCACCACTGTGCCAACACCGAAGCCGCCCGGCCACCCCTGTGGACAACCACCTGTGGACAACCCGGAAAACCGCACACCGCCCATCACCCACACGGGGGAACGGGCGGTGCGCAGCGCGGTACTCAGCCCGGATAGACCGGTGCCGACCCGTCCTTGTCCACCTTCTGCCACTGCACCCCGGACGGCAGCCGCACGATCCCGTCGTCCTCCGAGTAGGCCACCAGCGGCACCCGCTCGTCCTCGGACGCGGCGATCGACTTCACGCCGGTGAGCGCCCCCGGCGCCGGCCCGTCGAGCGTGGAGCCGTCGACCTGGACGTACCGCATCTGCAGCACGCCGCCCTGCTCCCGCCCGACGACGAGCAGCCTGCTGTCCCCGGCCCACGACAGGGCGCTGACCTGCTCCAGGTCGGGTGCGGCCGACCGCAGTCCGACGACCGACGTACCCTGCCCGGTCCCGTCGTCGCGCTGGATCCGGCCGATGAGCAGGGACCGCTTGTCGCCGTTCTTCACGACGAGCGCGATCCGCGCCCCGTCGGCGGCGACCCGCACGTCCAGGATCTGGCCGGACAGGCCCGGGACCGCGACCTCCCGCGGTTTGGTGCCGCCCTGCTCCATGAGGTACAGCCGCCGGTGGTGCGGGTCGCGGTCGGCCACCCACAGGTCGCCACGGGCGTCCCAGCTCGGTGTCGACAGCCGGTCGGCCGGGGCCGGACCCTGGCTGGTCACCAGCGCGTCCCCGAGCGAACCGCCCGACGCCAGCGACGTCACGTACAGCGACCTGCCCTGGTCGCCGACGCCGGCCGCGGTGTGCTCGTCCCGCGACACCGCCACCGAATCGAGCGCCTTCTCGCCCTCGCCCAGCGGACCCGGCACCGGAACGGCGTTGGTGCTCGTGCTTCCCGTCGGTATCCGCACCAGCCGGTGCTTGCCGTCGAGGAAGTACAGGTTCTCGGGGCTCTTGGCCGACCCCCGCCACGCGACGGCCTCGGCGCGCTCCTCGCTCAGATCGCACAGCCGGTGCCCGCCGACGCCCTGCAGCTGCACGGACTCCAGCGTCGGCGCCAGGTTCCGCAGTGTGAACAGCACCTGCGTCGCCATCTCGGTGCACTGACGCGCCGCGACCTGGGACGCCTTGAGGTTCAGCGGCACCGTCAGCCTGTTCTGGTCGTCCGGCGCCAGACCCGACACGTCCTTCTGCAGGGCCGTACCGGTCGGGAAGCTGGACCTGACGACCGGCCCGAGCCAGCGGGAGGCGCCGCCGATCAGCGAGCGGACCATCTGCGTCATCGGGTCCACCTTGCCGCGCACGAACACCGGGTCGGCGACCGCCACCGGCTGCCCCGTCGACCCGACCGTGGTGTCGGAGGCGAAGTAGTACTTGTCGACGGACGTGTAGTTGCGCTGGAAGTCCGACTTGCCCATGACGACACCGTCGGGCAGCCCGTCGATCCGCCACTGGCCGTCCTTGGGGTTCCGCGTGAGGTGGACCTTCTTGCGGTAAGCGCCGCCGGCCGGCTCGTACGCCAGCCGCGCGTCCACGGTCGCGACCCGGCTGCCCGCCAGCACACAGGTGACGCTGCTGGTCGGCTCCGCACCCGCCCGGCAGTCCGGCTCGATGCTCGGGCCGCCCGCGAGGACCGTCGTCGACCGCTCCGGCCGCCAGCGGCGCGCCGCGTCGGACGACAGATACTTGCGGGCCGTGTCGTAGTCCGGGTCGTCGCTGGTCAGCGCTTCCAGGAAGCCCTGCATGATCTCGGCGGGCCCGGCACCCTCGGCCGGCGGCATGGCGAACACCCGGACCCGGGTGTCCTGCCGCGGTGTGGACTCCACGTTCCGAAGGTCACCACTGTCGGGCATCGAGGCGCAGCCTGCCAGCAGTACGGCACCCAAGGCGGCGCAGGCCACCGCGCGTCCCGGCCCGGACCGGGCGCCCCCCGTGCGGTCAACGCCCACGAAATGCCTCCCCTGGCTCGGTCGAGTCCTCCGCCTGGGCCGCTTCCGGCCGGACCGCGCCCGTGTCGGGCGCCGGAGGTGTGGCGGACCTGCCGTCCGCGGGCTGCGTGCCGCCGGCGGGCCGGGGCACCACGCGCGCACCGTTGCCGTTGCCCGGCAGCGCGGCCGGGTCGGTGGCGACCAGCCGCGGCGCGATCGGGGCGCGCGGCGGCAGCGGCGGAGCCTGGGTGCCACCCTGCTGCACCGGGACGGTCGCCCGCTTCTCCTCGCCTCCGCCGGGCAGCCCGGCGGCATCGAGACCGCGGTTGCGACGCGAGTCCTTGGGCTCCAGCGGTATCGGCGAGCCCCGCAGCGGTTCGTCCGCGGTCCGGGGCAGCGTCAGCCGGAACTGGGAACCCCCGCCCGGCTCACCCCAGGCCTGCAGCCAGCCGCCGTGCAGCCGCGCGTCCTCCAGGGCGATCGACAGCCCGAGGCCCGTACCGCCGGTGGTACGCGCGCGTGCCGGGTCCGCCCGCCAGAAGCGGCTGAAGACACGCGTCGCCTCACCCGGCTTGAGCCCCACGCCGTAGTCGCGCACCGCGACGGCGACCGCGCCACCGGCCGCGGCGAGCCTGACGACGACGTCCTTGCCCTCGCCGTGCTCGACGGCGTTGACGACGAGGTTGCGCAGCACGCGCTCCACCCGGCGGGCGTCGGCCTCGGCGACGACAGGCTGCTGATCACCGACCACGCGCAGACGCGTGCCCTTGCGCTCGGCGAGCGGCTCGGCGCCGCTGACCACACGCCGGACGACGTCCCGCAGGTCTATCGGCTCGGCCTCCAGCGCCGCCGCCCCCGCGTCGAAGCGGCTGATCTCCAGCAGGTCCGCGAGCAGTGACTCGAACCGGTCCAGCTGGTCGGCGAGCAGCTCGGCCGACCGCGCGGTCACCGGGTCGAAGTCCTCGCGCGCCTCATGGATGACGTCGGCGGCCATGCGGACGGTCGTCAGCGGGGTCCGCAGCTCGTGCGAGACGTCCGACACGAACCGGCGCTGCATCCGCGACAGGTCCTCCAGCTGCTGGATCTTCACCTGGAGGTTCTGCGCCATCTTGTTGAAGGCCTCGCCCAGACGCGCGATGTCGTCCTCGCCGGTGACCTTCATCCGCTCCTGCAGCCGCCCGGCGGACAGCCGCTCCGCGATCCCGGCAGCCATCCGCACCGGTGTGACGACCTGCCGCACCACCAGCCAGGCGATGGCGCCCAGCAGCACGACGACGAACAGCCCGGCGGTCGCGAGCGTGCCCTTGACCAGGCTCAGGGACTTCTCCTCCTGCGTGAGCGGGAAGAGGTAGTACAGCTCGTACGGCCGCCCGTTGGGGTCGTTGACCTGCTTGCCGATGACCAGCGCCGGCTGCGACTCCTTGCCGTTGGAGTACACGATCCGGGTGTAGCTCTGGGCGGCCGTCATATTGCCGTTGACCCTCTCGCGCAGGTCGGCGGGCACGCTGGAGGTCGGGTTGACGTTCCCGGAACCGCGCGGGCTGCGGCCGCCGCCGCTGTCGTCGCCGACCGGCAGCGTGACGACGTCGAAGGCGCCCGCGCCGCCGCTGGACAGCGACTCCACGAGGTCACTCATCCACTGGATGACGTTCTGCGACTGCCGGCCGTCGACGGTCGCCGTGCCGTCGGCGGTGCCCGTCCCGGCGGCCGCACCGGCACCGGCGCCGGTGGCGGCGCCACTGGCCGCCTCGTCGGCCCTCTGCTTGGCCACCGCGAAGCCGCCCGTGGCCTGGCTCTGCGAGGCCTTCACCTTCGCGTCCAGCAGGCCGTTGCGCACCTGCCCGATCACGACGAAGCCCAGCAGCAGAACCACGCCCAGCGACATCACCAGCGTCGTGGCGACGACCCGCAGCTGGATGTTGCGCCGCCACAGCCGCATCACCGGCAGCAGCGGACGGCGCACCCAGCGCAGGAACAGCCTGATGACCGGGCTGCCCTGGACTCCGCCCTCCAGCAGCCCGCCCTCGAAGAGACCCCTCAGCCGCGCACCCGCCGACCGGCCGACAGGCCGCCCCGGACGGGCCCCGGACCGGCCGGGAGCCGAAGCGGCGCTGTCCCCGGACATGTCAGCTCGGCCCGGCCTTGTAACCGACACCACGGACGGTCACCACGATCTCCGGCCGCTCCGGGTCCTTCTCGACCTTGGAACGCAGCCGCTGGACGTGCACGTTGACGAGCCGCGTGTCGGCAGCGTGCCGGTAGCCCCACACCTGCTCCAGCAGCACCTCACGCGTGAACACCTGCCACGGCTTGCGGGCGAGCGCGACCAGCAGGTCGAACTCCAGCGGGGTCAGCGCGATCGACTGCCCGTCCCGCTTCACCGAGTGCCCGGCCACGTCGATGACCAGGTCACCTATGGTCAGCTGCTCCGGCGCCGGCTCCTCCGACCGCCGCAGCCGCGCCCGGATCCGGGCGACCAGCTCCTTCGGCTTGAACGGCTTGACGATGTAGTCGTCGGCGCCCGACTCCAGGCCCACGACCACGTCGACGGTGTCGCTCTTCGCCGTGAGCATCACGATCGGCACCCCGGACTCCGCCCGGATCAGCCGGCACACCTCGATGCCGTCCCGCCCGGGCAGCATCAGGTCCAGCAGCACCAGATCGGGCTTGGTCTCCCGGAAAGCGGCCAGCGCCTTGTCGCCGTCGGCTACAAAAGACGGCTCAAAACCTTCACCACGCAGCACGATCCCGAGCATCTCGGCCAGTGCGGTGTCGTCGTCGACGACAAGGACTCGTCCCTTCATAAACGACATCATCCCATTAGCTAATCGTTACCTGGCGTGACCTGGCACACAGCTCCGCAAGAGCCTCGGCCGTCACGGGTGAAACGGCTCCCTCCTCGGTGACGATGGCCGTCACCAGCTCGGGCGGCGTCACGTCGAACGCCGGGTTGTACGCCTGGGTCCCCAGGGGTGCCACCGGAATCCCGCCTCCTGCTCCAGTCACCGGCACCTGGGGTGCTGTGACCTCGGTCACTTCGAATCCCGGTCGCTGCTCGACCTCGATGGACGCCCCGTCCGGGGTGCCCGGGTCGACCGTCGTCACCGGCGCCACCACGATGAACGGCACATGGTGGTACCGCGCCAGCACAGCGAGCGGATAGCTCCCCACCTTGTTCGCCACCGAGCCGTCGGCCGCGATCCGGTCCGCCCCGATCAGCACCGCGTCCACCTCACCCGCCGCGAACAGGGAACCCGCCGCGTTGTCGGTGAGCAAGGTGTACGCCATGCCACTGCGGGCCGCTTCGTACGCCGTCAGGCGAGCACCTTGCAGCAACGGACGCGTTTCGTCCACCCACAGCCGCCGCAGCCGCCCCTCGCGGTGCGCCGCCAGAGCCACCGCGAAGGCCGTGCCCTCGCCGCCCGACACCAGCGAACCGGAGTTGCAGTGGGTGAGGATCCGGTGCCCGCCGCCGGGCAGCAACTCGTCCAGCAGCGCCAGACCGTGCGCCGCCATCCGGGCGCTGGCCTCGGCGTCCTGCCGGTGCAGCGCGCGCGCCGCGGCCAGCGCCGCCGCGGCGGCCGCCGTGGGATCCCCGCTCTTCGCCAGCGCCGCCTGATACGCGGCCCGGGCCCGGCTCACGCCGACGGACAGATTCACCGCGGTGGGCCGGGCGCCCGCGAGCGCCTCCGCCGCCTCGGCCACGTCGAAGCCACGCGCGGCGGCGAGCGCGACACCGTACGCGCCCGCGATCCCCAGCAGCGGCGCACCGCGCACGGAGAGCGAACGGATCGCCTCCACCAGCGCCGGCGCGTCCGTGCACACCAGCTCGACCTCCTCGGCCGGCAGTCGCGTCTGGTCGAGCAGGACCAGCACCGGGCCTTCGGGTGGTTCCTCCCATCGGATCGCAGGTATCTCGGTCGGCCGCTTGTCCCCGTCGGTTCGCGCCTGCTGATCAGCCATGCGGTCAGTCTGCCCCGGATCCGGCGGACAATTGAAGGGATCCAGCGCCTACCGCGGCCGGTCCCCCGGTGACCACCCCATGGCACGATGTCTGCCAACCTGCCGCCGCGACCGCGGACGGGCACCGAGAAGGAGCTTCGATGACAGACACTCCGGGCTGGGCCTCGCCCGGATCCGCCCCGTCGTCCGAGGGGCGGGAACCCGGCGCGTCCGGTCCCGCCGAGCCTGCCGACCGCCCCGGCGACACCGCGCCCGCGCCGCAGCCGGATGCGAACCCGCAGGGCCCAGGCGTGAAGTGGTCCAAGGAGCAGCCGCCACCCGGCCAGTGGTCCGCGCCCACCGGTGCCCCCAGCCCGAACCAGACCCCTCCGCCCCCGCCGCCCGGCCCGGGCTGGGGCGGCCCGCCCATGGGCCCGGTCCCCGGCGGCCACGGAGGCGGCCACCAAGGCCCTCCCGGCGGCTACGGAGGCCCGCCCGCCGGCTACGGCGGTTACGGCATCCCCGGCGGCTACGGAGCCTGGGGCGGCGGCTGGGGCGGTCCCCCGCCCGCCGCCAAGCCCGGTGTCATCCCGCTGCGCCCGCTCGGCGTCGGCGAGATCCTGGACGGCGCCGTCTCCACCATGCGCACCTACTGGCGCACGGTGCTCGGCGTCTCCCTCGGGGTAGCTCTGTTCACGACAACCGCCCTCGTCCTCGTCCAGGGCTTCGTCCTGAACGACGCCCTCACACACATGCAACTGGGCAGCCGCGATGCCAACCCCGACGACGTGTTCCGTGCCCTGCCCGACGCCATGGCCGGCACCGGCGTCGTCGCCGCGATCTCCACGATCGCCATGCTCATCGCGACCGCCCTGCTGACGACCATCACCAGCCGCGCCGTCCTCGGCAGGCCGGTCAGCATCGGCGAGGCCTGGCGCGACGCCCGCCCGCAGCTCCCGAGGCTGTTCGGCCTGATCCTCCTGCTGGGACTGATCGTCGTCGGAGTCATGTGCGCCGGGGCGGTGCCCGGCATTCTCGTCGTGGTCCTCAGCGGCGACGACGTTGCGGGCGCGGGCCTGATGGCCCTGGGACTCCTCGGAGCGGCCGTCGTCACGACGTGGCTGGTGGTCCGCTTCTGTCTGTCCACTCCCGCCCTCATGCTGGAACGGCAGAGCATCGTGAAAGCCATGACCCGCTCCGCGAAGCTGGTACGCGGCTCCTGGTGGCGCACATTCGGCATCCTGCTGCTCACCGGACTCATCGTCCGGATCGTGCAGGCGCTCATCGCCATCCCCTTCACCGTCATCGGGGTCGCGGTGAGCGGCGACGGCATCAACGACGTGCTCGGCACCGGCGGCGGACACCCCGGCTGGACGACCCTGGTCATCCAGGCAATCGGCACCCTGATCGGCAGCGCACTCACCCTGCCGATCAGTGCGGGCGTCACCGTGCTGCTCTACATCGACCAACGCATCCGCCGTGAGGCCCTCGACCTCGAACTGGCGCGCGCCGCCGGCGTCCAGGCCCCCGGCACCAGCGCCCCCGGTCCCGTCCCGGGGAGCTGATGCGGTGAGTCCCACGGGGGGAGTGCTCACGGCGGCGGCCTCGTCCAGCGCCGGTGAAACGGTCGTACGAGGGCTGCTGCGTGCTGCGGACACGGCCGTCCGCGCAGCCGGCGGTTCGGGAGACGAGCCGCCCGTGACCACCCCGCGTGATCCCGCGCGGGAGGCGGCCCGCCGCGAGCTGTCCAAGCGGATGTACCACGAGAACGACCCTGGGCTGTTCCAGCGCGCACTGAACGCGTTCTGGCACTGGCTCGACCGGCTGTTCAACTCGGCCGCCTCGGCGACACCCGGCGGCACGGTCGGCCTGATCGTCGTCGTCCTGTTCGTCGTCGCCGTCCTGGCCGCCCTGTGGTGGCGCCTCGGCACCCCACGCCGGCAACCCAGCTCCGCCGCCGTCCTCTTCGACGACCGTCCCCGCAGCGCCGCCGAACACCGCGCGGCCAGCGAGGCGCACGCCGCCCAGGGCCACTGGAACCAGGCCGTGCAGGAACGCATGCGGGCCATCGTCCGCTCCCTGGAGGAGCGGACCCTCCTCGACGTCCGTCCCGGCCGCACCGCCGACGAAGCAGCCGACGAAGCCGGCCGTACCCTGCCCGCGCACACGGACCGGCTGCGCGCTGCGGCCCGCGAGTTCGACGACGTGACATACGGCGGACGCACGGCCAGTGAGCAGTCGTACCACCGCATCGCCGAACTCGACCGTGACCTGGAACGCACCAGGCCCGCCCTCGCCCACAGCACCGCCGGCACGGCCCACAGCACCCACCAGGGGGCCGCCGAGTGACCGCCGGGGCCACGCTGCCGACGACCTCCACCGCGCCCACCGTCCGCCAGGTGTGGACGCGCGCACGAGGCATCGCGCTCGCTGTCGTACTGGTCCTGGCCGGGGCCGTCGCCATGGCGGCCGTACGCTCCACCGCCCGGCACGGCGAACTGGACCCGCGCTCCGCCGACCCCTACGGCAGCCGCGCCATCGCCCAACTCCTCTCCGACCGGGGCGTCTCCACGCGCGTGGTCACCACGCTCGGCGCGGCACGCGCCGCCGCAGGACCCGACACCACCCTCCTGGTCGCCGTACCCGACCTGCTGACCCCCCGTCAACAAGACCAGCTGCGCAAGGGCACCGCGGCCTCCGGCGGACGCACCGTCCTCGTCGCGGCCGGCAGCCCGTCCGTACAACGGCTGGTTCCGGGAGTGGCCGCGGATCCCGCGACGAGCCCCGGTACGACACTCGCCCCCGACTGCACCCTGCCCGAAGCCCGGCGTGCGGGCAGCGCCGACACCGGCGGGATCCGCTACACCACCACCCGCCTCGACGCCGACTCCTGCTACTTCAGCGCACGCCTCGCCACCCTGCTCCGCATCCCCGAGGCATCCCGGGGCGGTGACACCGTCGTGCTCGGCGCGCCCGACATCCTCTACAACGACCGCCTCGACAAGCAGGGCAACGCCTCGCTCGCCCTCCAACTCCTCGGCTCCCGCCCCCATCTGGTCTGGTACCTCCCCTCGCTCTCCGATGCCTCGGCCACCGGCCCCGACGGCCGGAAGGACTTCCTCGACCTGCTCCCCTCGGGCTGGCTCTGGGGCACCCTGCAGCTGTTCGTCGCAGCGGTCCTCGCCGCCTTCTGGCGGGCACGCCGCTTCGGCCCCCTCGTGCCCGAACAACTCCCCGTCGCGATCCGTGCCTCCGAGACCGCCGAAGGCCGCGCCCGCCTCTACCGCAAGGCCAACGCCCGCGACCGCGCCGCCGCCGCTCTTCGCTCCGCCACTCGCACCCGCCTCGCCCCCCTCGTCGGCGTCCCCGTCACCCGAGCGCACACGCCCGAGGCCCTGCTCCCCGCCCTGTCCGCCCATCTCTCCGGCGACGGACAGGCCCTGCAATCCCTCCTCTTCGGACCGCCGCCCGCCGACGACGCGGCCCTCATCGCACTGACCGACCAACTCGACGCCCTCGAAAGAGAGGTACGCCGTTCATGATGGACCCGACCACTGACAACGCCGGGAACACCGGGGACGCGGGCACCGCCCGAGCATCCCTGGAAGCCCTGCGCGCCGAGATCGCCAAAGCCGTGGTCGGCCAGGACCCCGCCGTGACCGGCCTCGTCGTCGCCCTCCTCTGCCGCGGACACGTTCTCCTTGAAGGAGTCCCCGGAGTCGCCAAAACGTTGCTCGTCCGCGCCCTCGCATCCGCCCTCGAACTCGACACCAAGCGCGTCCAGTTCACACCGGACCTGATGCCGAGCGACGTCACCGGCTCCCTCGTCTACGACGCCCGCACCGCCGAGTTCTCCTTCCAGGAAGGCCCGGTCTTCACCAACCTCCTCCTCGCGGACGAAATCAACCGCACCCCGCCCAAGACCCAGTCCTCCCTCCTCGAAGCCATGGAGGAACGGCAGGTCACAGTCGACGGCACCCCCCGCCCGCTCCCCGAACCGTTCCTGGTCGCCGCGACACAGAACCCGGTCGAGTACGAGGGCACCTACCCCCTGCCGGAAGCCCAACTCGACCGATTCCTGCTCAAACTGACGGTCCCTCTGCCCTCCCGGCAGGACGAGATCGACGTCCTGACCCGCCACGCCTCCGGCTTCAACCCACGCGACCTGCGCGCCGCCGGCGTACGCCCCGTCGCGGGCCCCGCCGAGCTGGACGCCGCCCGCGCCGCCGTCGCCAAGACGACCGTGTCCCCCGAGATCACCGCCTACGTCGTGGACATCTGCCGCGCCACCCGCGAGTCGCCGTCCCTCACCCTCGGTGTCTCACCGCGCGGTGCCACCGCCCTCCTGGCCACCTCGCGCGCCTGGGCCTGGCTGACGGGTCGCGACTACGTCATCCCCGACGATGTCAAAGCCCTCGCGCTGCCCACCCTGCGTCACCGCGTCCAGCTGCGCCCCGAGGCGGAGATGGAAGGCGTGACAGCAGACTCCGTCATCAACGCCATCCTCGCCCACGTCCCGGTCCCCCGCTGATGGCCCTCACCGGACGCGCCGCCCTCCTCGCGGCCCTCGGCTCGATCCCCGTCGGCATCCTCGAACCCGGCTGGACGGGGATCCTCGCGGTCAACGGCCCGCTGGCCCTCGCCTGCGCCTGCGACTACGCGCTCGCCGCCCCTGTACGACGGCTCGTCCTGTCCCGTTCCGGCGACACCTCCACCCGTCTCGGCGAGAGCGCCGACGTCACGCTCACGATCACCAACCCCTCCCGCCGCACCCTGCGGGCACAGCTGCGGGACGCCTGGCCGCCCAGCAGCTGGCTGCCCGGCACCGAGACCGAGGCCTCCCGCCACCGACTGACCGTCCCGCCGGGCGAACGCAGACGCGTGACGACCAGACTGCGGCCCACCCGCCGCGGCGACCACCGGGCCGACCGCGTGACGATCCGCTCCTACGGCCCCCTCGGCCTGTTCTCCCGCCAAGGCGCCCACAAACTGCCCTGGTCGGTACGAGTCCTGCCCCCGTTCACCAGCCGGAAGCATCTCCCGTCGAAACTCGCCCGATTGCGTGAACTCGACGGCCGCACCAGCGTGCTGACACGTGGTGAGGGAACGGAGTTCGACAGCCTGCGCGAGTACGTCCCCGGAGACGACACCCGCTCGATCGACTGGCGAGCCACCGCCCGCCAGTCCGCCGTCGCCGTCCGCACCTGGCGCCCGGAACGCGACCGGCACATCCTGCTCGTCCTGGACACCGGCCGCACCTCCGCCGGGCGCGTGGGCGACGCACCACGCCTCGACGCCTCCATGGACGCGGCGCTCCTCCTCGCTGCCCTGGCCTCCCGAGCCGGCGACCGCGTGGCCCTCCTGGCGTACGACCGCCGCGTACGGGCCCTGGTCCAGGGCCGCTCGGCGGGAGACGTGCTGCCGGGCCTGGTGGACGCGATGGCATCGCTGGAACCGGAACTGGTCGAGACCGACGCCCGTGGTCTCACCGCGGCGGCACTGCGTACGGCACCCCGCCGTTCGCTGCTCGTGCTGCTCACGACACTCGACGCGGCCCCGGTGGAACAGGGTCTGCTCCCCGTACTCCCACAGCTCACTCAACGGCACACTCTTCTTGTCGCGTCGGTGGCCGACCCGCACATCGCGCGTATGGCCGAGGCACGAGGAGGCACGGAGGCGGTGTACGAGGCCGCGGCAGCGGCTCAGGCCCAGAGCCAACGTCAGCACACCGCTGAGCAGCTACGTCGGCATGGAGTGACCGTAGTGGATGCGACACCGGAGGATCTGGCGCCGGCACTGGCGGACGCATACCTGGCTCTTAAGGCGGCGGGCCGGCTCTGATCCCTGGTCCGCTACGGCTTCGCCGCGCTTCGGGGATGCATCGGAAGGCGCCCTGAATGCAGAAAGGCCCACGCCATACGGCGTGGGCCTTTCCCAAGAATTGTTCGGCGGCGTCCTACTCTCCCACAGGGTCCCCCCTGCAGTACCATC